>CAJXLN010000054.1 GCA_913056255.1 uncultured Thermotogae bacterium | reverse complement strand
AAACACCGAACTCAAGAAAATACCCGTTGAGAAGATTCAACAGCATAACACAAAAAAATTCAAGCAAGAATTGACCCTTCGAACTTCCTTCTTAAATCATTTCAAAAGCTGTTCTTTTGGAACATCTCTGAAATATTTCGCAGGCACTCCAGCGACTATTATTCTTGCTGGAACATCTTTGGTAACAACTGCGCCAGCCGCAACAAGTGCATCTTCACCTATGATGATTCCAGGAAGTATTGTTGCGTTTACACCTATTCTCGCGCCCTTTTTCAATGTTGGACCTTTGTAATGTACTGTTTGCTCACTTGCTCGATCAATGTAATTATCGTTTGAAAATGCAACTTCTGGTGCTATGAAACAATGATCTTCTATCGTGGACATGGCTGTTATGTACGCTTCAGATTCGATTTTAACATACTTTCCAATCTTTGTTTGATTCTCAACCGTTACTCCTCTGCCAATTATAGTGTATTCTCCTATTTTCACATCTTCTCTAATTGATGCTAAATCTCCAACAAACACGTAATCTCCTATCTTTGCACCTTTGTAAATCACACAGTTGGCACCAATGGTCACGTATTCACCGATCACGAGCGGTGGAAGTTCTTTTATGGTAGTTGTTTTACTCGCTTTTGCCTTGAACGGAACTTTTCCTAAGACCGTGTTATCTGAGATCACGCAGCCTTGTGAGATTCTTACACCAGAATGAATAACGACATTGTGTCCGATCTTGACGTTTTTAGATATTTCCACATCATCTTCTATGATCACGTTTTTTCCGAGTTCAACACTTTCGTCTATTTTCACGCTATTATCACTATTCATTACAAACCCTCCTCAAGGATTCAGTAGTATTTTAACGATCTTTTCAGCCGCTTTTCCATCCCCATAAATCTCGTCATTTCCATGAAGCGGCGTTGGATGGTTGAAAACTCCACCGATGATTTTTTCTTCATCCGCGTCGGCCAAAACATTCCATTTATTATTAACAAGCTCTATCCAGCCGGTATCGATCATCATAACAACGCCTGGAACATGGGCAAAGTAAGATTCTTTTTGCAAACCACCGCTGTCGGTTACCACTCTGAATGCTTTCGTCGTCAGTGCAACCATTTCGTCGTACCCAATCGGTTCCATTATGTTCAAATTTTTCGTCAGGCCTTCTAAACCGTATTCAGAAATTCTTTTAACTGTTCTTGGGTGAAGCGGAAGAATGAGCGGCATTCTTTCTCCTATTTTTGAAAAAGCTCTCAAGATTGAAGAAAGCCTTTCTTTGTTGTCCGTGTTGAAATCTCGGTGGAGTGTGGCCAGAACGTAGTTTTTAGGTTTTAGATGATATTTTTCGAGAACTTTGGCATGATCGACACTTCTTTGAAATCTTAAAAATATGTCGTACATCACATCGCCGGTGAAGTAAACTCCATCCGTTATTCCCTCGCGTTTTAGATTTTCTATTGCTTTTTGGGATGGACAAAATTTGTATTTTGAGATTCTATCTGTAAGAACCCTGTTGATCTCTTCTGGCATGTCCTTTGGTTCTTGTCTGAGGCCAGCTTCGACGTGAGCAACTGGTATTTTGAGTTTAACAGCGGCGAGTGCACCGGCAAGGGTAGTGTTTGTGTCACCGTAGAGGATCACAAGATCCGGCTTCTCATTAAAAAGCACTTTCTCAAATTCAATAAGACTTTTTCCGGTTTGCTCAGCATGCGTTCCCGAACCAACACCAAGATTGTACTCTGGTTTTTTTATGTGAAGGACTTTGAAAAAAACATCTGACATGTTGAAATCGTAATGCTGGCCAGAATGAACCAATACCTCTTCGATTCCTCTTTTGTTCAATTCTTCTTCGACGATCGCTTCTTTTACGAATTGGGGCCTCGCCCCAACGAGAGACACAATCTTCACAGTACACCTCCAAAAATTCACTTTTGCATGCATTCGATAAATCTTTGACCTTAAGGTCATCCTGGTCGCAGCTACCGCTCTCGACTATCGGTCGCGTCTACCGCCTTGGTCGTAGACGCCGAAATAACGAGTGCTAAAGGTCGTAGCTACCGCTTTGGTCGCAAAAGCGGGAAAGATATTGCCAAAGGGCAATCCCGCTCTCTCGGCTCCTCCGCTCTCCCAGCATAGTCGTAGATGTCTTGGATGCTGTTACTTTTTGACTCCAAGTTACTTTGTGACAATAAATCGTTGAACAGTCTACATTGAGATTAATTATAGCACATGATAGCCTAGCAAAAATCTGGGGTTTGGTCTTGAATATGAGTTTCGCTTCATGGGGTCTTTTCCTCAGTCTATCGACCTCAGACATAAAAAGTGAATTTGGTGTATTTCAAGTCCATTCCTGATGAAATCCAACGTGTAAGATTTCATTTGAATCTGTTTCCAATACAAAATCAGCTTATCTCTTTAGATAAGTATTGAACGTCGTTCACTTTGATGCCGAGAAAGTCAACAATTCGTTTTGGAGAAATAGAAAGTGCGGTCGACGTTAGAGCTTAAAACGAAGTTCGAACTTTATCTTTTTTGTCGATCTGGTTAAAAGCATTCGCCAGGTTCCATCCTAAAACTTTTGATATTTTTTCAAGTGTGGAAAGAGTGAAGTTATTTCTTCCGCTTTCCCATCTCGAAATGAGTTTTTGAGAAACTCCGAATTTCTTTGCCAGATCTTCCTGTGAAAGTTCATGTTCTATCCTGTATTTGATGATCTTCGAAGCGATCATTGCCGAGATATCAATCTGTTCAAGTTCTTCTTTTTTGACAGATGAATTCTTAATGTGTTTTTTTGAGATAATCAGATACAGAAACAATTTCATCTTTCGGCATAAAATCAACCTCCTTCGTATGGATTTATATTTTCCTCGAGAGATATTTTCTTTATTCTTCCGATCGCCTTATCTATGTGAGGCTTATAATCTCTTCCAGAAGTTTT
>CAJXLN010000053.1 GCA_913056255.1 uncultured Thermotogae bacterium | reverse complement strand
AGCGGGATTGCCCTTTGGCAATATCTTTCCCGCTTTTGCGACCAAAGCGGTAGCTGCGACATTTAGCACTCGTTACTTCGGCGTCTACGACCGAGACGGTAGTCGAGAGCGGCAGTCGAGAGCACCATCCTTTCCGCTTTCACGACCAAGTCGGTAGACGCGACCGATAGCCGAGAAGCGTTAGCCGCGAGCGAAATAAATAAAAAATTCTTGACTGTTTTCCACATAGGGCAAAGATTAGAGACAGCTTCTTTGTAATAAAAAAATACTGGATTGAGATTACAACGCTTTTATTCTTTTCAATGACCATCTAAAAATTCCAAGCTAAAAACGTTGGACAGTCTATTTAAGTGTATACATTTACACTTCTTTTATGAAGCGAAAAGGTGTAAAATGGATTACAAGATTTTTATCGCTTAACTCAGTGGTTTTTAACTTCACAGAACGAATGTGGAAGAGTTTGAAAATGGAGTTAGCGGTAATTTCCATTGTAAGTTATTTTGAATTGAATTTTGTAATTCCAATGAAGTTAAGAAGTTAAAAGGAGGATGATATCGTGTCGGACATGCAAAAACTTGCGAGAAATGTCTTTATGGCAAAGTCATATCTTGCATCTTCGACTCCAGAAGAGAAAAATATGGTGCTCAAAGCGATCGCAGATGAAATCGCTGGAGACCGAAAAAAGATCGTTTCCAGAAACAGAGAAGATGTCGATGAGGCAAAGACCAAGGGAATGAAGGATTCTCTTTTGGATAGATTGTTACTTGATGATAAAAGAATTGATTCTATGATAGATTCAATTGCAAAGATCATCGATTTGGAAGATCCGATCGGAAAGGTAGATTCGGGCTGGGTTTTACCGAATGGTTTGAAGGTGAATAAGGTGAGAGTTCCCATAGGCGCCATTGGAATAATATACGAAGGCAGACCAAATGTAACTATAGAAGCAGCAACAATTGCAATAAAAAGCGGTAATTCATTGCTTTTGAAAGGCAGCTCATCTGCGCAGAGGACGAATCGTGCTCTGGTGAATTCGATCAAAAACGCCCTTGAAAGGGCTGAATTTCCGGAGGGAGCTGTTGAATTGGTCGATGACACTTCCCACGAAGCCGTTGGTGAGATGATCAGATTGGATGAATATCTCGATTTGGTTATTCCAAGAGGTGGTAAAAAGTTGATAGATTTTGTTGTCAAAAATGCAACGGTACCCACTTTGGAAACCGGTACTGGAAATTGCCACATCTTTGTGGATGAAAGTGCTGATTTTGACATGGCACTTAGGATCATCGAAAATGCCAAAGTTCAACGCCCGGGAACTTGCAATTCTGCTGAGAAAGTCCTCGTTCATAGGAAGATCGCCAGTCAATTCGAACCATTGCTTTATGAAAGGTTATCAAAAATCGGAGTTGAGTTGAGAGGATGCACTGAAACGATGGAGATAGTTCCACAAATGGTTCCAGCCTCCCCGGACGATTGGTCAACGGAGTATCTTGATCTCATACTCGGAGTGAAGGTTGTAAATGGTGTAGATGAGGCAATTGAGCACATAAGAAAATACGGTACAAAACACTCTGAGTCAATCATTACGAGAGATTATGAAAATGCTTTAAAATTCACGTCACGAATTGATGCGGCTGTGGTGTATGTGAATGCTTCAACACGTTTTACCGATGGAGGAGAATTCGGTTTTGGTGCTGAGATGGGAATCAGTACACAAAAAATCCACGCACGAGGTCCAGTAGGGCTTAATGAACTGACGACATACAAGTATGTAGTCTTTGGAGAGGGACAGATAAGAACTTGAGATGTGTTATCAAGATTGGAAGTAATCTTTTGGTAAAAGAAGACGGAAAGATAGACGAAGAGTACGTGATGAGGATTGCACGGCAGGTCTCGTATGTAAAACATTTGGGACATCAAGTTGTTATTGTCAGTTCTGGTGCCCGTGCTGGCGGATATGGATTGGTGAGAACTGAAGGAATGAGTATTTCTGAAAAGCAAGCCCTTTGCGCGATCGGACAGATAGAATTGATGAGAATTTACTCGGAGAAATTCAAAATTTTTAAAATGAAAGTGGCCCAGCTTCTACTGACACGCGATGATTTCACAAACCGGCGTCGCTTTTTGAATATTAGAAACACACTTATTTCCCTTGAAAGATTTGGTATCGTCCCGATAGTAAATGAAAATGACACTGTGGCAATCGATGAGATGAAGTTGGGAGACAACGATACACTTTCAGCATACGTGGCCATAGGATGGGGAGCTGATATTCTTATGCTCTTTACAACCGTTGATGGAGTGCTGAACGAAGAAGGAAAGGTCATTGAAAGATACAAAAACGATGAGCAGCTTTTACGCATTGGAAACAGTCGATGGGGAACGGGAGGCATTTATACTAAAATTGAAGCTGCTAAAATGTCATCGAGTGCAGGAGTTAGAGCAGTGATCATGAACGGAAAAACCGATGCACTTTTAGATTTTTTGAATGGTAAAAGGATAGGTACAGAGTTTTTGCCTGGTAAAAAAATTCGGGCAAGAAAGGCATGGATTGGCTTCATGACGAAACCACAGGGACGAATTTACATTGACAAAGGTGCTGCTGATGCCCTTATGAATGGCAAAAGTCTGTTACCTGTTGGGATAATAGAGGTAAAAGGAGCTTTTGATCGTGGAGATACGGTGGAAATAATAAACGACGACCATTTGATAGGCCGTGGAATCGTTGATTATTCGATCGATGAAGTGCTTAAAATATTAGATGGCAACAAAAAAGAGTACGACGAAGTTTGTCATGCAGACAATTTGATAATTCGGTAAGCAGATGCGTGAAGATTAAGTCAGACGCAAGAAATTTGGACAATTCAACTATGATTAAAGCGGTAGCTGAGTGGGATCCCCAGTAGAGAATATCTTTCCCACTTTCACGACCGTGCCGAGAGAGCGGGATTGCCCTTTGGCAATATCTTTCCCGCTTTTGCGACCAAAG
>CAJXLN010000052.1 GCA_913056255.1 uncultured Thermotogae bacterium | reverse complement strand
AATAAAATAAAGTAAGGAAATCTGGCAGGAGGAGCTGATAGCTCCTCCTGTTTTTGGAGGTGCGATAGATGCTTAATTTTGATGAATATACTGAAAAAGCGGCTCAAGTTATGATGTCCACTCAAGACATTCTCACAAGATATGGGCAAGATCAATTGAGATCCGAACACATTTTACTTGCTCTTCTCGAAGACGAAGAAAATGTGGCAATAGAGGTGCTTAAAGATTTAAAGGTAAGCCTCGATAAATTGAAGGGGAAAACGGAGGAACTTGTTAGAGAATATGGCGGCTCTGGGGTTGCAAGAGGTGGTATAAAACAGATGTACATCACCCCAGATGCCAGACATGTGCTTGAAGGGGCAAAAAAAGAATCATTCCGAATGGGAGACGAGCGAATAGGCACAGAACATCTGTTGTTAAGTATGGTTAAAACGTCAGATTCAATGGCTGCACGTGTGCTTGGAAGATTTGGAGTGAATGATGAAAAAGTGTACAACGCGATTTTTAACATCAGACGTAGTGGAAGAACAAAGGAGTCTGAAAATCTCGATGTCTTGTCAAAATTCACAATAGATCTTACCGAAGAAGCCCGTGAACACAAACTCGATCCGGTCATAGGACGAGAAAATGAAATTGAACGCACGATAGAAATTCTTGGAAGGAAGCGCAAAAACAATCCGGTACTATTGGGAGATCCCGGAGTTGGTAAGACGGCTGTAGTCGAAGGACTTGCCCAGCTCATTGTAAATGGCAAGGTACCAGATTACATGAGAAACAAGCGAATATTATCCATCGATATGGGAAGACTCGTAGCTGGAACAAAATTTCGTGGTGAGTTCGAGGAAAGGTTAAAATCACTGATCGACACCGTGAAAGCATCCAACGGTGGCATAATACTTTTCATAGATGAACTTCATACACTTGTCGGTGCGGGAAGTGTTGAAGGAAGTTTAGATGCTTCAAACATGCTTAAACCAGCTCTTTCACGTGGAGAATTGAGATGTATAGGCGCCACCACTGTTGAAGAATACAGAAAGTACGTGGAAAAAGATAAAGCTCTTGCGCGAAGATTTCAGACAATCTACATTAAAGAACCCACGGAAGAAGAATCGATCGAAATATTGAAAGGGCTCAAAGAAAGCTATGAGAAGCATCATGACGTCAAGATCGAAGAGAAGGCAATCGAGGCCGCCGTGAAATTGTCTTCAAGATACATAAGCGATAGATTTCTTCCGGATAAAGCAATAGATCTGATCGATGAGGCCGCGTCGCAGGTGAAATTTGAAAACGCTTTCGTTCCAACAGAATTAGTGGAAATGGAGAAGCGTATCGCAAGGATGGAAGAGGAAATCAGCGATGCCGCACTTGAAGGCAATTATGAAAATGCTGCCCTGAAAAAAACGGAGTTAGAGAAGGCAAAAAATCAACTCAACGAAAAACGAAATGAATGGCAAGAAAAACAAAAAAACATTCTGAAAGTGGTAAACGAAGATGTCATCGCTAAGATCGTAGAACGATGGACAGGAATTCCTGTTAGTCGCTTACTTGAAGACGAACGTCGGAAACTCATGAATCTCGAAAATCTCATTCACAACAGAATCGTTGATCAAGAGGAGGCCGTAAACATCGTTGCGGCAACTATAAGACGTTCGCGAGCCGGTCTTAAAGATCCGAAAAGACCGCTTGGTTCTTTCATGTTCATAGGACCGACTGGTGTTGGAAAAACGGAATTGGCGAGAGCGCTGGCCGAAATTCTGTTCAACAGTGAAAACGCCTTGATACGAATCGATATGTCAGAGTATTCGGAAAAACATACAGTTTCAAGGCTAATAGGAGCGCCTCCAGGCTATGTTGGCTATGAGGCGGGAGGTCAACTCACAGAAGCAGTCAGAAGGCGACCGTACAGTATCGTTCTTCTTGACGAAATTGAAAAGGCTCATCCCGAAATATTCAACACTCTTCTGCAAGTCTTAGAAGATGGAAGACTTACAGATGGAAAGGGAAATACTGTTGATTTCAAAAATACAATAATAATCATGACGTCTAACGTGGGTTCAGGATACATATTAGATAGTGTAGAAAAGGGCAAAACGAATTACTTAGATGAAAGAATGCTTATGGAAATAAAGCGTTATTTCAAACCGGAATTTCTTAACAGATTGGATTCCATAATCGCATTCAAATCCTTAAATAAAGAACATCTTGAAAAGATCGTAGAGAAGTTCATTGCCAAAGTCGCGAAGCTTTTAGAAGATAAAAACATAAAGATTCATGTTACTCAAAAAGCCAAATCTCTTCTTGCCGAAAGAGGATACGATCCATCCTTGGGAGCGAGGCCTCTCAGGAGAATCGTAGAATCGGAAATTGAAAATAGGATCGCGGACATGCTGATCTCCAAAGAGATCAAAGAGAATGACGAAGTTGAAGTGGATGTTGAAGAAAATGTGATAGTGGTGAGAAAAGCTACGGTGGAGGTAGAAAAATGAGTGAGGAAAAAGTCGATAAAGAAGAAGAAAAAGTTGATAAAGAAAAGGAACAGGCCAAAAGAGTCTTAACATGCGAAGAAACTGTTGCTTTTGCTTTCAGCATTCTGGCAGAAAAAGCATGGGTCTCGTTAGGAATGATCAAAGATACAGATGGTGAATTTCATAAATCGAAAGAAGGAGCCAAATTCTTGATAGATACGCTTTCAAATATGTCAGAGACCTTCGAGTCACATTTTGAAAAAGAAGTCCTTAAAGACATGAAAAACCAGATCGCAACTCTCAAATTGAATTTTGTCAATCAATTTAAAAATTAAATCATCGTAATGCACATTCGAGATCAGATACTGTAATAAGGGTTACTCGTTATCACAGTATCTGATCTTAATTTTTTATGTCCCAAAAACTCAAGCACCCCGCTTTCGCCACGGTAAATTTTTCTCAGCAAATCGCGCATTTCCTGTTCTTTTTAAGAGCTTACCCCTAAACAAAAATAGGAGCGGGATTGCCCTTTGGCAATATCTTTCCCGCTTTTGCGACCAAGGCGGTAGCCGCGACCCTTTATCACCATCTTTTCCGCTTTCCCGACCAAAGCGATAGCTGCGACCCGGTGGCACTCGTCACTTCGACATTCCCGACCAAAGCGATAGCTGCGAGCGGGGAGA
>CAJXLN010000051.1 GCA_913056255.1 uncultured Thermotogae bacterium | reverse complement strand
GGGAATTTTTTTCGAAGCCTTATCAAGACCGAATCGCTCGTTTATCCATCTTTCAATTCACATCGAGAAGATTTATTTAATTCACTTCACTCTCTTTCTTGGATATTGTAGAGCATAAAGGTGATTTTTTGTACATTTTGATACAAATCGTCCTGCTTGTGGTGGCCTTCATATTGCTTGAAAAAGGATCAGACTGGCTTGTTGAAGGCTCATCTGGATTGGCGAAAAAATTCAAAGTATCAGATCTCTTCATTGGCCTTACGATAGTTGCCTTTGGAACAAGTGCCCCTGAGTTGGTAGTAAGCGTGATCGGTGCAATTCAACACCACGGGAGCATATCAATTGGTAACGTTGTTGGATCGAATATGGCTAACGCGGCTCTTGTGTTGGGGAGTGCCATAATCGTGGGTAACGGTATGATAATAAAAAAACAGACGTTACACTACGAGATGCCACTGATGATTCTTGCCCAACTCGTTGCCACCATGATGCTTCTCAAGGACGGTTATCTTGATTACCACAATGGAATCGTGCTTTTAATTTTTTTTGTTATATTCCTCGCTTACGCCTTTTTAACTTCTAAAAATGGATTTGAAGAAATTAGCGTTAAACAGCGTTCTTTATCCTTTTATTCACTGTTGACCGTTATTGGTATGGTAAGTGTAACCGCTGGTGGAGAAATAGGTGTGTATTCGGCTGTAAACCTTGCGAGGTCCTTTCGTGTTAGTGAGACATTGATAGCCACGACAATTGTTGCGTTTGGAACGAGCATTCCAGAGCTTGCGACATCGATCAAAGCAAGTTCGAAATCGAAGGAAGATCTCGCGGTTGGCAATGTGATAGGTTCTAATCTTTTCAACATTTTAGCTGTTCTTGGTATTCCTTCACTTCTTTCCCCAATAAAACCAGATAGAAGTATGAAACCAGATCTGATCTTCATGAATGCCACGGGAATTATACTGTTATTTTTATTCCTAAATCGAAAGTACAAAGCTAAGAAATGGAAGGGTTTACTGCTCTTATCGATTTACACGTCTTACATAATCTACGAAATCTTTGCCCGGTAGGATAGAATCAAATTCTCAAATGCACTCGCTAATTTCCTCGTCTTTTCTCCAAATAAAAAACTCATATCATCGATTTTCACGACAGGCATGACTTTTGATACGGTACTTAAAAGCATCACTTCTTTCATGTGTCGAACTTCATCAAGCCATACTCTACGTTCAATTACTTCAAGATCCATACTTTTCGCGATGGATAGTACCTTAGAACGGGTTATGCTCGGTAAAATGTTGTCTATCTTGGGAGCGACTATTCTTTCACCATCGAAAAATATGTAAGAGGAACTTCCGCCTTCGGTCACGTATTTTCTACCATTTTGTGTTCGAAACATCAAAACCTCATAGGCATCTTTGGAATGAGCGTAATTCTTGGCAAGCACATTTGGAAGTAGATCGATCGTTTTATGTTCACACAAACCGTGACGCATATCTGGATAGGTAACGATCTTGGCCCCGGTTTCCCATAAATTTCGATCGATCTTTCTCAAAGGTTGAACCACTTCAAGAAAGTTTGGATCGTACTCTTCCTCAAAAATGTGATCGCGGATCGTATCAGTTCCTCGCGTTATCTCAAGAAAGAGTTCGCCATCTTCTACTCCGTTCACTGATGACAATTCCAGAGCTATGCTCTCAATTTCGCTCAGACTATATCTCGATTTCATCTTGAAAAACTTTGAGCTTCTTTCCAATCTTTTGACATGATCTTCAATAAAAGGGAATTTTCCATTTATAACCTTGACCACATCGTAGAGTCCATCTCCGAAAGTCATTCCTCTATCGAAAGCACTGACAATTGGGGAATTGGAATTCACGATCTTACCGTTGAAAAACACCTTCATAATATTCCGCCTCTTTTTGAAAAATTGATACTTTTTTAAACCATGTAGATTTTAACTCATTTTTGTGATATACTGAAGCGAAATTTCATTTCACAGGAGGTGTTGCAAATGTCTTGGAAAGGTTGGGTAGCTCTAATACTTGGTATCTGGTTGGTCGTTGCAGCGTTTATCCCGGGTATGGTCGGAATTGGCAATCTCGTTAACGATCTCGTCGTAGGAATAGTAATTGCAGTCGTAGGTTTCATGATGATTCCGTCCGGTTCCGCATGGCAGGGCTGGCTGATAGGGCTCATCGGCGGGGTTTGGATGATCATTGCAGCGTTCATACCAACCATAACAGGTAGTTATACTGCCAACCTGTGGAACGATTTGGTAGTAGGTATCTTAGTTGTGATATTTTCACTGTTTGAAAGAAAAAGGAAGAACGCTTAAATATCAACAATTCAAGTAACATACAAGTAAAGACTGCCATTTGGCAGTCTTTACTTTATAAAAATGTATTTCTTAGTTTTGTGGCTGTTTCGCTATTTTTAAAATTTCACTTAATTCTTTCAAGCCGTCGTTCCTGAAGAATTTGAAATACTTGAGATGAAACTACTCTGTCCAGAGAGTCCACCTATCATTTTCTCCATTGCGGTGTATTGCTGTATGTAATAAAGCTGCTGCTGTTTAAGAAGACGGGCAGTCTGCGTGATTTGAGAATTCAAATCGAGCATTCTTGCACCTATATATCCTTGATTTGAAGCGTATTGATCTATTATTCCGTTGTAATCAGTAAAAGAATAAAGTGTATTGTCTAAATTCTGAATCACGCCCATTCCTGCCTGAGGATCTCCGTTAGGGCCGGTGGGATCATTTGCAAAAAGTTCGTAAACCTGTTGTGGATCATCTTGAAGAGCTTGTTTCAATTTGGCAGTATTTATCGAAAGTGTGCCGATCATAGTCTGATACCATCCCGCTCCCACTTCTCCTGTATTTATTCCTATCGATGGCAGGCTGTTGTATTTCGAGAGTCCTGATACCATTTGATAAACAACACCTTTCATTTTCGAAAGCACACTATCGATTATCTCATTATGGTAAAGTGCTCCCTGAGTCGCGGAACCACTTGTGGTTGTGGTCTGACTTTTTGAAGGTTGCTGATCGTACTGAGTGTTTATCCAATTGACTATATTGTTGAAAGAGTCCACAAAATCCTCAATTGCTGATGTTGCTTTAGAAGTATCTTGAGAAATGGTCAGCGTTACCGGTGACGTTGATGCTGAATGAAGCGTAAGAGTCACGCCAGACAACACATCCGTTATCGTATTCGTAGATCTTGTGTACGTTGTCCACGTGGAACCGTTGTCAGAGCTGATTTCTATCTTAGCGTTTTGTCCTGTGTTTTGGGTAGCCGTATCCCATCCCAAAGTGCTTAAAACATTTGTTGGATTGTTTTGATCTCCTTCTGCTGTTGTTATAGAAACAGGGCCACCGATGTTCGATCTCATGTACACTTTGTCAGCATTTGGATCGTACCATGCCGTAACATTCGCACTTGAGCTGTTGATATTTGATATCAGTGAGTCCAGTGTTTGGGTGGAATCCACGGCAATTTGTACACCGTTGATCGATATATTTCCAGAACTTATGCCAAGACTTGAAAGTGTAGACGACGTGTCAACGGCGCCAAGATGTACGGTAGAAGACACGGTCGTGTTTCCATTTGAGTCAATAGTCTGAGGGGCATTTTGAATGTTAGTGGCTTTCAAAAAATTCGATGTATCTCCGGGAGATCCAAGATTTATAACGGCATTTCCAGTTCCAGTTAAGACAAGAACATCATTTGTGGAATCGTAAGAAGCCGTGACTCCAGCAGAAGAATTGTTTATAGCGTTTATCACGTCGTTAAGGGATTGAGTAGATGGATCGACATTTACCTGAACACCATTTATGGTGATATATCCAGCTGTTACGGCAGTTCTGAGATCGAGAGTACTGAGCGTTTTGGTTGGATCTATTGAATTTCCCACTGTTTTGGAGGATTCAAGTGTTGTGAACGTTGCCATATTATCAACTTTTACCGAATACGTGCCATTCAAAGCCGAAGATATGGCACTTGCGTCTAAAATGGAAGTATCCGAAACACTTGATGATTTTGCAAGAAATGTGGATTGCAATTCAAGATTCAGCAGAGACTGACGAAATTTATCCAACATCGGCTTGAAAGTGTTTTCGAGTGCGTTCTGTTCGTTTTCAAGAGATGCTTTTTGGGCCTCGAGGCTGTTCAATGGTTTTTCTGAAATGCTCATGAGCTTTTCTATTATCGATTGCCAATCCATTCCACTGCTCAATCCCGGCACAGAAAGGGGCATTGACAGGTAATCGTTTATATTAGAGCTTGTCGGATTTACATTCACAAACATCACCTCTTCACGGCACTACAACTTCTACACGTGCTTATCCACAAAAAGTCCCAAAAGATCATCTATTGCTTTTGCAAGATGCACAGCTTCTTCAGGAGGAATTTGTCTGATTACTTCCCCGTTTTCCTCATTTACCATCTTCAAAACGATCATATCTGGATTTTTTAATATTTCGTACTTGAAATGCGTCTTCACGATCTTCCTAAGTTCCTCTAATTTTTTAGTCAACTCTTTGAAAATCTTCTGAGATGAAACAGAATTGATATCATTTTTCTTCTTATCAGCACGATCTTCACTGTGAGCAGTTATTTTTCTCACATTGTGAATTGCCTGCAGATCTTGAGTTTTTGAAAGCTTTGCATTTTGAATTCCATCTACCATTTTCATCCCTCCATCAGGATTATCGGCAAAAATCTTCATAACTTGAGTGTATTCACCAGAATTCTTGCTACACTAAAAAACTATCCTTAAATAATCACGATATCTTTAACTCTCAAGTATTATCGTTCTCGACTTCATAACTACCGTTTCTTGGTTGGCATCAAATCGAAGATTTTTTTATTCTACTCTCCCGAAGTCTCGGCTATCGCCTCTCAACCTGTCGGTTTCAGTCATAGAAGTGGGAAAAATATTCTCCACTGGAGAA
>CAJXLN010000050.1 GCA_913056255.1 uncultured Thermotogae bacterium | reverse complement strand
GAACTTCCAGATGGCGAGCTCATATGTCTTGATGAAGACTTCGAGGAGCCGAGAGAGCGGGATTGTCCTTTGGCAATATCTTTCCCGCTTTTGCGACCAAAGCGGTAGTTGAGTGGGATTCCCCAGTGGGGAATGTCCTTCCCACTTTCACGACCAAGGCGGCAGCCGCGAGCGGCAGTCGAGAAGAGGTGGTCAAATCCCGAATTCACTCATGGTCCTTATGGAGAAAATTAAGAGATAATACGATCCCACTCACAGCGATTCAGAGTAAAATGCAATCTTTAGAAGAAGATTGCGATGATCTCTGTCATGAAGGTGAAAACCCTTCACGTGAGTCATCTCTAATAATCTCTAACTGGTTGGAGGTGCACAAATGTTTGAACATTTAACAGGCAGAAGAAAGGCTACCTTCAAAATTCATCATTTTTGATGAGTTTTGTAAACCAGAAAAGAAATGGAAGGAAGAATAAAGGCTCATCCGATCCTCGAGTTCAAGCGAGGAAAACGCGTGAAATTGTACTTTGAGGATCGTGAGATAGAAGCCTACGAAGGTGAAACTGTTGCCGCTGCACTTCAAGCTAACGGGATAAGAGTACTCAGATACACTCCAAAAACCCAAAGACCGGCTGGTTTGTTTTGTGCAGTGGGAAAATGTTCATCGTGTCTCATGAGGATAGACGGTATCCCAAATGTGCGATCCTGTATGACAAAAGTCAGAGAAGGCATGCATGTTGAAAGACAGGAAAGCAGAGGTAATATGATATGAAATCCTATGAGACGGTTGTTATCGGTGGAGGGCCTGCTGGCATGGTAGGAGCCATTACACTTGGCTCTAAAGGTGTTAAAAATCTTTTGCTGGATGAAAACGACACTCTTGGTGGGCAACTCGTCAAACAGACTCACAAATTCTTTGGTGATCATGCTCACTACGCTTCCGTTAGAGGATTCGAAATAGCCCAAAAATTACAAAAAAAGATATCTCAAAATTCCAACATAAAAGTCGAAACTTCTGCAACTGTTATAGGTATATATCCAAATAAAACGATCGTTTACGCAAAAAACGGAAAAGAATTCAAAGTCACTTACGAAAAACTTTTGATCACAACCGGTGCAATGGAAAAACAGTTGCCATTTATAAATTCGGATCTTCCCGGCGTTTATGGGGCAGGTGCAGTTCAGACATTGATGAATGAATACGGTGTTATACCCGGAAAGCGATTCCTTATCATCGGATCTGGAAATATAGGCTTGATCCTCGCGTATCAACTTATTCAAGCTGGTGTGGAAGTTAGGGGAATTGTAGAAGCGATTGGAAAGATCGGGGGATACGCCGTCCATGCAAAAAAGATAAAGCGACTCGGTGTCCCGATACTTCTCAATCACACGATCGTGAAGGCTATAGGAGACGAAAGCGTTTCGGGCGCAGTTATTGCCAAAATAGATGACAAATTCAAACCTATTCCCGGTACTGAAGAAGAAAAAGTCGTTGACACTATATGTGTGTCTGTTGGACTTACTCCTTTGTCTGAACTCGCAGAGCAAGCGGGCTGTGAAGTTGAATATATTCCACAACTTGGCGGGTATGTTCCCGTTAGAAACGAGAAGATGCAAACGACAAATCCAGATGTCTTCATAGCAGGAGACCTTTCATCGATCGAAGAGGCTACAACTGCCATGATAGAGGGAAAAATAGCAGCACTGGAAATAGCTCGTATATTAAACGGAGCGAATATCGAAAATGAAATTAACGAAGAAATCAAAACTTTATCACTTTTCAGAAGTGGCCCTAAATCTGCAAAGATCAGAGCTGGCCTTGAAAAATTCGGAATAAGCATTGAAGCTGTACCCAATGTAGAATCGCACGGTGTTCAAATCGGTCCAGTTGGAAAGCTCAGGGCCATTGTAGACTGCACGGAAGAGATCCCTTGTAATTCCTGTGAAGCCGTCTGTCCATTTGAAGCAATTCACATAGGTGAAAACCTCAACAGTACACCGGTTGTGGACTACGATAAATGCACGGGATGTGCAACCTGTGTGACAGCTTGTCCCGGTCTTGCAATTCACATGTTGAAAGAGGATGTCGAAAAATCTAAAGCTCTTGTTGGAATACCATATGAACTTTTGCCACTGCCTGAAAAGGGAGAAAAGATGTGGGCATTGAACGAGGACGGAAATTACGTATGCGACGCAATTGTGAAAAGGGTTGTGAAATATCCAAACAAAACGAATATCGTCTACATCGAAATTCCTATAGAATTTTCCCGGAAAGTTATAAACGTGGAATTTCCCAAAGAAGAAAGCCCCTTTGTTTGCAGATGCGAAGAAGTAACTCTGAGTGAAATAGAGCGAGCCATAGATTCTGGAATCGTGGATTTTGAGGAATTGAAAAGGCTAACTCGAGTCACCATGGGACCATGTGGTGGGAAAAACTGTAAATTGGTTGTGCTTGGAATACTTTCAAGAAAAACAGGCGTACCGATCTCGAAGCTTTCTCGTGGAACATCTCGTCCACCTGTGAAACCTGTAGAATTTTCTTTATTTACGAAAAATGGTGATCCAAAATGATTTCTGAGGCATCAGTTGTCATAATAGGTGGAGGAATAATAGGCACTTCAATTGCTTTTAACCTTGCAAAATTTGGGGTTAAAAATGTTTCAGTCTTCGAAAAATCCTACATCTCATCAGGATCAACCGGCAGATGTGGTGGTGGCATACGTCAACAATGGACATCACCGATGAACGTGCGTCTCGCCATGCGGAGTGTTGAACTGTTCGAACGATTCAAATCGGATGTTGGAATGGATATCGAGTACATTGAAGGTGGGTACTTGCTTCTCGCATACACGGACAAAGAGATCGAAGAATTTAAAAGGAACGTTAAAATGCAGCGAGAGGAAGGCCTTAATGTAGAACTTTTGACAAACAGACAAATTGCCAAAAAATTTCCTTTCATGAATCTTGAAGGCGTTAAAGGCGGCACATGGTGTCCAACGGATGGCCATGCTAATCCTCAGATTGCCAACATCGCATACGCTATGGCGATAAAACGAATGGGTGTTGAACTTAACACTCACACCAGTGTTGAATCGATAGACACTCAAAATGGTAAAATCATTGGAGTCCAAACGAGTAAGGGATATGTCAAAACCAATGTAGTTGTCAACGCCGCAGGCGGATTTTCACATGAAATAGGACTCATGGCCGGTGTGGATATTCCAACTTACAGTGAACGACATCAAATACTCGTGACAGAAAGCGTAAATCACATCCTCGATCCAATGGTCATAAGTTTTCAAAACAATTACTACGTGCGTCAGACTATGCACGGTTCATTCGTTATGGGGCAAAGTGATAAAAACCCAGCCAAAGGGAATGATCTCGGTCACACGGTGGAATTTTTGGAAGAAATGGCTCCAAAAATGGTTCATGATTTTCCTTTTATGAAACATCTCCATATTGTGAGGCAATGGTCAGGCGCTTACAATGTTTCTCCCGATGCCCAACCGATAATAGATGAAGCAAGAAACGTATCAAGATATATTTTTGCAGTTGGGTTCAGTGGACATGGATTCATGCTGGCCCCAGCAGTTGGAGAAGCAGTTGCCGAGATGATAGTGTACGGTCGATCTAAAACGATGAACATCAGCAATCTTGGAATATCAAGATTTGAAAATAAGATAGAAAAAGAACACAATGTTGTTTGAAGAATTTTGGTGATTTTTATAAAAGAGGTGAATATTCATGAGAGAAATAAAAGAATTTGAGAATCTCAAAGTTGTCGATTTCAAATCGCCAAACGATGTTGCGAAAATGGAAGAAGCGCTCAGAAAGGTTAAATCAGAATTTGGGAAGCATTACAAAGCGCTTATCGGTGGAAAATGGATAGACGCAGAAAAAGAGATAGCTTCGACTGATCCTTCCCACCCTTCTGAAATCGTTGGTTATGTTCCAAACTGCGGTTCAAAAGAAGCTGATGCAGCTCTTGACGCTGCTTGGAAAGCCTTTGATGGATGGAAATTCACCAAAGCCGAAGAAAGGGCGGACTACCTTTTCAAAATAGCCGATATACTGACAGAAAGACGTTTTGAATTCGACGCGTGGATGGTCTATGAGACAGGCAAAAATTGGATCGAAGCAGATGCCGATCTTGCAGAAGCAGTTGACATGCTGAATTTCTACGGAAGAGAAGCTATAAGATATTCAAAGGGATATGAACCGCATCAAATCCCTGGTGAGAAAAACGAAGTGAAATACATTCCAATTGGTGTTGGAATCGTCATCCCACCGTGGAATTTTCCCATTGCCATACTTGTCGGAATGACTTCTGCCGCGATCGCTGCCGGAAATGCTGTAATTCTCAAGCCAGCTTCAATCTCTTCGATAGTAGCGGCAAAGACTGCGGAAGTTTTTAACGAAGTTGGATTGCCAGCCGGCGTCTTTAACTTCGTGCCTGGTTCTGGTGAAAAAGTGGGTGAATATCTTGTAAAACATCCAAGAACCAGATTCATATCCTTCACTGGCTCTAAAGATGTTGGCCTAAGAATAAATTCCTTGAGTGCAGAACATCATCCAGGACAAAAATGGCTAAAACGTGTTGTTCTTGAAATGGGTGGAAAAGATGCCGTTGTAGTTGATGAGACAGCCGATCTGGATGCTGCAGCTGAAGGAATAGTGGTAAGCGCTTTCGGCTTCCAAGGTCAGAAATGTTCTGCTGGATCCAGAGCTATCATCGTCGAATCGGTGTACGATGAAGTTGTAAAGAAAGTGAAAGATAGAGTTGAAAAGATAAAAATCGGTGATACATCGAAACAAGAAAATTGGTTAGGCCCTGTTTCAAGTGAAAGTGCTCTAAAAAAAGTAACGAGCTACATAGAAATTGGAAAAAAAGAAGGAAAACTACTCACCGGAGGAAAGGTTCTCAATCGAGAAGGATACTTCGTAGAGCCAACCGTTTTCATTGACGTCGATCCAGATGCAAGAATAGCTCAAGAAGAAATCTTTGGTCCAGTTCTGTCAATGATCAAGGCGAAAGACTTCGAAGATGCTTTAAGGATAGCCAATTCCACAGAATACGGCCTAACTGGGGCATTGTATTCAAAAGATAGATCAAGAATAGAAAGAGCTAAAAAGGAATTCCACGTGGGAAACCTTTATTTCAACAGAAAATGCACGGGCGCTCTTGTCGGTGTTCAACCTTTTGGTGGTTTCAACATGTCAGGAACGGATTCCAAAGCAGGTGGAAGAGATTATCTGTTGTTATTCCTTCAAGCAAAATCCATAAGTGAGAAGATAGTTTAACTCAAGTTGTGAGTGAATTTTGCAACCTGTGAAAAATTAGCGCACATCCTTTTCCAAACTATAAGGACTATTTCCATCTTGATAGGGAGCGAAATTGTATAATATACAATTTTTCGCTCCCTTGACCAAGGGGAAAGTCATCCTGGTCGCAGCTATCGCTTTGGTCGTGAAAACGGAAAAGATATTGCCATTGGGCACTTCCGGCTCCCTCGAAGTCTTCATCAAGACATATGAGCTCGCCATCTGGAAGTTCACAAAAGCG
>CAJXLN010000049.1 GCA_913056255.1 uncultured Thermotogae bacterium | reverse complement strand
ATCAAACTTATATTGGATACCGTTACTTTATGCTCCTAAATTGTTGGACACTCTATTCAAAAAGAGAAATACAAAAGGGCATTTTTGTGTCTAAATATGGTAAAATCGATTAGACCTGATCTCAGAGTTAGGAGAAATACCTGCTCTTGGTTCAATTATTTATGGAGGTGTCATAATGGAAAAGGAAGATAAGGCAAAAATCGTGGAGACTTACAGACTTCACGAAGGTGATACGGGATCTGTAGAAGTTCAGGTGGCGATCTTAACAGCGAGGATATCTCATTTGACAGAGCATTTAAAAGTCCATCCAAAGGATTTCCATTCGAGACGTGGACTTTTGAAAATGGTAGGTAAGCGCCGAAGACTTCTTAGGTATCTTAGAAATCGTAAACCAACTGTTTACAAAGAACTCATAGCGAAACTGAAGTTAAGGCGGTAATGCCTTGAAGAAAGAGCGGTAATCCTCACGCTCTTTTTAACTTGAAATGAGCTTTACAACTTGTGCAAATTCTGTTAGAGGTGATCAGATGTACCGAATTTGGAAGAAAGAATTCAGAGGTAACGAACTCGTTATCGAAAATGGAAAAATGGCGAAGCAGGCTGACGGAGCATTTGTGATCAGTTATGGAGACTCCAAAATGCTTGTGACTGCTGTTATGAATAAAAAACCAAAGGAAGGGCTTGATTTTTTCCCCTTAACGGTTGAATACCAGGAGAAGTTCTACGCTGCTGGGAAAATACCTGGTGGTTTTATTAAACGTGAAGGAAGACCAAGCGAGAACGCAATACTTTCTGCGAGGATGATCGATAGACCTATAAGACCCATCTTTCCAAAGGGTTTTAAGGCACCAGTCCAAATTGTCGCAACCGTACTCTCGGTGGATCCAGACAACCCGCCTGATACATTGGGAATCATTGGGGCTTCTTTAGCTCTTAACGCGTCTTCGATACCTTTCGATGGAAAAGTTGCCGGTGTGAGAATTGCACTTTTAGATGGAGAATATGTTTTCTTTCCTTCGGATGAAATCGCTAAAAAGGCAGATATAGATCTTGTTGTCGCCGGAACGAGAGACGCAATAACGATGGTTGAAGGAGAGGCGGATGAAGCGGACGAAGACACAATGGTAGAGGTTCTTACGGAAGCGCACGATGCGATCAAAGAGCTGATCGATTTTGAAGAGGAAATTCTCTCAGAATTTCACCCAGAAAAGGCTGAATACGAAATTCCCAATGTAGATGAAGTTTTGATGAAAAAACTGAATTCTGCTGTTTCCAGAGAAGAATTAGAAAAATGTTTGCTCACTGAGGGAAAACTTGCAAAAGATAAAAAGATATCAGAATACAAAAACCAGATAGTGGACAAATTGATCGAAGAAAGTGAGTTGAAAGAAGACGAAATAGCCCAGACCAGATCTTTACTCTCCGACGAGTTTGAAAATATACTCAAGCACACAATGCGTAGGATGATATTTGAAAAGCATCTGCGTGTCGATGGGCGTAACCCTGATGAAATACGTCCGATAACCTGTGAATTGGATCTGCTTCCAAGAGCGCACGGAAGTGCTTTGTTCACAAGAGGTGAAACTCAAAGTCTTGGCGTTACCACGCTTGGGGCCAAGATGGATGCTCAGATCATAGACACACTTTTAGAAGATGGCGAGAAGAGATTCATGCTTCATTACAATTTTCCGCCTTACAGTGTTGGAGAAACGGGAAGATTTGGTAGCCCCGGGAGACGTGAAATAGGGCATGGACATCTTGCTGAAAGATCCCTTAAACGCGTAATTCCATCAGAAGAGGAATTTCCTTACACTACACGTGTAGTGTCCGAGATACTTGAATCCAATGGTTCTTCTTCAATGGCGACTGTTTGCTCCGGTTCACTTTCACTCATGGCTGCAGGAGTTCCAACGAAAAAACACGTGGCTGGTATTGCCATGGGACTCATATTCGAGCCAGATGGTTGGGTTATTCTGACCGATATACTTGGTATGGAAGATCATTTAGGAGATATGGATTTCAAAGTTACAGGTACGAGAAAGGGAATTACCGCCTTCCAGATGGACGTTAAGGTTGGAAATGTTTCAGGTGAGATAATGAAAGTCGCACTTGAAAAGGCTCGAATCGCAAGAAACAAGATCCTTGATATAATGTATGACACGATACCTTCCCCAAGGGAACACCTGTCTAAATACGCTCCTGTTATAAAGCTTATCAGAATACCTGTTGATAAGATTGGAGAACTGATAGGGCCTGGAGGTCGTAACGTTAAGGCCATATCTGAAGAGTTTGGAGTTGAACTTCAGATTGAAGAAGATGGCCGAGTAAAAATAGTCGGCGATGAAAATAAAAATGTGGACGCGGCTCTTCAACACATCAAGAACATGAATCGAGAAGTCAAAGTTGGCGAGCGTTTTGTTGCCACTGTTACCAGAGTTGAGGGATATGGGTTCTTCGCCGAACTTTTTCCGGGTAAAATTGGACTCGTTCACGTTTCGAAAATGGGAAGACATGTCAAAAATGTTAGAGACGTTGTTCATGTTAAAGATAAAGTGAATGTAGAAGTAGTGGGAAGCGATCCAACCGGAAAGATTCAACTCAGGCAAGTGGTAGATGGAGAAGAAAAAAGAAGTCCGTACCCTTCAAGACCCAGGAGGAGGTTTAACAACGGAAAACATGACAAATGACATTACAGTTGAGAAACTTTCAAACGATTCTTTAATCGTCAGCAAGGATATGCCTTTCCTGCGAACAGTTACTTTTGGTATGGGTGTTAATGTGGGGGCAGCGGACGAAAATCCTCAAAATTCCGGGATTTCGCACTTGATAGAACATTCGGTTTTCAAAGGGACAAAAAATTTTAGTGGACATGAGTTAAAACGAATAATAGAATCCGTGGGAGGAGTTCTTAACGCTTTCACTTCTCGTGAGTACACACTCTTCTATGCCAAAGTGCCGGACTTTGCTTCTTGCCAGGCTTTTGATGTGCTGTACGATCTTGTAAATGTTCCGACATTTCCAGAAAAAGAGATCGAAGTGGAAAAGGGAGTCGTTATTGAAGAAATAGCCATGTACGAAGATGACCCGGCGGATCTCTCTGGAACTAACCTTTTAAAAGCGCTATGGGGAGACGAGACACCGTATGGAAGAACTATAATTGGAAAAGCTGAGACTGTAAAAAACATCAGCATTGACGATGTGAAAAAGTTTTTCAAAGATCACTACATTTCTTCGAATATTCTCTTATCAATTGTGGGAAATTTGAAATCTTGTGATATGAATTATATCCGAGAAAAAATTGAAGCTCTACAGACTGGCGATTTTAAAGGAAAGATTGAAGAACCCATCGCTCGTCCACCAAAAAATGTTGTGATTGAGAAAAGAGATTTGAAACAGGTCAACGTTTCCATAGGAATTAAAACCACTAAAAAGTCGGATAAGCGAAGTTATCCGCTGGCTGTAATAACCACTATACTTGGTGGTGGGATGAGTTCCGTACTCTTTGAAAAATTGAGAGAGGAATATGGACTTGTCTATTCGATTTCATCTTCTAACCAATCGAATAGATTAGGAGGATACTTCACGATAGATTTCTCCACATCTCCCAATCGCGTCTTAAATGCACTCGAAAAGATCAGAAACGTTTTGAACGAAGACATGACAAAGAGTTCATTTTTAAAAGCACACATGGATTATGGGAAGAAAAGATTGAAAGGGAAGTTACTTACATCTACCGAATCCACGTTTTCCACTATGTTCATGATGATAGATGATCAATTCACACTTCGAAAAATAAGAGGAATCGATCGTGTGATTGAATCCATTGAAAATGTAACATACGAAGACGTAGTTGAAACTTATAAAGATTTCTTCCTTGGGAAATGGACGCTCTCAGCCGTTGGACCATCTGGGACGGTTCTCGATAAGTTGAAAGCATATGAATTCGAGGTGAATGCTAAAGTTGGCTATTGAGTGGAAACCATTGGAGGACATAAAAGATGGTGCAGTACTCGCAGAAGATTTATATGATGGAGCATCGTTCAAGGTATTGCTTTCAAAAGGTACCCGCATTAATAAAGAAATTATAGATACCCTCAAGAAACGGGAAATCTTATGGATTCCTGTGGAAGTAAAAGGAGAAAACTTTGAGAAAATTCGAAATTCAATAGATTTCGATCAAGAGTTGCTTAAGGTTGAAGAACCGATAGCACCTGGAATCCGTCTTTCAGTTCCGGATGAAATCTACAGAGGTTTTATAACATCTTTCAAAGACCTTTCAGAACAACTCAAACTTGGAGAAAGAATAGACAAAGGATTAGTCGAGCACACACTTGGAGCAGTTGTGGATGATCTTATCAGTCAGAAAGAATACGTGGTCAATTTATTCAAAAAACACGTGAGTGGTTTTCTCTACAAACATGGCATAAATACCGCTATTTTATCGGTTATGGCTGGAATTACTTTATCCATGTCAAGATATCATCTCATTCCACTTGCTAAAGCCGCTCTTTTTCACGACATAGGTTTGATGTTTTTGAGCGACCCTGAATATGTGGATATAGGAGGAACATCAAACAGAGAGAAAATACTCCAACACACAACGATTGGGTACAAAATACTTTCCACTTATGGAATAATAGAGCAAAGGGAGATTCTCGATGCCGTACTTGAGCATCATGAGAAATATAATGGAACTGGTATTCCATTTGAAAAGAAGGGAAAGGATATAAATTTTTACGCGCGCATACTTCAAATAGCAGACGCTTACGATTCTCTTACGTCCACATCTTCTGAAGCTCTTAAACTTACGCCTTATCAAGCTTTAAAGTGGTTACTTGTTAGAGCTGGAAAAGACTACGATCCGTACGTTTTGAATGCTTTTATAAAAGTCCTTGGAATGTATCCAACAGGTACAAGGGTCAAGCTCAACGATGGAAGAATCGGAACTGTAATAAGAACAAGCGGGGCTGGACTCCTTATTCCTGTAATTATGGTTGATGATACACTTATGGATTTGTCCAAAGATAAAAGCGTGTGGATCGTGTCTGTAATAGAATGAGAATGTGAATTCCAACACTTCATTGGAATTTCCAGCATGGTCGTAGATGCCGAAATAATGAGTGCCAAAGGGCACTCATTATTTCGGCATCTTCACTTCTCCGATTTCTTTTCAAGATGCGTGTCATCCACCACCAAAGCCTTTTCTCCTCTGCCGAATAACAACCTTTAGAGTATTTTTTCATCTCTTTCCAAAATTCATTGTGCCCATTCAAGAATCTTGACAACATCGTGCGGTGTATCTTAATCAAGGAATGCTCTGCTATTACACTTATAGATTGTGAATATTCTTTTCCTAGACTGTCCAATGTTTTTAGTTTGAAATTTTTAGATGGTTATTGAAAAGAACAAAAACATCGTAACCTCAATATAGTATCTTTTTGTTACAGAGAAGATGTCTCTCATTAGATTGAAGACAGTCAAAGATTTTTTATTCTACTCTCCCCGCTCGCAGCTATCGCTTTGGTCGGGAATGTCGAAGTGACGAGTGCCACAGGCACTCTCGACACTCTATCAAGACATATGAGCTCGCCATCTGAAAGTTCACAAG
>CAJXLN010000048.1 GCA_913056255.1 uncultured Thermotogae bacterium | reverse complement strand
ATATTTCTACTTTCTCCCTTTACCTTTAAGAAAACGAATAATCTAGCCTTAAATTTAGACTGTCCAAAAAATAAACATCGTGGTTAAAAGGAAGAACCTTAGAGTCAGGTACGCCCATTAAATCCTTCTTCTTCTACTCACTCGAGCACATCTTCTACATTCTCAACGACCTTCCAACAACAGGAAACCAGTTTTATGACCCTTGAATTTTTGGACAGTCTATGATACAATAATTAAACTCGACCTAAAGGGGGGTGGTTTGTGGACGGACGGGTAAATGTAGGCTTCGCCGTGATCGCGGAGATATTGACCTTCATTTCTCTGATCTTTGAAATGATATCGGTCGTTTTGCTCATCGGAAGCGTTGGGTGGGATTCATTTTCGATGCTGACAGGCGCGAGGGGCGAGTACTTCATACTCTTGGTGCTCGGCATAGTGAGTGCCGTATTCCAGCTCATCGTTCTGAAGCAGTGGATGGACGTTTTGAACAACAACATAAACAACACGAAAAGGCTGTTTTCGGCTATCCGGACCGACGACATATCCGTAAAATCCGAAATCGAGGCGGTATCCATGGAGCTCGAAAACGAGAAGATCCCGGGATGGCCCTATTGGGGATATCTGATTGCCTACGTGATATTGTATCTTTTTTCCTTTGCCGTCTGGCCCACTATGATAGCCGGACTCATAGGATTCATAATGTTTCTCATCTTTCTTCACCACATCTTCTCGACTTCAAACTCGGTTTACACGAAAAAAGCCAGAGCTTACTCCTATCTGAGAAATCTGAAGGGTTATCCCCAAATCGATGACATATCGAAGATAACCAAAAGAAATCTCTTCCTCGTCATCGTCCTTACCGTAGTTACCTTCGGAATTTACTGGCTGTATCTCTTCATAAAGCTGTCGGCGGAGATAAACGAATTTGTCAAGACTGACGAATTGGCAAGGACAAAACTGGCATGAAACAAATAAATTTGTTAAGAACGGAAACGCAGCTTAAAAAGTTGTCAAAACTCGGTGATCCGTTGGTCAAAATCAACGAACTGATTGACTGGGAGATCTTTCGAGAACCCATTAAAAGCGCTATCCGTAAAGACATGAGTAAGGGCGGACGATTTTCGTTTGATGAGATTTTGATGTTCAAAATTACAATGCTGCAGCAGTGGTACGGTTTGTCGGATATGACGGTGGAATACCACATCAACGACAGTCTATCGTATATGCGTTTTCTTGGTTTGGAAGTCGGAGACAAAGTGCCGGACGGCAACACGATATGGGATTTCAAAGAAGCATTGAAAGAAGATGAGGTAGACCGTAAGCTTTTTGATTTGTTCAACGAAAAGCTGGAAGCACAAGGTGTTATTACGCACAAGGGCTCAATTGTTGACGCAACTTTTGTAACTGTGCCAAAACGCCATACCACCAAAAAATACGATGAACACCTCAAAGTTGGAGAAGAACTTGAGGATTTGACAACGAAATGTTCTGATCGGCTTGAAGAAGGCGAGATAAAGAATACTGAAAACGTCATCGTTCAGATAGATGAAGAATCCTTCCTCAGTTTCAAAGACCATGTGAAATGCGACAGCGACAGCAAAATCATCGGCGAAAAATACCGGGGAAGAAATCCTCGCGAAATATCCGCATATCAAGCTGCATATCTGTGCAAAGGTATTTCGCAACACGCCGCTAACCGATGAAGATAAGGAAAAGAATAAGGCAATTGCTCACACCTGCGCAAGAATTGAGCACATTTTTGGATACATGACCCGATTCATGGGGGAATCACGTCTCGAGTTCATGGGCTTAAACGTGTGAAGCGTGATGTGAGCGCCAAGAATCTGGCGTACAATTTGAAGCGATATGTGTGTATAATAGGATAATTGTACTCAAAACGGGAAAAGCATGGGAAATAATGATAAAAACAGGCTGATTCTTTCTTCAAAACCGATATTTTGAACCGAAAAAATCAAAAATTGTGGCTTCCCGAAAAACTCATTCCTATTGTATCAATTTAGACGGTGAAAAAGCGAGTTTTCAGAAGTTGCCTTTAGATTTAGGATAGTTCGTTAAATTAGTCAGAAATTTTGTTAAATAACTAACAATATATAAGGAGGAGATTTTCATGCAAAAATTACTCAATGAATTCATTGAAATGATGAAAGATAAGGATATATACAACGAAGCTGGTATTCAATTCGAATTGGGATTTTTTCTCAGAAATCAAAAAAGTTTAAGCAATTACAAAATACAACTGGAAAGAAATATTGACTATTTTGGTTTGAATAAAATATATTTTTCAAAAAAAGAAATGGATATCGTCATTTTTGATGAAAATAAAGATAAAAAAAGCTGCATTGAACTGAAGTTCCCAAGAAAATCAAACGGACAGGTACCAGAACAAATGTTTAAAGCATGCAAAGATATTTACTTCTTGGAACAACTTGTAAACTCTGGATTTGAAAGTTCCTATTTCATCTTTTTCACTGATAATGATTCTTTTTATCACGGGCAAAATGAGAACGGAATTTACGGTATTTTCAGAAACAACGGCGAAATCACTGGTACAATTGAAAAACCCACTGGAAATCAAGCTGAATCAATAAATATAGAAGGAAAATATAAAATAAATTGGCAAAATATAAGAGATGATTTGAAATATTTCATCATTGAAGTTAATCCCAAAAAAAATAAATAAAGTAAGATTCAAATAAACTAACATCCACGATTATAATCGTGGATGTTTTTTATAAGAAAATTGAAAAATTAACTTTGAACTGTGAAATCCAAGTTCACTTCTTCAATTCTTTCAATGCTTCTTGAACATCGCTGTACCCTTTCACATTCGGGTCCTTCGCTATGCCTTTCGCTTCTATCATCGCCGCAATCGTTTCGGCGTTCGGCATGTTGAGATTCACTTCGAGCGGAAGGCCGCTGGCCCGAAGCGACTGCCTCAAAAAAACGTTGATGGCAGTCGTGAGGTTCATGCCGAGTTCTTTGTAAAGCATCTCGGGGAAAAGCTCTGGGGTCAGGTCTTGATTCTTGAATTATCTTGTGTCAAGATAATTTTATGAACAAATCGTTCTGGGACAAAAGAAAAATTATCGTCGAAAATGATGGGAAATGAATATTTCAAGACCCGACCCCTAGATATTCTCATTCCATTTTTCGTTCCGTAAAGGACTAATTCCACCCAAAATCGGGTCTAACGCCATTGGAACTCTTCTGAAAAGTGAGCGCATTCCCCCCCTATGGCTCTTTTGCTTTTTGGAACGGCGCTCGAGATCAAGCTCAGCATAACTGGCAAAGATATGGCAGAGTAAGCGATGAAAAATGGCTCCAATCAGAATTGATTGCCACGATAGAAAAGCATGAAGTTATGGAAAGAACACGACGATTGTGTACTCTACTATTGCCACAAGAGTAAAAACAATCAAGGATTTTTTGTACCACTTGAAATTCAATATTATCAGAAAATCGTAGGTGCTATTTCATCATTTTTTAGTTCGGTTTACGTATTTATAGCATGAGAAATGTATAATGTTTTAACGGTCTTTGAGTAGTTTTTCCAACAAATAACCTTCAGCGACAGCATAAACGATGATCAAAACAAGAGATATCAAAACGAAAGGCCAACCCAAAAATCCAGCAGCATAGGGAATCCATGGTGTTTTTATCGCAAATGCACCTATCATGGCAGCGACAATGGCAAGTCTTGCTCCTTTATTCAAGAGTGTCTTGTACAAAGGAAAGAGAACCCACAGTGGTCCCACTATTATTGTACCAATTAAGGCACCGGCGATCACTCCCTTCACTCCGGTTTCTTTACCCATGATACGCTGAATGGTTTTAGGGGATAAAAAGATAGCTAAGAACGACGAAAATAACACTACGCACACGAAAATCGGTAACATGTCTACTAACAACCAAATGCCTTTTTCAAAGGACAAAAGGGTCTTTGAAGGAGAAAAGAAGAGAGCTATTACATAAAGTAGTCCCACTACTATCTCGAATGAATACTTTTTTAAAAAGTTTTTCATGCCAGTTTCACCCCAAGCAGTAATCCTGTTATCATTCCTATGATTATCGCACCGGCAAAAGCCAAGGCATTCCTTGTGAATGTGAAGCGTTTACCGAAGATGGAAATTTCGTACGGAATCGTTACAAATCCCACCATAACCCAAGAGTTTAAAAAAATCGCAACCGCCGTGATTGTCGCTCCTTTTTTCAACAATAAAGCCCCCAGTGGGTACGCTGAAGAGACAGGTCCCATGACGATCGTTCCAAATACAGCTGAAGTTAATATGGAAAGCAATCCCTTCCCTTTTCCAACAAATTCCACCACGATACTTTTGGGAATGAATTCATCGAAAAGCCCTATGAGAAGAAAAATCGCCACGAGAAAGGGAAGCTGTTTTAAAAATTGCATGCCACCTTTTTTTGCAGCCTTCCGGGAATTCGACTTACTCTTTTTAATGGCGTAAGCGTAGCTCAGGGCAACGATGATCCCATAAACAACAGCTCCCAATAGATTCATAGAATTTGCGTCAAGAAAACTTTACAATTCATTGATAAAAGAGATTGACGCATCCTCCTTTCAAAAAGAATAGTTATAACCATCATCAACATAAGGACTTGCGAGAGCAAGTCCTCCACAATTATACAGAAGTCGACTCAGTCAATTACCTATTTTCTTCTCAAGCGCTGTCAGTCTTGACTTCAAATCCGCTACCTGTCTTCGAAGATCGATATTCTCTTTTTTCAGCTTATCGATATCGCCTCCATCACTTTCATTCGAACCGCGTTGTTCTTCAACTTCTGTTTTTTCTTCTCTAACGGTGATCTTGGAGTTCAAGTATTCTTCGAGCACGTCTTTTACTTTTCCATACGCTCCAGTAACAGCTTTTATTCCGTAATCCGCAAAATACTGCTGAGCCTTTGGACCCATACCACCTGTGATGATCACATCAACATCACGTTCTTTCATGAAAGAGGGAAGGTCTCCTGGATTATGTCCATCCGCCATTGGATTGGAAATAGAATCCACTCTTTTGACCTCATTTCCATCCACATCGACGATCACATAATAGGGACAGTGACCAAAGTGATAACTCAGTACGCTTTCCAAGCCATTCTGTTCATCCGAAGTAAAGCAAATTTTCATGATATTTACCTCCTTTTTAAAGCTTTTTCAGTTTATTCTCTATATTAACTACCAAATTCTCCATCACTTTCAAATTCTTCTTGGCATTGCTAAGCCACCTCTTCAAATATTCAATGCCTTCATTCGTTATTGAGTAAATCCTTTTCGAGGGACCGGATTCTTCAATTTCCCATTTTGAAGATATCAAACCATTTCCTTCCATATCCCTAAGTAACCTGTACGCAACGCCATAAGGAACAAGAGCCGGATCAATACCTACCTCTCGTAACTCTTCAACAAGTGAATACCCGTAAGAAGGCTTTTTCAACAACAAATACAAAAGTGATGCCACCAGAATGTTTCCAGATTTAAAACCAAACTTCGCACACCTCATTTTTTACATCACTCACTTTCATATACAGTATTATACATACATATATACTTTTTGTCAATAGCATGCTCAAAAAAATGGCAGCGCATATAATAACTTTGAAATCTAAATCTTTTTTCGCTTTATAAGCGATGAAGAAATTTTTTTCGAAGCCTTATCAAGACCGAATCGCTCGTTTATCCATCTTTCAGTT
>CAJXLN010000047.1 GCA_913056255.1 uncultured Thermotogae bacterium | reverse complement strand
CTTGATAAGGCTTCGAAAAAAATTCCTGTTCGCTTGAAAAGCGAAAAAAGATTTAGATTTTAAAGTTATCTTGATTGGATACTATTATTTTATAATCCTAAATTGTTGGACACTCTAAATATTCTTTTCCAGGATACCTTGAATTAAAAGATGTCCCTGCCTTTGAGATAAAACTCTTCCACATCTGCTTTTCAAGTGCTTGTGCCTTTTTCAATGACCTCGTTTTTCAATCACGTTAATTTCGGAACTTCCACGCACATTAGGAGATACAAATCATTGTGCATTTGATGCACGTCACTTTCATCTCCCCGTTGAAATGGGGAGTCTTCCCATTCCTGTGATAAAACTCAGATAAAACTCAGATAAAAATCGTTTGCTAACATCAAAACGATCTCGAATATAGAGGAGGAGAGAAACATGAAAAAGTCTTTGCTAATGTTCGTTCTTTCGATGGCTTTAGGACTTTCCGTTTTTGGCTTTAACCTCGTGCTAACAGGTTCAACTACGGTTTTACCAATCGCACAACAGTGGGCACAAGCCTATACAGCTCAGCATCCAAATGTTCGGATATCAGTTGTTGGTAATGGTTCTGGAAATGGAATAAAGGCTTTGATCGATGGTCTTACCAACATAGCAGATTCTTCCAGGTGGATGAAAGATTCGGAAATAAAACTTGCAGAATCCAGAGGATTTTTTCCATTTCCTGTAGTGATCGCTTACGATGCGATAGCGCCAGTTGTTAACGTTAACAATCCCGTGAGAAATCTTTCTTTAAAACAACTTAAAGAAATATATGAGGGAAAGATAACCAAATGGTCTCAAGTTGGTGGCCCTGATATACCAATCGTTGTCGTTCAAAGGGATAACAGTTCTGGTACTCATGAAGTTTGGGAAGGCAAGGTTATGAAAGGCTCGCTTGTAACTTCAGGTGCTTTAACCGTTGCTTCAAATGCTGAAGTTGTGAGAATGGTTTCTCAAAATAAAAAAGCCATAGGATACATTGGAATAGGGTATCTTGAAAGCAGTACCATGATAGCTGATGTGGCCATTAGTGGAGTGAAAGCCACAATCGCAAATGCTCGCGCCGGAAATTATCCATTGGCCAGGCCATTGTTCATGATAACCAGAAATGTTCCAGGTGGAGAAATTTCAAAATTCATAAATTTCGGGCTTTCTCCCGCGGGACAAGAGATCGTTAAGAAAGTTGGATTCATACCGATTTACAGTTTGAAATAACGTTCCTTCGTGAACTACCCTCCACTTATTTCGTTGAAGTGGGGGGCTTCTGCTAATTATGTTACAAAAATTAGGGAAAGGAGATGTCGATATTTTTTCCCCACATTTTAAAAAAAACAACGTGGTTGATAGTGTTTTGTGGTCTTCTGGATGGCTTTCAAATGTGATCATCATAGCGATCATTTTCTTTTTGTTCTACAATTGGGTGCCACTCTTCAAGACGGTTTCACCGATCGAGTTCTTTTTTGGGACGAGATGGTACCCAACTGTCACGCCACCATTGTATGGAACGCTTCCACTCCTGATTGCAACGATTGAAATTTCTCTTTTCTCTTTGATTTTAACGTTTCCGATTTCCATCGTTGTAACGATCTTTATGACCTTTATAGCGCCGAAGAAGATTCGCTATCTGATAAAAATCTTTTTGGAGTTTTTTTCCAGTATCCCCTCAGTCGTGTTGGGCTTAATAGGCCTGAGTATTGTTTCTCCATACCTTCAAAATACTTTCAACCTTGATACAGGACTCAATGTTTTCAATGCTTCATTGATGCTCACATTTCTTACCATACCGATAACGGCTTCTATGATGGAAGATTTCATGGTCTCTTTTCCGAGAGAACAAATAGAGGGAGCAGAAGCCCTGGGTGCGACGAGTATAGAAACGCTTTGGAAAGTTATATTACCCGGCCTCAAAGGCCCTTTTGCTTCCATTGCAATGCTTTCTATGGGAAGAATTTTTGGAGAAACGATGATAGTTTTGATGATTGCCGGAAATGCTGCCATATTCCCGACTAGCATTTTCGATCCGGCGAAGCCCCTTTCCGCAACAATAGCGGCTGAAATGGGTGAAACTGCGGTTGGGACTCCACACTTTTACGCTCTCTTTGGAATAGGGGTCATTATATTTTTCATAACGTTGTTTATAAATCTCATCGGTGAAAGTATCAGGATTAAATACGAAATGGAGATGAGAAGGAATTGAATCTGTACCTTAAAAAACGTCTCAGAAAACAGAAAATCGTGTTTTTCACGATATCCGTTTTGGCCATTTTGATCCTCGTTGCGATGATGGGGATCATAGTGATCATATTTGTGAAAGGCATAAGAGTTATAAATTGGAAGTTTCTCACCTCCTTGCCTTCTTTTGACTTTTATGGAGTTCCCCAAGGCGGCATAGGACCAGCCATCGTTGGAACTTTTCTCATAACTGGTCTCGGGCTTGTATTTTCCGTTCCACTTGGAATTCTTGGAGGGATTTTCCTTTCCGAATACAGAACAAAGGGAAAGCTTTTTAATATCATGAGAATGAGCGTTGCAAATCTTGCCGGTGTTCCATCGGTCGTTCATGGACTTTTTGGCATGGCAGTCTTCACGATATTTTTCGGATTGGGCCTTTCAATACTGAGTGCCTCACTAACACTTTCGATTTTAGCCCTTCCGATAGTGATAATGGTAACTGAAAACGCGATGAAAAATGTTCCTGATAGTGTAAGGGAAGGTGCATTCGCGCTTGGAGCAAAACGATGGCAAAGTGCATTGCTCGTTGTATTTCCAGCAGCTTTTTCGAAGATCATGACGGGTGTCGTCCTTTCAAGCGCCAGAATAGCTGGAGAAACAGCCCCTATACTTTTCACGGGTGCAACATTGTACTTGACTTATTATCCTCATGGACTTAATGAGCAGTTCATGGCCTTGCCATACATGATATGGGGCCTCGTTACGACAAGTATTAACATATCAGCTAGTACTCCTTTTGCTTATGGCATATCGATTGTTCTCATAATCTTAGTCGCGGCCATGAACAGTGTTGCCATGGTGTCAAGATTCGTAATGAGAAAACACGACGTTTTGTGATAAAATTTTTTGGGAAGGTGAAGCGATGGAAGTTTCTTTAAAAATAGAAAATCTTTCTGCGTACTTTGGTGAGAAAAAGATATTGGATTCCATAACTTTTGATATTCCGTCGAAGGCGATAACCGCGATAGTTGGTCCTTCTGGATGTGGAAAATCCACTTTCGTTCGTACGATAAACAGAATGAACGATAGGTTTGAAAACTTCAGAACAAGTGGAAGGATAATTCTTGATGGTGAAGATGTTCTTTCTAAAAACTATCCCCTTGAATCTTTGAGAATGCGAATTGGGATGGTTTTTCAAAGACCCAATCCTTTTCCTAAATCCATATATGAAAATGTTGCGTTTGGGTTGAAAATTCACGGGATAAAAGACAAAAAGACTTTGGATGAAAGCGTGCGTTCGTCTTTGAAAGCTGCGGCTATATACGAGCAAGTCAAAGATAATCTCTCTCTTAACGCTTACAAACTCTCTGGCGGTCAGCAACAGAGACTTTGTATAGCGCGTGCTCTTGCAGTTAAACCAGAGGTGATTCTTTTGGATGAACCAACATCCGCGATCGATCCGATTGCCACAAAACAAATAGAAGATGTTCTTGAGAAATTGAGTGAAGATTACACGATAGTCATTGTGACGCACAATATCCAGCAAGCTGCCAGAATAGCCGATTACATCGCTTTCATCTATCTTGGAAAACTCGTAGAATTCGGAAAGGCAGAAGAGATTTTAACTTCTCCAAAAGAAAAATTAACAAACGATTATCTTACAGGTGTGTACAGTTAGGAAGGAGAAAGATATGGAACATTCCAGACTTTCAAATTATGAAAATGCTCTCGATCTTTTAAGAATAAAATTGAATGAGATGTTCAGCTCGTCGCTTGAAGCTTTCAAATCTTCAATGGAATCTTTGGAGAACTCCGACGTTGATCTTGCAAAAGAAGTAATAAATAGTGATGATAAAATAGACTTGTTGAAGAGAGAAGTAGAAGAGTTGGTTTACGAAATATTGGGAAGATTTCAACCTCTTGCCTCTGATCTTAGAAGAGTGATCATGGCAATGAAAATCGCGGGAGATCTGGAGCGTGTGGCTGATCAGGCGGTGAATATTGCTCAAGTTACGGAATTTTTGAAAGGTAAGAAGTTGATAAAACCTCTCATTGATATTCCAAAGATGGCACAAATCGCCACGGATATGATGACAAAATCGATGAGGGCGTATTTTGATGAAGACGTAGAATTAGCCAAACAAGTATGGCTCGTTGATGATCAAGTGGATGACATTGACCGTCTGGTAGCGGATGACATTGAAGAAATTATAAAGAAGTATCCAACAGATGAAGTTATAAAGCAGTCAGAAAGAATCATACTGGTCTCCCGTGCAATAGAAAGAATTGCAGATCATGCGACGAATATCTGTGAAGAGACGGTCTACATGCTCCTTGGAAAAGAGTTGTTCGATCTACTCTGAGTTAGTTAACCATAGGCGAAAGGGAATTTCACACCACAAGAAGCGGTAGCCTAAACCAGGAGGAGATCTTGAATCGAGGAAGATGAAAATGAAATCAATATTGATCGTGGAAGACGAAGAAGATATGGTAGAGATAATTTCATACACTTTGAAAGAAAATGGATTTATCGTTCTTTCAGCTGGAAGCGCATCTGAGATGTGGGAGAAATTGTCAAACGATAAGATCGATCTTATTCTGTTGGACATAGGTTTACCTGACGAATCAGGAATAGATGTGCTCAAAACCCTGAGAAGGCAGGAAAATGATGTGCCCGTCGTGATCTTGACGGCAAGAAGATCAGATGTGGATAAAATCGTTGGATTGGAGCTTGGGGCAGATGATTACATAACCAAACCTTTTAACAGATATGAACTCGTTGCAAGAATAAGAAGTGTTTTGAGAAGGTATGTAGGTCATAAAGGGAACAAGAGTATTGTAAAACTCGGTAAAAATACATTGAACGTTGATTCTTACACAGCAGTGGATGAAGAGGGAAATGAGATAGAGTTTACGAAGAAGGAGTTTGGGCTTCTAAAGCTTCTGATATCCAGTCCGAAAAAAGTTTTTACACGCGAAGAAATACTTGACAGAATCTGGGGAGATGATTTTTTTGGAGATTTCCGAACGGTGGATGTTCATGTTAGCAAAATAAGGGAGAAGTTGGGAGACTCCGTCATAAAAACTGTCCGTGGAGTGGGATATAAGTTAGGCGGGACTTAACGGTGGACAAAATATTTGACTTTGTGGATGAAGGTCTGATCGTAACGAATGATCGGCTTGTGATCTTGGATTTCAACACAACGCTTCGAGATAATTTCATTTCAGAGATCGAAACAGGAACGAAGATCCTGGAAATCATCTCATTTCCTGAAATAAACGAAGCCTTTGAAAATGCTTCTTCGGGTTACACTTTTTCAAAAAGAACCCCTGTTTATTTTGGTTTAAAAAGAAAAGAGTGTGAAGTCACAGTTTTAAGAGAAGAGCACATATACTGGCTGTTTAAGGATATAACGGCTCAAGAGGCTCTCAAGAATGCCAAAGCGGATTTCATTTCCGCCGTTTCCCATGAATTTATGACCCCAATATCTGTTGTAAAGGGATTCCTTGAAATTATAAAGGATTCAAATACTCCACCTCATATGAAAAATGATTATTTCGAACGGGCAACTGCCCAATTGAATAGATTGGAAAAATTGTTGGATCAACTCCTTTCGCTCAGCGAATTGGAGATGAAAAGGTACAAATCGAGCTTTTCCACCGTCAATGTATCTCAGCTCCTTTCAGAAGCCAAAGAAGAAATGGCTTACAGATGGAAACCAAAAAAGATGCAAATTCTCG
>CAJXLN010000046.1 GCA_913056255.1 uncultured Thermotogae bacterium | reverse complement strand
CTGATCAAGGCCAAAATCTGCGATTTCTATCTTCCTTTTTTCTTCCTCTGTTAAAGTTATACATGCCTTTTCAAAATATACAAGAGCTTTCTTTTTTGCTTTCTCAAACTCCTTTTTTGCGATCATGCTCTTCACTCCAGTATCGATCCCTTGGACTTAAAAACACTTCGCCTCGTTTATTTTTCCAATTGTTAAGTCGAATTTTCACCGGTAATCTTTTCCATCCTCTTTTGATTCTTTTAAAAACCGCAGGAAGGGGTTTTATCCCACTTGTTGAATCAACATCTTCAACGCAAAATGCCCCTACAGCCGATGCGATGATCACACTCTCAATGGGATTCATTCTTCTAACAAGACCTGTCAAGAAACCCGCAACGGAGGCATCACCTGCCCCGTTAGTTCCAACAACTTTTACATCGAATGCTGGCGAAATGAACTCCCTTTCTGACCACTCGTCCGAAACTATCTGGGTAATAGATCCTTTGAGCTCTTTTGTTCTGAAATAAATTCCATTCTCGCCTAATTTTATCATGACGATCTTCGCTCCCCATTCTATAAGTTGATCTGAAAGCCTTTGCAAGAGTTCAGATGTAAGAGAAGAATCAATTTTCATCATGTAAAGTATTTCATCCAAACTTGGAAGAAAGATATCCGTATATGGAAGAACATTTCTCAGAAAGATTTTCCAATCCAACTTGCCAGATGATGAATTTGGATCTGGCGTGGTCATATCAAGAGAGGTGATCATTTTATGCTCGTGTGCATTTTGGAAGATCTTCACAAGCTCATTTCCGTTATCTTTGTAAATCTTTTCCATCACTGGTGGATACCCGAAATGAAGTATTTGTCCATCGAGATCATCAAAGGGAATATCCTCTGCACAAAACGTATCGTTGACGCCTGGATAATGGAAAAATGCCCTATCCACATTCGGAGGGCTCAAGACGAGTGTGTAAGATGAACCAGCTTCAACAGTTCTGATCATGTGATCTGTCAAATCTTCGCCGTTCGATCTTATGACTTCCAAGGTTATTCTTCCAACAAGATCATTCCCGATCTTTCCAATCATAATCGGATCAAGGCCTAAACGCTTGAGGTCAACACCGGTGTTGGGAACTGATCCTCCAGTTGAAAACCTCATCTCACCGGTTACGATGAGATGACCTGGAGCTATATCTTCGAATTTACCGTCCCAAGTAGGTATCAGATCCACGCACGTATGGCCAGCAACTATTATTTTATGCAATTCGTCATCACTCGTTTCATTGAAGGGCAATTCTGATTTTTTCTTAATTCGGGATGCTGTACACTACCATTTCGAGTTTTATTCGTACCAATCTGAGACATCTCACAGATTTCATTATCTTGCATTTGCAGATTTTATGAATCTGTAAGGGTATCTTTCTTCTGATTGGCTAACATCGTTTAATTCATCCATATCTTTTTGCGTTAAAGCCCAACCAATCGCTCCCATATTATCCTTTATCTGTTGCAACGTACGTGCTCCAAGAATTGGGAAAATATTTTGAGAGATAAGCCAGTTTAGGGCAACTTGTGGAACTGTTTTGTCGTACCTTTTGGCAATTTCCTCTAATTTTTCAAGTATTTTGAAATTCTTTTCCGTCGCTCTTCTACGCCATGCTTCTTCCCAATCATCACCTGCTTTTGCTATTCTTCCTTCTTTTGGCTTTTCTCTTGATTTGTATTTTCCACTTAGAAATCCACCGCCCAAAGGGCCCCATGCCATAACACTTAAGCCTTCAGCTTTACAAACCGGTAAGATTTCCATTTCTATGTCCCTCACAACCAGATTGTATTGCATCTGAGCAGATATTATCTTCTTGTATCCATGAAATTCTGATACTCTCAGTGCTTTTTCTATTTGCCATCCTGAAAAATTTGAAATTCCTATGTATCTGACATATCCTTTATTGATGAGGTAATCCAATGTTTCCATTGTCTCTTCAATCGGGGTGGATTCATCCCAGCAGTGTATTTGGTACAGGTCTATGTAATCCGTTTGAAGTCTTTTTAAACTGTCTTCAATGGCTTTCAAGATACTTTTTCTTGAGGCTCCTTTGTCATTTGGTCCCTTGCCCATTGCAAAAAAGCCCTTTGTGGCGAGTACAATCTCATCTCTACGTCCTTTGAGTGCCCGTCCGAGTATTTCTTCTGATCTTCCTTCTGCATAAACATTTGCCGTATCGACGAAATTTCCACCATTTTCAAGATAATAATTCAGTATTTTAACGGATTCATTTTCATCTGCTTCCCTTCCAAAAGTCATCGTTCCCAAGGCAACTTCAGAAACTTTTAAGCCACTCGTGCCAAAATTCAAATATCTCATGATCATCACATCCTTTCTCATATTCAGAGTGTTGAATTGAAGATCGTATCCAGCCTGAGTGCTTTCTCTTTTAAAATCTTTATCTCTTCTTCCGTTATTGGTGTAAAATGCTCGGCTATATCAATTGCCATCGGAAATAGCCTTTCGTCTCCGGGTGGAATCGCGGCCGTAATAGGTTGAGAAAGCGTATACCTCAAAGACAATGCGGCTAATTTAGGATCTTCTATGGGCGTATACCAACTCTTTGGATGATCCTTATCGTCCTCACTTTTTGTTGTCAGGGCAAGTGCCTTTATCGCAAGTATCCCCATACTCTTTGATCTCGCCTTCTCTATGACAGCTGGCCCAAAATGCGCTTTGAATGCCAACACCCAATTCACTGGAAAGAGTATCGTGTCAAAATCAAATGCATCCATGAGCTGAATGGCAATTTTGTCCGAATGTGCCGAAAAACCTATGTACCTTATAAGACCTTCCTTTTGAGCTTTGACGAAAGCCTCTAAAGCACCATTTGGCCCGATTGCGGCATCAAAATCTTCCTGGGTCGTCATTGCATGCAGCTGGTAAAGATCGAAGTGATCCGTTCCGACTCTCTTGAGAGATTCGATCAGTTCTTTCTCGGCTTCTCTTTTTGTTCTGCCGTCCGTTTTACATGCAAGAAATACCCTATCTCTTTTTTCTTTAAGTGCATTTCCAAGTTTTATCTCCGCATCACCATAACTTGGCGCGACATCAAAATAATTTATGCCTCTCTCTATTGCATCAGCGACGACCGAATTAGCCTTGCGTTGCTCCATATTCATCACCACGATTCCACCCATTCCAAGGATGGAAAGCTTCTCTCCGGTTTTACCTAAAATCCTTTTTTGCATCCAAATCACTCCCTCTGATATATTTTATTACCTTTTCATCCCGTCCAAATTTAGGGAAGCAATATAATTTGTTGTACGACGTTTAAAACATTCAGTTAGTTGGATGCTTTCAAAGACTAAATGCCAAGTTGCTGGTTGAGCTTTACTTAGATGGGATTTCCTCTAATTCTATTAGAATTAACACGATTTTTCAGCCACACTGGATCAAAAACATCTTGACTTTTTACACCTATCTCTTATTATGATGTACTGGTGAATTGACTACGATCAGTATTGTTTTTATCTTATCTTCTTCAGACTTCAGGACAATTTCTTTTCCTGTCGTAGCTTTCCCCATGCTCTTTTCTGCCATGTTCGAATCTTCAACTTCGAGTTCAAACGGCGATTCAACATGCACTTTTGATTCAGAATCCGAATGATTCACCCATCTCATTACCACGGCTTTTCCATTTTGAGATATCTTAAAAGCCGAGAGAAAAGCGCCGTTATCGAATTCGAATTTGGGAATGCTAAAAATCTTCTTTTTCTTCTGGCTTTTAGAAATTTCTATGGCAATCGGATCGAGCAAGAAGTCTTTTGCCATTCTGTACGCCTCGGGTTCGTCTCCTTCCTTCAGCATTTCAAAAGAGTAGTGGTATTGGTACTCTCCGATACACTGCGCTTCAGGTGTCGGGATCTCTGGACCGGCGTTTCCTTTTCTCGTGACAAGATCACCACGCGAAAGCCAGCCCACAGATCTGAGTAATGTAAAATTCAACTTGCTCTCCCTTTCTGAGACATGGCTTTCGTACTCGTGAATCCCACGTGTTGTTACAACTAATTTGCTTTTATTTCCTTTAAGAAGTGCAAAACTCTCCATTGCATATCTTGAGATCTGCTCTTCGGTGTAAGAATCGTCTTTGTTTTGAAGTTCTGCAGGATGGGAAATCATGCCAAAGTATCCATCGTTCTTAACTTCTTCGAGCTTTTCAGGTACTTTGACCACAAAGCTCAATTTGTGATCCAAAACGGTGCTGTTCAACACGAGATCCACATCGATTCTTGGAAGATCCCTGTAAAGTTTGTAGAGAATACGGAACAAGATCGTACCTTTTTCCCTCACTCTCGATTTTCTGGAGATATCAAGTGATCTGGGAAGTTCCATTTTCATCTCAACTTTTATCTTTTTAAAAAAGTTGTGATCCTCAATTGATATTATCTCGGCGTGCTGATTCAAACTCGTAACCGATTTATCCCCTTCAATTGGGGAAAAGTTGTATTCATCTCCGGCATCGGCAACGTCTTCAAAATAATTCAGAGATTTGTAGGTCATGCCATTCACTTTGTCACTTAAATCAAAACTTCCGTCATAATTCAAGTGAAAATCGTAAAAATCGTTTTCAAAATCTGAATTTTCAGATGTTTTTTCAATGTTTTTGTTCTTTTCACACTCTTTTAAGTAGAATACTTTAAATCCCAGAGGAGGAAGTTCTGCTTGAAATGTTAGCGTTTTAGTGTCGTTGGAAAATGCTTTTAAAGCCGTTGAGGCATTTTGAAATTCGGAAAGATTCGTCAAAAACCTCAAATAATCTTTTAAATTTATTCCACTTAAAAATTCCATCTTCTCTTTCTCGCTTTTTACAGATTCCACGAATGATTCGTACTTTTCGCCCTTCTCATCAAACACTTCATAAGCCTTGTCCGGTGGTGCTGCTATTTCTGTGGTTACAATAGAATTTCTTTCATGCTCGTAAGGGTTGAAAACTAAAATTGGGATGCCAATCTCTGGATCGGCACTTATACCGTTTGATAGCTTTCTCATGTACTTTACAACGAGAGAAGAACCAAGCTCTATTGAATTTTTGAGTCTTGATTCTACATCTCTGTGAACCGTATCCACGCTACATCCACATATACTATCATGCGGCTGGGATTTAAGAATTAATTCCCACCCTTGCTTTATTTCATCAATATTGACTTTTTTACCACTCATCCACAGATATGTGGAAAGGGGCTCAACATACCTGATGAATAGCTGCTGAGCGTCGAAATTCAAAAGTTTGAGGTAAATCCTTGTAGAAGTAACATCCTTTAGAACCGGTTCATATTTCGGATCTTTGAGTTCACCATGAACTTCTTTAAGAGGTGGATTTTCACGCATCACGGTGTCGACGTAATTCTCAATCGTCGAATGTATGAGATTAACCTTGAATTCTTTTGCCCATGATGGAAATTGCTCAGGCAGCTCGTACATGGGAAATTCATGATCTGTGCCGTTCATGATAAGCACATTGTTTGTAGTTTTATGATCTGAAAGAGAGTCTATTTCCCTGGAGAAGACTTCCTTCATTTGCAATGTGCCTCTACCAAAATGTGCACCATTTGAATAAGAACGAATGAGATTCACTGTTGGTATTTCATCACCATTTGGGGATTTCCAGATGAATTCCGTGTCTCTGCAAGCATCTCCAATTCCTCTCCAGATCACAGCCGCTTTCAAACCAAGACCTTTTAGTACAGATGGTGTATAAGCGTTGTGACCAAACATATCCGGAAGATAGCCAACTTGCATACTTGGAACACCCAACGATTTCAAAACATCTTGACCTGTAAGAAAATTCCTTATCATTGCTTCGCCAGTCACCAAAAATTCATCTGGAAGTATGTACCATGGTCCAACGATGATCTTATGCTCACATATGAGCTTCGCTAATTTTCTCCTGTTTTCGTAATGCTCTTTAAGATAGTCTTCAAGGACTACAGTTTGACCATCGAGCATGAAATGCTTAAAATTTGGATATTTTTCCACATTTTCTATCAAACTGTCAATGAGCTCAACAAGTCTTCCCTTAAAAATTTCAAAGGGTGCGTACCACTCTCTGTCCCAATGCGTGTGTGTCACAACGTAAACGTTAATTTTTTCATTCATATTAATTCGCGTCAAGGGAACTCTCTCATGAGGAATTGACGCATCCCCCTTTCAAAAAGAATAGTTATAACCATCGACATAAGGACTTGCTATCACAAATCCTCCGTATTTATGCGGGAGGTAATTGACGTTCAGTGCTTTTGCTCTCAAGCCACTTCGTAGTCGCGTAAATCGCAGCTCCGATTGTAACAGCATCTTCTGGTACTTCCGAAAGTATCACATCCACTTTTTGA
>CAJXLN010000045.1 GCA_913056255.1 uncultured Thermotogae bacterium | reverse complement strand
GAATGTCGAAGTGACGAGTGCCCACGGGCACTCTCGACACATCCTGTGTCTCCAGCTTCGCTCTTGTGAACTTCCAGATGGCGAGCTCATATGTCTTGATACAGACTTCGGGAGAGTAGAATAAAAAAACTTGACTGTCTTCTACATAGACTAAAGAGTGGAGACACCTTCTTTGTAACAAAGAAATACTGGATTGAGATTACAATGCTTTTATTCTTTTCAATAACCCTCTAAAAATTTCAAGTTAAAAACGTTGGACAGTCTATTTTTGAACATAAACGTGATAAAACGTGTCAAAAATTCCAGAAGGTTTAAAACAAACTGGGAGGTGTTTTTAGAATGAAAGATTTAAAGGTACTCGCATCAGTAGTAATCCTTACGTTGGCAGTTGGGATTTTCGCGATTGCAAATTCATCCACAACTGCAATAACCCCAACATCTTTGGCCTCTTATGGCTATCTTAATCCCAATGTGCAAAGTCCGGTAATAACCGTGGCAAAAGCAGTATCACCATCTGTTGTAAGAGTTGTAGTTCATACAACTGTTGTTTCTAAATCTTTTACGGAATTGCAACCGTTTTTCAAGAACTTTTTCGGATTTCAAATGCCATCACCTGAAAAGAGGCAGGTAGAAAGTCTTGGATCCGGAATTATATTCAATTCAAAAGGATACATACTAACGAACTACCACGTAGTTGCAGGTGCTAAGGAAGCTGAGATAACATTGCTTAATGGAAAGAAATACAAAGGTAGCGTTGTTGGAGGTGATCCAACTAACGACCTCGCAGTCATCAAAATCGAAGCTCCTAAGGGAGTAGATTTTCCGGCCGCGGTTTTAGGAGACTCCGATAAAGTGCGTGTTGGAGAGTATGCAATTGCGATCGGAAACCCATTTGGTCTTGATTATACGGTTACACAAGGAATAGTAAGTGCCAAAAATAGAGAAGTGCCAAAACCAGACGGAAATGGTTATTACTACAACATGATTCAGACAGATGCTGCGATAAATCCTGGAAATAGTGGTGGGCCGCTTGTAGACATTCACGGAAGAGTCATAGGGATAAACACCGCCATAGTCAGTCCGTCACAAGGTGAAGGGCTTGGATTTGCCATATCAATAAATACCGCGAAAGTTTTAATCGCGAGATTGATGAAGGGACAAGGAGCTGGATATCTTGGAGTACAGGTTCGAAGCCTCACCTCTGCCCTTGCCCAAAGTCTTGGCTTAGACGATATAAAGGGTGCGTTAGTCATAGGAGTAGTTCCAAATTCTGGAGCTGCAAAAGCCGGGATAAGGATAAAAGACATCATAGTTGAAGTTAACGGTGCCAAGATCACCAGTGCGGATAAGCTTGTGAGTGCGATTCATGAATACGCTCCAAATGACACGGTGAATGTGAAAGTTTATCGAGATGGTAAATATCTCACATTCCCCGTAAAACTTTCATCGAAAGCGATATTCAAAGTTTCTCCTTCTTCCACTTACAATGCGAGTGGATTTGTCGTTACCGATTTGACAGAACTTTATGCGACAAAATATTCCATACCTTCAAATATCACTGGGGTAGTTGTTACAAGCGTTAATCCCAACAGCCAGGCTGCCATGGCCGGGCTTCAACCAGGAGATGTTATCACATCACTGAACAACAAAAAAATATCTTCAACGAAAGAATTCGAAAATCTATACGAAAAGATTAAAAAAGGTGGAACTGTCATCATGTCGGTTTATTCTCAAGGAATGGAAATGCTTGTGATATTCTCCAAGTAAAACAAAACACCTTTTACATCCCTAATAACAACGGACCCGGTCAAAAGACCGGGTCTATCCATAATTCAAAAACATCTTTTAATCAACAGGTTCAAAGGAATCCTTCGGAGCTCCACAATCGGGACATACCCAATCGTCTGGAAGCTTGGAAAATGGAGTACCTGCCTCTATTCCATTATCTGGATCTCCCTTTTCAGGATCGTACACATAACCACACAAAGTGCACACGTATTTCTGCTTTTCATCCGCCATCCTCAGCTCAACCTCCTTTTCTGTGAATTTCCTTAAGCGTCATACGCTAATAGCGCAATCAGCTTACGGGCAAAGATCGCTTTTCAGCGAATCATCTCTTATTCAAGTGCTTTAACGATCAGAAATGGCAATTTGGAAAATCCAATCTTGTACAAAGAGAGAACATCTATGAAAATTTTATACTCATCCAATTTGAAAATCTCTCCTAAATTAAGGGCTCCGACAATGTACACTCGAATCTTTGAAAGATCTAAGACAATTTTCTCAGAAAACTTAACGAGAGCGCGCGCTGCTTCGTACTCGTAAGGTTTAAGATCGGATATCGATTGATAACACCGATCCAGATACCTTCGCTCCATCGATGATATTATAGATCTGATCTGAGAATCATTGACACCGAGTAAAGAGTGATAAAGATCAAAAGCCTTTGGCGCATTCTTGATGTATTCGAAATAGAACGATGACCAATTTCTTTTCTCTAATGACAAAATTTCAAAGAAGTCTTTACTCTTATCAACGAACAATCTTTTCACGCCTTGCTATTTTGAATCATGATTCCTTCCATTTCCACGAGATCCTGAAAAGTGTACTTAGAGAAGGCCTTAATCATCGCATTGTAAGCGTCATTCCACACGTATTTGATCACGCAATGTTCAAACTCGGCGCACTTATCTTCAGTAGTACTCTCAGCCAAATGCAAACAATTCAGTCTTTTGATGGGATTTTCCAATCCGAGAATGATATCTGAAACTTTTATATCTTTTGGAGGTCTGGCAAGAGAATATCCTCCATTCTTTCCACGTATGGTCTTAACTATGCCCAATCTCTTAAGCTTAAAAAGCAATTTCTCCATATAATCACCTGGAATGTCCTGATCTTTGACGATCTCCTTAAGTGTTAATTTTCTCACTCCATTATTCCACGCACGCGATAACGCATAAACAGCACGAGTAGCGTACATACTTTTTGTTGACAAATCAAGCATTTCATCACCTCACGATTATTATACCATCAATTCATAGAAGCGTTGCCTTCCAAATTTGACTCACATTTTCTCATTCTTTTCATGTTAACGTGAAGTTCGAAATTTGACCGCGATATGTAATCAATGTTAAAATAAAGGGCATTTCAAAATTCAAAGGAGGGAAAAAGTATGTTGAAGAAATCGCTTTTGATCTTCGCTGTAGTTGTGTTAGCCTTCTCAATTATGGCAATGGCGGCGCACCTTGTGATACTTGAGGTAAACGACACTCATGGTCATGCTTGGGATTACAGCGAATGGCACAATCCGAATATCGGTGGATTCGCTGCAATTGCGACGATTGTAGAACAAGCGAGAAAAGAAGCTGCCGCAAATGGATGGGACTTTTTGTTTTTGCACGCCGGTGATGTGAATACAGGCGTTCCCGAATCTGATTTACTCTATGCACGGCCGGATATATTGGCTCTAAATGCAATGCATTTGGATGCGATGGCAATAGGAAATCACGAATTCGATCACCCATGGTCAATTCTTATGAGACAAATGACATGGGCGAATTTCCCGTTCCTCTCTGCGAATGTAGTTTACAAAGGTACAAATGAAACCGTTGGAAAGCCTTACATCATAAAGGGATTTTCCGATCTCAAAGTTGCCATTCTTGGATTGACCACTAAGACTACTGAGTACATAGGGAATCCTGAAAATGTTAAAGGTTATGACTTCTTGTCTCCTGTAAAGGTTGCCAAGAAGTATGTTCCAATGCTCCACACCATAATGGGAAAAAATGGAATCGTTTTGGCTCTAACTCATCTTGGAATTTTTGGAAAGGGACTTACAGCTGGTTCTAAAGTTTCCAACACTGCCCTGGTAATGAGAAATTTGTTAACCTACAACAAACCTAACGATCCTTACGGCGGAAGTGTTACTCTCGCTGAGAGTGTGAGGGGAATTACAGCGATCCTTGATGGTCACAGTCACACAATTGTAGAAGATCCTCTTAATGTCAAGGGAACTTTGATAATTCAAGCCGGATCATTCTCCAAGTACGTTGCCAGACTCGATCTCATAACAAAAGATGGCAAAGTCACGGATTACACTTACAAACTCATACCTATAAATCTCAAAGTCTATCACAAAGACAAGAATGGCAAGGTTACTTACTCTTATGTTGGAAAAGAAATAAAACCAAATGAAGAAGTCAAAGAGCTCCTTGCCGGCTACAAACAAATTGGAGAAGCCAAATTGAACGAGCCCATTGGATTTTCAAAAGTGAATTTTGTAAATGACAAGGAACAGACGAGAATGAAAGACACTTTAATGGGTCATCTCATCACCGATGCTGTCGCGTGGAAGCTAAAAGATATGGGAATTCAAGCTGTGTTGATGAATGGTGGAGGAATTAGAACCTCGATCGCTCCAGGAACGATAACTTACCGAGACGTACTCAAAGTGCTTCCATTTGGGAATACCGTTGTGACGATCAAATTGAAGGGATCTGATCTTCTTAAAGCCATAGAATGGGGAGCCGTATCTCATCCAAATGATACGGGTGCAAGACTTAACCCTCGGGGCTTGACTTACAAAGTCACACCAAAAGGCGTGAAAGATATACTTATCAATGGAAAACCGATAGATCCTGATAAAATTTACACGATAGCTACAAACGACTACATGGCCAGTGGAGGAGATCACTACTCCATGCTTAAAAATGGTGACCAATACAACACCAACTACGTTTTGGCAGATGTGGTCAAAGAGTACATTCAGCATATAAGCCCAATAGAATCGTATCCATTTGTTCCAAGATGGACTGAAACGAAATAAAATCAAAGCGCGCCTGTGAAGGCGCGCTTTGATTCCTCAGAGGAGGAATTCAGATGATAAAAAATTACGTACTTGATACGAATGTTCTGATCCACGATCCAAACTCGATTTACACTTTTGAAGATAACAAGGTTGTAATTCCACTTCCAGTTATAGAAGAAATAGACAAACTCAAAAGCCGTCCTGGTGAGGTCGGTAGAAATGCTCGACAGGTTGCACGAGAATTGGATGCACTAAGGAAAAAGGGAAAACTTTGCGATGGAGTCAAACTTGAAAACGGTGGAACATTGAAAATTGAGGTTACAGAGGGCGTAAGAAAAATGCCACATTTTTTATCTGATCGTGTAACCGATGATTGGATACTCCTTTACACTTTAGAGATCGCGAATGGAAGCTCTTTAAAAACCGTAATTGTGAGCAAAGATATAAACATGAGAATAAAAGCGGATGCAATTGGATTGGAAGCGCAGGATTATTTAACCGATCGCACAAAGGAAAACAGCATACTAACCGGTTATAGAAATTCCGAGAAACTTCCTCCGGCAGACGGTGATCCGAAATCGGTGGGAATCGATGATCTTTTAGAAAATGAATTCGTAGTATTCAAAGACTCTAAGATCTTCAGATTTAAAAGCGGAAGGCTCATACCTATTCAGGTCGGTTTTGATTCTCAAATATGGGGAATCCATGCACTCAACATCGAGCAGCTTATGGCTTTAGACTTACTCTTGGATGATGACGTTTCGCTTGTTACACTCCTTGGACCCGCTGGTACAGGAAAGACCTTGCTCGCATTGGCCGTGGCGCTCCACTTGACATTGGATGAAAAAAGATACAAAAAAGTGAGCGTCACTCGTCCGGTTATACCTATGGGAAAAGACATAGGATATTTACCAGGTAGCGAAGAGGAAAAGATGCGTCCATGGATTCAGCCCATACGTGACAATCTTGAGTTCTTGTTTGACAACGTTGGAAAATCCAGCTCAAAAGTTGATAACGCCAAGTTCTTACAAGTTGAATCCCTCAGCTACACTCGCGGAAGAAGTATTCCTCATCAGTTCATTATTGTGGATGAAGCTCAGAACATCACCCCACATGAGGTAAAAACGATCATAACGCGAGTTGGTATTGGAACCAAAATAGTTCTCACAGGTGATATTTCTCAAATCGACAGTCCTTACCTGGATGCGTCATCTAACGGATTAGCTTACGCATCCGTGAAATTCTCTCCTTACAAGATCGCGGGTCACATGAAATTGTTCCACGGTGTCAGATCGGAGCTCGCTACTTTGGCATCACAAATTTTGTGAAAACTCTTAAGGAGGAAGCATTCTGATGAACGAGAGGGAAATAACTCTTGAGTTAATTCGTGTTACCGAGGCGGCCGCACTTAACTCAAGCAAATATCTTGGCCTCGGCAATAAAGAAATTGTGGATCAAGCGGCAGTGGATGCCATGCGAGGAATGCTTGAATTGGTAGATGTAAAAGGTACGATCGTTATAGGTGAAGGGGAAAAAGACAAAGCACCTATGCTTTATGTGAACGAGCATGTCGGGAATTGGTCTGAAGACTCACCCGAGATGGATATAGCTGTAGATCCAATAGATGGCACTCGTCTCGTCGCCAATGGTTTACCAAATGCGATATCCGTCATGGCTGCATCCGAGAAGGGGATGCTTGCCTCTCTTCCCACTTTTTACAGTCAAAAGTTGGCCTGTGGTCCGGAGCTCGCCGGAAAGTTGGACATAAACGCAAGTGTAAGAGAAAACGTGAAAATCGCTGCGGCTGTACTCGGAACAGATGTCAACGATCTCACCATTGTGGTTCTCAATCGCAAAAGGCATGAAATGTTGATCGACGAAATCAGAAGAATTGGCGCAAGGATAAAACTCATAAGTGATGGTGATATCGCGGCTGCCATTGCTACAGCCCTTCCTGATAGCGGTGTGAATCTGTATATGGGAATAGGAGGCTCACCGGAAGGTGTACTTGCCGCTGCGGCCCTTAAAGCTTTAGGTGGAGAAATGCAACTCAAACTCGCCCCAACTGATGAGGAGAAACAAAAAATAGGCGCTATGGATCTCGACAAGGTTTATTTCACAAACGATCTTGCAGGCGGAGACAACGTGGTGTTCTCAGCCACAGGAGTTACCGATGGCGATATGTTGAAAGGTGTAAGGTATCACAAAAATCGTGTTATAACTTACACGATTGCAATGAGGTCCAAAACACATACCGTCAGAAAAGTGGAAGCACTTCACGATCTTACATACAAGACCATTGCGCTTGAAAGTAAGGGAATAGATGTAAAACTCTAATGTTTTTTTAAGTTGTACGTTAATATAGACTGTCCAAGGTTTTTAGAGTTTTTAGATTGGAATTTTTAGATGGTCATTGAAAATAATGAAACCATTAAAAGTATTGTAATCTTAATTTAGTATTTTTATTATGAAAAAGCTGTCGCCACTCGCGATGTGAACTGAAAGATGGATAAACGAGCGATTCGGTCTTGATAAGG
>CAJXLN010000044.1 GCA_913056255.1 uncultured Thermotogae bacterium | reverse complement strand
GGCATAAACACTTGAAAAACCGACAACACCAGATGTAAAATTGATTTGAACAAAATCACAACAGGTTGTCGGCATGAATTGATCATTTATTTTGGATTTTTTAAAGTCCCTTTTTCCATTTGCAGATGTGGATGATACGCATCTTAAAAGGAAATTAAAGGATATTCCATATTAAGTCCTTAATCTTCACACACATTAGGAGTGAGAATATTGTATTATCTAGTTTTGTTCATATTAGGATTGATCCCTTTAGATATGGACTGGCATGTCTATGATTTCCTAAAACCGAAGTGCATAGTTTGAGAAGTATAATCTTTTTCAAAACTCAAATACAAGTTATCGTAAAAAAGTAGTCCCAATTGCGGGACTACTTGATTAGCTTTCTTCTTCGATCTCGTGCAATTCGTATTCATTAACAAGATGGCGCGATCTTTTGCTGAACAATCCTGCTATTTTCCAATGGAATTTGAGATAAGTTGCAAGCAAAGGAACTTGAATAAGAGGAGCTATCGCGGCTGGTACTGCGGCAAGACCTATGCCTCCTGCAAGTGCTATCGCCATTGCCGTTCCTTCATTTTTCCCAACGGATGTAAACACTATTGCCATGTGATCTCTGTATTTCACCATTAACAGGATATCTACAACGGTCAAAAGCAAGATGGTTATAACGTAATAAAGTGTTAAAGGTGCAAGGGTAACGAGAACAGATTGCCATTTAGATATTATAAGATGAGCTTGTTCCATGAATATCAAAAAGATCATGGTAAACAAGGCAATCAACGAAATGGCAGGAAGAGAAGCTCTTGCCTTTGAAAGAGCCTTTTTGCCGCCCTTTGATTCTATCGAACTTTTGGTTGCAAAACCAAGTAACATAGGTATCGCGACTATGATTATGAGAGTTTGTATGATTTCAAACATTGGAAATGGAACATGAAAACTGGCGCCGAAGATTGAAATCCATAAAGGAACAACCACAAGAGAAAGTATGAACTGAATAGTGACAAGAATTGTTGAGAGTTCCGTGTTGCCCTTTGCCAGTCCTGTTGCAGCAATCGCCATTGAAGAGCACGGAACGGAAAAAACAAGAATCAGTCCAAAAGATAAATAAGAATTCATCGGCATGATTTTTATCAGCAGGGCCATCAAAAGAGGAGCATAAACCAATCCTATTGCTAAGCCGAAAATAAACTGTTTCCACATCTTCGGTATATTGCCCAGTTCGCTGAAATTCAAACCGACCATCATCGGATAGATCATGAACACGATGATCACCAAATTTAAAACTTTAAGAAATGGTTTTATGGTTCCTATTTGTTTAAACAAAGGAAATCCAACGGATAATCCTAATATCATCGCTATTCCAACGTAAACCAAAAGATACTTATCCAAGTGTTGTTTCAACCTTTCCATCTTCCCTATTTCTACATGATTTTTCACGTTGTTTCACCTGCCTTTATTTTGGTCAAACGCTCAAAACGATTTTATAATAATATAGTTTCTAAAAAGTTAAGCGATATAATGATTAAAGTTAATTTCCTTATAAGAGTTCAATTTTTCACATGTGTACTCGATAAGACATTGTACCTTGAGGTACTTTCGGTGTAAATCTTTGAAGGAAGATACACCATAACACACTGTCAGCGTTATAGATGGCAGCGATTAAAAACTCAACTATGCACTTTAAAATTGGAATTTGAATATTGGTGAATAATGATCCTTGAAAATGGTAGGGGCAGGGTGCGCCGTGCCCTTTGTGCTCTTATTAACGGCTGTTAAAGGTTTCTAATGATTTTCTGGCGATGAATCTTCTGTAAAGAAGATGTGCACTGAGGTGTCCGGAAAACAGAAGGTAGCGTTTCGGGCGCCCCATTCTTTTCCAAAGATCGTCTGAAGAAGCCCTCGGAATGAAGGGATCGAATCTTGCGGTGAAGAAGATCTTTTTCCTGGATCTGACCATCTTCGCGAAGATCGACGGATCGTAGGTAAAACAAACCGGAAGGTCTTTTATGTCCTCGAGGGAGTTGAATCTGTTCGCGGCTTTGTCGAAAATAGCGTGTTTGATTTCGCATTTTTGTTGGTCACACTCTTCGCTCTCTTCGTACCTTACTCTCATGATCTTTGTGGCAACACTCTTCCATGTTATATACTCGTAGTTTCCACCAGTGACGACAAAAGAACCTTTTTTTATCCTTTGATCCAGTGCCATTGCTATGGTCGATACCATGCCGCCGAAGCTGAATCCCATGATGTTTACCTCATCGAATCCCTTTTTTTGAAGATAATCCACGCACGTCAAAAGGTCAGTGACCGCTTGATCGAAACGTTCGGCAATCTGGACGTCGTTTCCCTGCAAAAAGGAGAGCCCACTCTTTTTACCATCAGGAGTCCTTTCGAAATGGTAGGGAAGTACAGGCATGATGGTTGTGTAGCCGTGATCCGCGAAATAATCAGGGTAGTACTTCAAAGGGTTGAAGTTCTTCTGACCAGTGCCGTGGACGAAAAGAACGGCGCCCTTGGGGTTTCTTGATTCGAAAAGATAAGCCCTTGCCCTGTCTACTTTCGGATCTCCACTCGATCGCGGGCTCGTGAATTCCACGATCGAAGGAGATCCGTAAGATACGACGAATTCAACGCCTTCACGGGGCGTTCTGTAAAGGGATTCCGTGTTGAAGAGCTTTTTATTCATCTGGTTGCGAGGAACTCCTCTATTTCATCAGGATCCTTGATTATTTCTTTCGAAAGGACTTCGCATCCCTTCTCGGTTATGAGAATATCATCTTCTATTCTCACACCTATTCCCTCTTCGGGTATGTAGAGTCCGGGTTCATCGCTCATTACCATCCACGGTTTTAAATCCAGGTTTCTGTTTCCCACATCGTGGGTGTCCAGTCCTATGTAGTGACTCACTCCATGGAAGTAGTAATTCGAAAGCTCAGAATCTTTCTTTATCAAGCCGAGTTCTTTGCACCCTTCGGCAAGAACTTCTCTTGCAACTTCGTTGAGCCTTTTGAAAGGGAGCCCTGGTTTCGCAGTTTCTTCGACTGCTTTTTGGGCCCTGAGAACGACATCGTAAACCTCTCTCTGCCTTTTTGTGAATTTACCGCTTATCGGAAATGTTCTGCTTATATCGGCATTGTAATAATCGAACTGTGCGCCGAGATCCATCAGAACGAGATCGTTTTCTTTGACCTTCGAGTTGTTCTGCGAGTAATGAAGTACGGTGGCGTTTTTCCCAGAAGCCATTATGGTTTTGAAGGCGAAATCCTTTACTCCCCTACTTTTGAGGACAAAATCGAAGTACGCTTCGAGCTCGTACTCCATCATCCCGGGTTTCGCATTCCTCCAAATGTTCTTTATGCCTTCGTTGGTAATGTGGATCGCTTTCCTGAGAAGTTCTATTTCTTCGGGAGATTTGATAACTCTCATGTCTCCTATGACATTATGTATGTTCTCCACTTTCAAAGCCGGATACTTTTCTTTGACACTCAGAGCAAAACTGTTGGCCTCTGAGATCGGAATGTTCCACTCCTGTCTTTCGAGATCCAAATAGATACTTTCGATACGATTCCGGTTCAAAAGGTTCGAAAAGACGGATTCGAGCTCGTCAATGTAATTCACACTTTCCACACCGGAGATCTCCTGCGCCTCTTCGACTTTCATCTTTTCTCCCAACCATCTTGCAAGAACTGGGTCACCTCTCTCTATGAAAAGACTTTCTGAAGGTTTACCGTTGATCTTCGCGAGCATGAGAATGAAGTTTTCCCTTGAGATTCCACTCATGTAATAGAAGTTTCTATTCACACTGAACTGGTAAGTCTCGTCAGCGGATTTGTATGGGGCCTTTCCCGAAAACAAGAGTACTATCGAATTGTCTTCCACTCTTTCAAGCAGTTTTTTTCGGTTGTTCTTATAGAATTCTTTTTTCAAGTTCATCTCTCCTTCACATGAAAATTAGTTTGATGGCCGTGCTGTGAAAAACGTTTTCACAGTTTGGACCATTCGATTCCTATTATACAACTAATCTTGTCTTAAAGATTTGAAGTTCTGGCAAAAAGGATCGGAAAAAGATGCTAAAATACAAACAGTACAATCATGGGAGGCGATTTTATGAAAAGAGTGAAAATTGGTGTGCTTGGCATTTCAAACCATTTCACCAAGAGAGTCCTTTATCCCCTTAAAGGTTCGAAAAAGGTGGAAATTCACGCAATTTCAAGTAGAGACGCGGAAAAATCCGAAAAATTTGCCCAAAAACACGGAATTCCCAAATGGTACGGTTCGTACGAAGATCTTCTAGCCGACTCTGAGATCGACGCGGTGTACATCCCTCTCCCGAACCATCTTCATCTTGAATACATAAAAAAAGCGGCAGACGCTGGGAAAAGTATCATCTGTGAAAAACCGATCACGCTTGATTCTGAACAGGCAAAAGAGGCCTTCGAGTACGCGGAAAAACGAGGAGTCGTTCTCATGGAGGCTTTCATGTACAAATTCCACCCGCAATGGATTCACGCCAAAGAACTGCTTCTTTCCAATGAAATAGGAAATGTCCGATCCATTCATTGCATGTTTGCCTATGACAACGAAGATCCTCACAACATAAGGAACGTTCGTGAGTTTGGAGGAGGGGCCCTTCTCGACATAGGAGTGTACGCCGTTTCGACTGCAAGGTACATAATGGATTTGGAACCAAAAAGGGTTATCTCCTTTATCGAAAGGGATCCAAAATTCGGAATCGATATTCTTACATCTGCCATCGTTGACTTCGGAGGTCCGAGATCGGTTTTCACCGTGTCCACTCAGAGCTATCCAGTACAGAGAATTGAGATTTACGCCAGCGAAGGAAAAATGTCCATTGAGGTTCCTTTCAACATGTACCCGGACGTTCCTGGTCGGGTGACGGTGGAAACGAGCATCGGAAAGCGCGAATTCCTCAGTCGTGTGGCAGATCAGTACCTTCTCGAATTCGAAGCGTTCGCTCGGGCGGTCAAAGACGGAGTCGAACCTTACGATTTTTCTCAAGACTCTCTGAGCAATATGAAGACCATAGATGCCATTTTTAGATCTGCTGAAACTGGAACGTGGGAAGATGTGAAATGATCTTTTATCTTCGGTGATATTGATAACATATGAATGTGGCCGGTTATTCTCGAAATTTAGGCGAGTCTCTCATTTTTCAAAAGGGATGGCTTTCATCTCCTCAGTGTCGTCACTGTTCTTACCTTGTCTTACAGGAATATCCGATGATTTTCCTTATAATGAAAAAGTGGGTCTCGCGCTCTGCTTTGTTTGTGCTTATGAAGTTTTCGGCGCGCTTTAGGTGTTTTACGAAGAATTTTGACGAAATTCTCCTTTTCGATTTCTCTTCAGAATGCAAATCAGTAAGACATCTCGTAGATCTTTTCCAAATCTTCCGTCTTCAGATTTCCGGGCGTGACCTTCACGAGATCTCCCATCGTCTTCATTGCCTCACTGGCAAGCGTTTTGAGCATTGAACGCTCGACTCCGAGCTTTTCGAGGCTGACGTCGAGATCGACACTTTTTTGCAGTCTGTTCAACAGAACGATCGCGGTTTGCGAAAGTTCGTCCGTGTTTATCATGCTTTCCGGAGCTCCCATGACTTTGGCGACCCTTGCTAACCTTTCCTTGACGTGTGTGCGTATGTATTTAAAAAACGAAGGTCCAATCGCGCAAAGCCCGACGCCGTGAGTCACGTTGTAATGACCGCTCACCGGATGTTCGAGAGAGTGGTTCGCTATACATCCCGATAGGGTTTCGCACATTCCGGCGGCAGTGCTCGCCCAGGCGAGTGCGGTGCGCGCTTCGATATCTTCTCCGTTTCTGTACGCTATGGGAAGGTAATGTTTTATGAGGGATATTGCCTCGAGTGCGAGAAGATCCGAGGTCGGCTGATGGTTGACGTTGAGATATGACTCTATCGAATGGTAAAAGGCGTCCATTCCGGTCGAGGCGGTTTGTCTTGGAGGAAGTGACACCATGACTTCGGGATCGACTATCGAGACTGCCGGGAAGGTTTGGTTGAAGCCTACACCGACCTTTTCGTGCGTCTCAGAGTTTGTGACGACTGCGAAGGGATCGGCCTCTGTTCCGGTACCGTGCGTTGTTGGTACGGCGACTATGGGAAGCGCGGTTTTGGGAGTTCTTCCTCCGCCCACTCCAGTGTACTCCCAACATTTTTCGCCGTCTTTTGCCACTACGGCGATCATCTTTGAAGAATCTATCGAGCTTCCTCCGCCGAGTCCAACGACGAAATCACATCCCGCATTGTTTGCCACACTGGCTCCCTTGTCGACTGTCGAGGAAATGGGATTGGGCACTATCTCATCGAATACAACGGTTTCGATTCCGGCGTTATTGAGCAATTTGACGACCCTGTCAAGCAGCCCTGTTTTTTTTGTACTATGTTTTCCCGTGACTATTAGCGCTTTTTTGCCAAGAGCTTTGGATAATTTACCGATCCTTTCGAGCGTTCCGATTCCGAAAGATATTCTTGTCGGCAGAAAGTAATCGAAATTTTTTATCGTTTTCATCGTTACACCTCCTGGATAAAGTATGTTCCACTCATGATTACTCTTATTATACTAAATCTTTTTAAAAATCCTAAAAATGTTGTAGAATAGAAACATGATGGAACTTAAAAAGAGATTATCGGATGAAGAGTTAAAAAAACTTATAGAACTTTACAACGATGCCAAAAGGTGGACTGGCTCGTTGGGTTCGCTCTTGCCGCCGGGAGCATGACCGGCGCCGTATTCGGCACCAAATTCACGATACTCAAAAAACCCGATGGATAAGGTACATCGTCTTCTTCGCGATAATGGCGAGTGTCGTCAAATTCTTCGTATCCTAAAAAAAGAGGGCACCGATAGGCGCCTTCTTTTTCATTTTATTTTAATGAAAAGGCCGCAATCTCACCAAATGTGATTAAGATACCTCTTCGACGTTTTTCGAGAATTCTTCGATATCCAGAGTCATTAGGAAACGATCGGAATTTCTTTCGTACAGAGCCTTTCTGTATCCGTCGATAACGAAACCGAATTTTTCTTTGTAAAGATGGACCGCGGGCCGATTTTCCGGATCGACCGTGAGTATGGCGTTTTTAAAACCTTTGTCTGAAAACCTTTCGAAGGCATATCTCAACAATTTCGATCCGATTCCTCTGTTCCGGTACTTTTTCGCCACCGAAACCCCGTAGATGTAAAAGTTGTTCGGTTCATCCCAATCACGCATCAGTTCAAGCAATCCAACCGGTCTACCCTTGTCGAACATGGCGATCAGCTTTCCATGCTGAATGATCGGAACCAGTTCCCATTTTCTCAATCCGCCGTCTTCAAACGATTCGTTTTCTATCTCGACCATCCTGTCGAGAATCTTCTGATCCGTACTTTTCACAATCCGTATCTCGATAAAAAATCACTCCTTTCCTGAAAAAATTAAAATAATTACCAATTGATTATATCACAATTTCTCGAAAATTTCCAGATGATTCTTTACGGTTAATCAATACCTCCTAATGTGCGTGGAAGTAACGAAATTAACACAAGGGAAAAGTGAGGTCATTG
>CAJXLN010000043.1 GCA_913056255.1 uncultured Thermotogae bacterium | reverse complement strand
GTGAACTTCCAGATGGCGAGCTCATATGTCTTGATGAAGACTTCGAGGAGCGGAATAAATAAAAAAACCCTTGTTTAAGGCGGTAGCCGCGACGGGTTCCAGCAAGGAACATTTTTCCCACTGGCGCTCCGCAGTGAGCAAAGCGAATGAAAGGAGTGGGTTTCCCCTGTGGGGAATGTTTTCCCACTTGCGCTCCGCAGTGAGCAAAGCGAATGAAAGGAGTGTGATACTCATGAAGAAGATCTTAGTAGTTGAGGATGAAGAATCAATGAGAATCTTACTTGAAGAAGAACTGAAAGACGAAGGATATGATATCAAGACAGTGAAGAATGGAGCTGAAGCGCTCGATTATCTATCATCCAACGACTGTGATCTTGTCACTTTAGATATCGAAATGCCGGACATGACGGGATTGGATGTAGCTGGAAAGATAAGAGAAATGGGCAAAAACGTTAAAATCATACTGTTAACTGCATACAGTCATTACAAAAGCGATCTGTCAAGTTGGGCAGCCGATGATTATATCGTTAAATCCTCAGACTTAACAGAACTTAAAAACAGAATAAAAGAACTTTTGGAGGTGTGATTTTGAACTACAAAGACACTTTGAACCTTCCATCCAAGATCATACCGATGAAGGCACACCTCGTGGTGAACGAACCTAAGATACTTAAAAAATGGGAAGATGACGACGTATACGGCAAAATAAAAAAGGCAAGAGAAGGTGCTCCCAAGTACGTACTTCATGACGGTCCACCATATGCTAACGGCAATATACATATTGGAACGGCAATGAACAAAGTTCTAAAGGATGTGGTCGTTAGATACAAAACAATGAGAGGATATTACTCACCGTACGTTCCGGGATGGGATACACATGGATTACCTATAGAACACAAAGTATCGGTTGAATTAGGCAGTAAGGTAAAAGAAATGACCCGTCTTGAAATCAGAGAAACGTGCGCAAAAGCTGCGAGAAAGTACGTGAATATTCAACGTGAACAATTCAAGCGCCTTGGCATCTTTGGTGACTGGGATAAGCCTTACCTTACAATGAATCATGAGTACGAACGTGGTATATATGAAGTATTTGCAGATGTTGTTGAAAAAGGTATGGTGTATCGTGAGAACAAACCGGTTATGTGGTGCCCGCATTGTCACACAGCACTTGCTGAGGCGGAAGTTGAGTACCAGGACGACACATCTAAATCCATATACGTGAAATTCGCCTTCAAGGATATCGCAAATGAGTACATGATCATATGGACAACAACTCCATGGACACTTCCGGCAAATAGAGCCGTTGCATTGAATCCAAAAATCGAATACTCACGAGTTAAAGTTAAAGAAGAAGTTTGGGTGATCGCGAGTGCCTTGGTTGAAACGGTTATGAAAAAAGCTGGTGTGGAAAATTGGGAGGTTTTGTCCACCTTCAAAGGATCCGAAGCTGAATTGAAGATCTTGCTCGATCCAATATACAATCAACCTCGACCAATTGTCATGGCAGATTACGTTTTAACCGATACGGGAACTGGGGCAGTTCATACGGCACCAGGTCATGGAGCAGACGATTACATGACTGGAAAAAGGTACAACCTCGAAATATTCTCTCCCGTCGATGATTACGGGCATTATATTGAAGAACTTCCCAAATATGGTGGTTTGAGTATCTTCAAAGCAAACGATATCATCGTAGAAGATCTCAAAAAATCTGGGTTTCTTGTGGCAGAAGAGATGTTCACTCATTCTTATCCCCATTGTTGGAGATGTCATGGACCGTTGATTTTTCGATCCACAGAGCAATGGTTCATATCGATAGACAAAAACGATCTTAGAAAAAGAACGCTGGATGCAATCGATAATGTTCGGTGGGTACCTTCATGGGGGAAAAACAGAATCTCCTCTATGATTTCAGATAGACCAGACTGGTGTATTTCCAGACAAAGAGATTGGGGGATGCCAATCCCCGCATTCAAATGTACTGATTGTGGAAATACTGTGATGGACGCCGATATAGTGAGACACATAGCCAAAATAGTTGGAGAAAAAGGCAGTGATGTGTGGTTTTCTGCAAAAGTTGAGGAACTTCTGCCTGAAGGTTACAAGTGTCCGAAATGTGGTGGAACTCACTTTGAGAAATTGTACGATGTTATGGATGTGTGGATAGATTCAGGTTCATCGTTCGAATCCGTTTTAAAACCGAGAAGCTGGTATCCTGCAGATCTGTATCTTGAGGGTAGCGATCAACACAGAGGATGGTTCCAATCATCACTCCTCCTTGGAATGATTCGAGATGGGGTGCCTCCTTACAAAACAGTTGTAACACATGGCTTTGTAAGGGATGAAAAAGACAGGAAGATGTCGAAATCAATGGGTAATGTGATAGATCCAAATGATGTTGTCTCTCGGATGGGAGCGGATGTTTTTAGACTTTGGGTTGCTTCTACCGAATATAAAAAAGACGTCAAAGTTTCCATGAGTATTCTTGAAAAACAGGTCGATGGGTATCGTAAGATCAGAAATGTTTTACGTTTTATATTTGGAAACATCTCCGATTTCAACCCTAAAGAAGATGCAACGGATGATCTTTTAGAGATTGACGTGTACGCACTTAACATGCTCAATAACTTGATCAAGGATATAACGAGCTACTACGATAATTTTGACTTTCATAAAGTCTACCACGCACTTTTCGATTTCATCACCGTTGATATGAGCGCGTTTTACCTCGATATATTGAAAGATAGATTGTACGCATCAGGAAAACATTCTCACGAAAGACGTTCTGCTCAGACGGTTCTGTACAAGATCGGAATGTCTCTTATAAAACTCATGGCTCCTATCATTCCGTTCACTACTGAAGAAATATACATGGCCCTGCCATTTGACAAATTGGAGAGTATCCATTTGGAAACATGGCCAGAACTTGAAAATGTTAATGAGTCAATCATGAAAAAGTGGAAAAAAGTCAGAGAAGTTAGGGAAAATGTATTGAAAGCGCTTGAAGAAGAAAGACAAAGTGGTCACATTGGACATCCCCTTGAGGCTTCTGTAACTCTTAAAGTGGATCGAGAAACGCATGAAGTTCTCAAAACTTTAACTTCTCAGGAACTCGCCGATATATTCATAGTTTCCAGTGTTACACTTTCAGAAGAAATAAACGATGATACAGAAGTAGAAGTTGAACATGCTTCTGGAAAGAAGTGCGAAAGGTGCTGGAAGTACTCCGAAACGGTTGGCGAAGATCCCAAACATCCCACGATATGTGCAAGATGCGCATCCGTTCTAAAATCGGAAGGGATGGAGGGAGCGTGAATATTCAAGATCTTGTTTTCAAACTCAACGATTTTTGGGCTTCTCACGGCGCAATAATAGAACAACCGTATGACATGGAAATGGGAGCCGGGACATTCCATCCTTCTACCTTTTTCACGGTTCTCAAGCAAAATAACGCGAAGTACGCTTTCATTCAGCCATCCAGAAGGCCAACGGATGGAAGGTATGGTGAAAATCCCAACAGAATGCAGCGTTTTTTTCAATATCAAGTTGTCATTCTTCCCTCTCCTGAAGATTCACAAGAAGTGTATCTGGATTCTCTTAAAGTTTTAGGACTTGGCGTGAAAGATCATGATGTGAGATTCGTTGAAGATAACTGGGAATCCCCAACTCTCGGAGCCTGGGGAATAGGTTGGGAAGTGTGGATTGACGGAATGGAAATAACGCAATTCACATATTTTCAGCAGTTTGGTGGGGTTGAATTGAAGCGCACACCTCTTGAGATCACTTATGGTGTTGAGCGAATTGCCATGTACCTACAAGGAGTTGAGAGTGTTTACGAAGTCAAATGGAACGACAATGTTACTTATGGTGATCTCTATTTCGAAAACGAGAAACAGTTTTCTGAGTACAATTTTGAAATTGCCGATGTTGACGTATTGTACGAACTCTTCGAAAAGTATTCCAATGAGTTTGAAAAACTGATCGAGAAAGGTTTGTACCGACCTGCCTATGATCAGGTGATCAAATCTTCACATGTTTTCAACCTTTTGGATGCACGTGGAGCGATCGCGGTGTCGCAGAGACAGAATTACATAGGAAGGATAAGAAATATGAGCAAAAAATGTGCCAAAGTATTTTTGGACAGGAGTGCTGCACATGTGTGAGTACGTCACCGAACTTTTTCTTGAAGAGATGCCACCAGCTGATATTGATATGATAACAAAGAAACTTGGACCTGTTGTTCGAAGAAAACTTAAAGAATCGAATGTAACGTATGAAAGTGTGGAAGTTTTTTGCACATCAAGAAGGTTTGGATTCTTCGTTCACGGTATTCGGGATAGGCAAAACAATACAATTGTGGAAAAGAAGGGGCCATCTCAGAAAGTTGCGTACAAAGACGGAAAACCAACAAAAGCGTTCGAAGGATTTTTGAAATCCAACAACGCTACTCCCGAAGAAACTGAGATAGTGGAAATCAACGGAATACCTTACGTGTTCTTGAAAAAGGAGATGTTAGGTCATCCGACTGAAGAAGTCCTTTCCAAAATCGTTCCCGAAATTTTTCGATCTTTGAAATTCAAAAGACCCATGAGATATGGAGATGGAAAATACAGATATGTTCGCCCTCTACATTCAGTACTTTCTTTGATGGATGACAAAGTGGTGGAATTTGAATTCATGGGAAAACGCGCATCTAACATAACGAAGAGTCACCGATATTTGGAAGAAGCGATCGAGATCAAAAACGCAAGCGAATATGAAAGTATGCTCAAAGAAAAGATGGTCATCATTCATGTTAATGACAGAGAGATGATGATCGAATCTGCCATTTCGAAAAGTGGGCTTCATGTTGTGAAAGATGACGATCTTGTTCACGAGGTTGCCTTGATCACGGAGTATCCTCAACCGGTAATGGGAGAATTCCGTGAGCAGTACTTAAACCTTCCAGAACCTGTTTTGAGAACAGTTCTTCGACATCATCAGCACACGTTCATAACACACAAAAATGATAAAATATCAAAGAAATTTCTCACTTTTCAAGATGGTCCTACCTCAAGAAGTAAAAATGTTAAAGTGGGATATGAGCGCGTTATCAACGCTCGTCTTGCAGACGCGGATTTTTACTACAGAGAGGATACCTCAATTCCATTCGAAAGATTCAACGATAAACTCGAAGGAATTGCTTTTCAAAGAGGACTTGGTACGATTCGGGACAAAGTAGAGAGAATAAAAATTATAGCTGAAGATATATCAAGGAAATTAGAAATCGAAGGTCCGGATTTGGAGCTCATCAAACGTGCAGCCTTCCTTTCGAAAGCCGATCTTGCAACGAGTATGATATATGAATTTCCTGAACTTCAAGGCATAATGGGGAGAATTTACGCATCTCGTTCAGATGATATTCGCGTTGCCCTCGCACTGGAGGAGCAATACCTTCCAGATGGACTTGAGGGAGAAATTCCATCCGATCTGATTGGCGCTGTTGTTGGAATTGCCGATAGATTGGATACGGTAGTGGCAAACTTCACGATTGGCGAAATTCCATCTGGTTCAAAAGATCCCTACGGGCTTCGTAAGAAGGTTTTCGCGATCTTGAGAATTCTGAATTCTTTCGAATGGGACTTGAATATCGAAAAAGAATCTCAACTCGTGGAATCACTTCTCGAAAAAGAATTTTCAAGAAAAGAGTTTTCTGAATTTTTCAAGGGACGCTTAGAAGTGATTTTGAGAGAGTGTTATTCCATTTCTCAAGATACGGCAAGAACAGTTCTTGAACTGTGGAGAAGCCCACTTCGTGCAAGGTTAGCTGCACAGACAATAGATAAATATCGTAAAAGCGAAGATTTTGATAATTTCATCGTAGCTTACACAAGAGTACATAACATATCCTCAAAATACGATTCAAATGAATATCACGTTGAACTCTTTGAAGAAAAAGAAAAGCCTTTGTTTACGGCTTACATGGAAAATAAAACTAAAATAGAGGACGCGCTTGATCACTTAAACTACACTGAAGCATTTGAGCATTTAAAATCCCTTAAACCGTTTATAGACGATTACTTCGACAAAGTTTATGTCATGGCCACACAAGAAGATCTCAGAAGAAACAGACTCGGATTTTTAAAGAGTCTTGATGAACTGTTTCTCAAATTCGGTTCGCTCTCACTGCTTTCAAAGTAAAAGTAAAATCCAGAGGACAAAAGCTCACAGTGCGGTTGGCAGATGTGGGCTTTTTTCACAGTGTTTTTTCTACATACTTCATGAGATTTTTAAGTTCAGCTAACTTTTCATCCACTTTCCCAGTTTTAACTGCTTCTCTCACACAGGTTTCTATATGTTTGTTTATCACAGTCGTGTTGGCCTTCTTCAGTATTGAAATGACGGCAAGAAGTTGTGTGGAAATATCCACGCAGTAACGCTCATTTTCGATCATTTTTATGATCGCATCTACATGGCCGCGCGCGGTTTTCAAAAGTCTCAGTGCCTCTTCATGCTTATAACTGCGGTCTTCATGTGCTTTGGACAAATTCACTTTGTGATCTATTGTCGATCGCCTCTTTTCCTCCACAAATCGCATCCATTCTTGAAAAAAAGGGATACACTTATCTTCATTTTAACAGATTTGATTGAAAATTCCTCAACTATGCACTTTCAATTTTGAACTTGAATACTGAATAATGGTCTTTGAAAATGGTAGGAGCACAGCGTGCCGTGCTCCTTATGCTTATCTGTATTTCAGCTCACACTGCTAGTGGGATTGCTATAAGGGATCAGAGCCCCCTATATGGGGAATCTGAATTCACTCACATCATGCAGAAAATTCAACGAATTTTTCTTTTGGAGTGCCACAGACTGGACATTCGTCAGGAAGATCTCCGTCTTCATGAGTCCAGCCACAAACAGGACATATGTAAATTTTCTCTGCTGCGTAATCTTTTCCACTTTCAACAAATTCTCTCGCTTTGATGTACATCTTTTGGTGAATCTTTTCAGCTTCCAGGGCAAAATGAGTAGAGCGGATCGCATCTTTTTCGTTCTGAAACTTAGCAGTTTCATTGTAAACTGGGTACATCTCCTCGATTTCAAAGGTTTCTCCATCAATACACTGTTGAATGTTGCTCTGAGTTTCGCCAATCAAACCCAAGGCCTTGTAATGATTTTTTGCATGCACGAGTTCTGCATATGAGATTGCCTTGAACATATTGGCAAGTTTTTTGAGTCCTTTTTTTTCGGCTTCTTCTGCAAAAATGGCATACCTCATGTGCGCTTGAGACTCTCCGGCAAATGCCGCTTTCAGAAATTCTTCAGTCATTTTCTTCATTCAAATCCCTCCCGTTTATTTTTATATAAGTGGCCGTTGCAGTGGCCAAAATCTCATCTTCATCCATGATTTTTGCTTTGGTGAAGATCGCTCGTCCCTTTGATTTCAAAACATTACCAATGACCTTCAGAGGTTTGCCTATTGGAGTGGGCTTTTTATATTTCACGTTCATCTCTGCAGTTACAGCTTTGATAGTAAAACTCTTTATAGCCCAAGCCATGGCTTCATCGAGAATTGTTGCAACTATTCCGCCATGAGCAATATCATTCCATCCTTGAAATCGAGGTTTCAACGTGAATTCAGCCATAGCTTTTCCCTTTGTCAGGGAAAATTCCAATTGCAGACCGAATTCGTTTTCTTTTCCACATCCAAAACACATTTTTGTATCTTTTATGTTCATATATTCTGCTCCTAAATTTTGGCTAAGAATATTTTTATTATGATACCATTTCTTTATTACAACAAAATGAACATAAAATAGTTCTTGTTAGCATTTTTATCACTGTAAAAGTGTGAATCACTTTGAAAGGAATACAATTCATTCGCAAATCATGCAAACAAGCTCCAGATCAAACCTCCTTAAGTCGCCTTTATTGCAAGTAAATTCAGGTTGACAAGATAGAATTTCTATCGAGATTAATCAACGTATTTTCCCATAAGCGGAGTCCATCCACCAATCTGGACTCTTTCTAGTTTGAATCCGGTGATCTTGTAGATGAATATCTCATTCGTGACATTCACAGTTGCACTGAAGAGATGTCCTCCGATGAGTTTCTTTTCAGGACTTGCAAGCGCCACATGGATATGCGCAAAGGGTTTGCCTTCTTTTTTCTCTACGTTTCCAGTCATTGCGACGAGTTCGTGTGGTGTATCGATTTGGATCTTTTCGTACTCTTTTCCGTTAAACCATCCGATTTCAAAATCTTTCAGCATACCCATTCCTGACATGATCACAGCTGTATCTATCGAATATTTCTCGATCACGGAATACAGAGATTCGTAAAAGTCATCTCCACCGTCGAGCCTTGCAAAAATAATGTTTCCATCTCTCATGTCAAAGATCATAAAAAACGCCTCCTTTTTTACATAAAAGCTTCTTTGAATTTTTTGAACCCTCTGAATAGAGTGTCCAACAATTTAGGCTCATAAAGTAACAGCATTCAATCAATATAACTTTGAAATCTAAATCTTTTTTCGCTTTTCAAGCGAACAGGAATTTTTTTCGAAG
>CAJXLN010000042.1 GCA_913056255.1 uncultured Thermotogae bacterium | reverse complement strand
AATTTTACATCTGGTGTTGTCGGTTTTTCAAGTGTTTATGCCTTTTTCAATGACCGTCTATAATCTTTCCATTCAGATCGTTAGACACCTTAAAAAATATGGTAAAATATGGTTGTAACGAATTGTTCATTGGGAGGTGAAAAAATTGAAAAAGCTTTTTGTGATCGTTATGGCTTTAGCGATTCTCATGTTAGCCAGTGTTGGAATCGCTCAGAAGGTAACACTCAACATGATACAAGTATTTACCAGCCCACAAAGGACACAAATACTTCAGAGCATCATCAAAGAATTCGAAAAATTACATCCAAACGTACAAATAAATCTCATTTCTCCACCTTACGAAACTGCGTATCAAAAAATCTATATGATGCTCAGCAACAAACAACCGTTGGACATAGTTGAAGTTGGTGACTGGTCTTTAGAAGGTGTGGTGCAACTTGGTAGAATGGAAAACCTGGAGCCGTACATAAAAAATTGGAATGGAGCAAAGGAGCTTATTCCAGGTCTCTTGAAGGCAGTAAGAGTAACAGGAGGCAAAGCTTACATAATTCCCAATGGAGTTTACGCAAAAGCACTTTTTTATAGACCAGACGTACTTGCAAAGTACGGTATAACCAAAGTTCCCCAAACCATGCATGAATTGTATGCGGATTGTGTTAAGATCACAAATCCATCCAAAAATCAGTACGGTTTCGATTTTAGGGGAACAGGCCTTCCTACGAATTTCATTGACATAATAACAACTTCTTATATAAATGACATTGATCCTTCAAACATGTATAAACTCAAAAATGGTAAACTTTGGTTTAAAGATTCAAGAGCAGTAGAAGGACTCAAATTGTATGTGAATTTTTACAAAAATACTGCCCCCAAAGGCTCTATAAACTGGGGATTTAATGAGCAAGTCAACGCGTTTGTTTCTGGGATCACGCCCTTTTTGTTTCAAGATCCCGATACTACAGGACTTCTCAACAAACTGCTCAAGAAAGGGAAATACAAAACAGCGCCCCTTCCAGTTGGTCCATCCGGAAAAGTGTATCCGAGTTATGGTTTTGGTGGATGGGGTATACCCAATTATTCAAAGCACAAGGAATTAGCGTGGGAATTCATCGAGTTCTTCACGACGCCCAAGATCTCTGCGTACTTTTGCAAGCAATATGGAGCATTGCCAGTTCTGAAATCCGTTTATGATAACGATCCATACTTCAATACGGGTGTGTTTGAAGGATGGAAAGAGATGTTCAAAAATCCCCAAAAATACGTGTTTACTTCTTATCCGCTTGCAAATCCAGGATGGACAAAATGGACGAAATATCAACAAGATACCATGCAACTATGCTTGCTCGGAAAGTTGAGTATTGAACAGATGACAGACAAGTGGTATGAGTACTGGAAAAAGTCTTTTGGAATGTAATTTAACTTTCTAAGGGCAGTGCCTTCCGCGGCTGCCCTTTTCATAAGGATGATGAAATTGTCGAATTCTTCAAGGCAAGTTGGCTTAAAACTCAAAAAGTTCATTTTCTGGATGCTGTTTCCCACATTTGCGATTATAGTTGTTTTAACGTATTATCCAACTATCCAAGGGGCCATTCTTGCCTTTAAAGATTACAGCGTTTTCAATTTTCAAAATATTCATTTTGTAGGTTTTACCAACTTCAAGTCCATTTTTGAAGATCCGGGTTTTGCCATCGCTGCCTGGAATACGATTTGGTGGATAGCGTTTTCCGTAACACTTCAATTTATTCTTGGGTTTGCACTGGCTCTGCTCATGCGAAAACCATTCAAAGGACGTGGACTTTACGCTGGTATAGTTTTTTATCCCTGGGCATTGTCAGGTTTTGCCATTGGGATACTTTGGTCATGGCTTTTGAATGGACAATTTGGGTTAATAAACGATATTTTGATCAAGATGCACATTGTGAGCCATGGCATAAACTTTCTTGCCAATCCCGAATATGCTTTTATATCTGTGATAGCGGTTAATGTTTGGTATGGCATCCCTTTTTTCGCCATTATGATACTCGCTGCGCTTCAATCCATTCCCAATTCCCTTTACGAGTCGGCAGAAATAGATGGAGCTGGATTTATCATGAAATTTTTCCACATAACCATTCCATACATAAAACCAACCCTTGTGAGCACTGTACTTTTGAGAATTATTTGGGTGATGAATTTTCCTGATATCATTTACGGAATGACTCGTGGTGGCCCTGCCGGTATGACCAACATACTTGCCACTTACATGATAAACATTGTGTATTTTGAGTCCGATTACAGTAAAGCTTCTGCCGTTGGATTGATAATCATAAGTGCTTTGAGCTTGTACACATTGTTCTATCTCAAACTAACCTCTTCTTATGAAATGGGAGAACTGTGATGAAAAAAAGACATGCGCTGGCAAAATCGTTGAGATTTTTCTTCCTTTCTCTTTATCTTCTTGCCGCTGTTGTTCCTTTATTTTGGATTTTTATAACTTCTGTTAAGCCTTCAACGGAAGTTTACACATATCCGCTTATTTACTGGCCAAAGCATTTCACATTTGCAAGTTACAAATTTCTTTTTACATTTGCTAACTTTTCACAATACTTCAAGAACAGTTTGTTCGTTTCGATCATTTCATCGCTTATTGCGATGTTATTTGCCACCTTAAGTGGCTACATAATGGCACGTTACAAATTCAGGCTCAAAAAGACTCTCATCGTCTTCCTCTTTTTTGCCCAGATGATACCAGCTTACCTCATCATGATCCCACAGTACAAGATGTTTTTAAATTTTGGGCTCATAGATAACCTTTGGGGATTGGTAATAGTTTACGTGAACATCGCGGTGTCGTTCAGTACGATAATGGCACGTGGATTTTTCTCAAGAATTCCAAGATCGCTTGAGGAAGCTGCACTGATGGATGGTTGTTCAAGGGTCGGAGCAATATTCAAAATCACGATACCACTTTCTCTTCCAGGACTGGCAGCGATCTTCAGCTTTTCCTTCGTTAACACCTGGAATGAGCTCTTCACAGCAGCTTTATTTTTGAGCAGTAAATCCAAGATGACTGTGCCTGTTGCACTTTACTCTTTTATATCCAAATCGGGTATACAATGGAACGTCATGAGTGCCGGATTGATCGTTGCGCTTTTACCTACTATTGTAGTTTTTGCGGTTGCTCAAAAATACATAGTCGCTGGCCTTACCCAGGGCGCTGTGAAAGGATAATCATACTGTCTTGGGTAAAACCAAGGTTCTTGTTAAAATTAAAAAGTTCCCTCCAAAGAAAGTTCCGTTAATTGTACTTATTCCACCTTCATTGTCGGGACGTTTTCAGGAATTATCAAGTGTGCCTCAGTATTTTTCAGAACTTCATCGATGGTAACTCCCGGTGCAATTTCTTTCAAAACAAGTCCGTTTTCCGTAGGTTCTATTACGGCCATTTCGGTTACCAGCAGATCAATCCTTCTTATTGACGTGATCGGAAGAGTGCATTTTTTAACGATCTTCGGTTTTCCTTTAGCAGTGTGAGTCATGGAGACTATAACGCGCTTTGCACCTGTTACAAGATCCATTGCTCCACCCATGCCAGGTATCATCTTCCCTGGTATCATCCAGTTTGCCAGTCGACCTTTCTCATCAACTTGTAATCCACCCAGGACCGTAACATCCAGGTGGCCTCCACGTATCAAACCAAACGAGATCGTACTGTCAAAGCATGAAGAACCTGGCATGGCGGTAACGTACTTGGCACTTGCGTTTACTAAATCTGGATTTTCCATACCATCTTGCGGCACTGGGCCCATTCCAATGATTCCATTTTCAGACTCGAAGAAGATATTAACACCTTCAGGGGTGTAATTAGCAACGAGAGTTGGTATGCCTATCCCCAAATTAACCAGATATCCATCTTTCAGCTCCAACGCAATTCTTTTTGCGATCAGGTTTTTTGCATTCATCGTTAATGCCTCCCATCAACGATCACATAATCAACCAAAACATTTGGCGTGTGTACCTCGTCTGGTGTTATTGCACCAACTGGAACGATCTCTTCAACTTCAGCGATCACGACATCTGCTGCCATAGCCATGATCGGATTGAAATTCCGGGCCGTGAGAGAGTAAGATAAATTTCCAAGATAATCAGCACGCTTGGCCTTTATAAGAGCAAAATCGCTGTGAATTGGAAGTTCCAAGAGGTATTTCTTTCCATCCAACTCGATCACTTGTTTTCCATTTTCTACACTAGTGCCGACTCCGGTTGGAGTGAGTATTCCACCTAAGCCCACACCAGCAGCACGGATCCTCTCAGCAAGAGTGCCTTGAGGAACTAACTCAACTTCCAATTCTTTTTTGATCATCTGTTGTTGTGTTTCTGGGTTTGTACCTATGTGGGAGGCAATAAGTTTTTTGACGAGTTTTGCAACGATCAATTTGCCAATTCCTCGATCTGGAAAGGCTGAATCATTGCATACAACGGTGAGATCTTTTTTCTTTTGATCTATGATCTCATCCATAAGACAATCTGGTGTACCGACACCCAGAAATCCTCCCACCATAAGGGTAGAACCATTTGGTATCATTTCAATAACTTCCGTTGGTTTCAAAACTTGCATATTCTTATACCTCCCCGCAGATCATATGAATGGACTCTCCCAATACCACACATTTTATTATATTACACATAATGTGATTCCACAAATCTCTGTAGGTTGTAAAAAGTCAAGATGTTTTTGATCCACTCAGAAACTCTCGACACGTTCATATGCAGTGAATCGAGTGATGAACTGGAAGATGGATAAACGAGCGATTCGGTCTTGATAAGGCTTCGAAAAAATCCCTTATCGCTTGCAAAGCGAAAAAAGATTTTGAAGAATCCGACAATCTGCAAATGAATTTTAAATAGTTCTTAAAAGAATAGTTCTATAATGAATTATTCTGAATAGAATTAAAAAACGTGATCGCGAAAAAGGAGACTTCAACTTATGAAAGATGAACTGATAATACTATTCACATCTTATCCAAGATTTTTGAAGCAACTTTTCAAGAGTTTTGATCATTCTCGATTAGAATTTTCCTGGACTGCTCTCAAGATCTTATTTGGACTCAAATATCGTTCAAAAGGTAAAAGTTTGAAAATTTCGGAGCTCGAATCTCACTTAGGCCAAAAAAAAAGCACTTTGAGTGAGTCACTAAACACTCTCGTAAAAGATGGATATGTTGAAAGAAAGCGTTCGAATAAGGATCGTCGTGTTGTGAGGGTAAAACTAAGCGCAAAAGGGGAAAAGAAGATCGATGAAATCACAAAAGTGGTTGAATCGTACGTATACGAGAAATTAAAAGTTTTACCTGATGAAGAAGTGAAAAGACTGTTTGAAGCCTTTAAAGTTATAGAAGATATCGCGGAAAAGTTGGAAGGAGCTAACAAAAATGCCTAATGTTGATAAAAAGGTCGCCTTTGGAGCCCTTATAACCGTATTAACGGCAATTTTTATGTCGTCGCTGGATCAAACAGTTGTCGGTACTGCCATGCCAAGAATAATAAACGATCTTGGTGGGATGTCCCTTTATGCGTGGGTCTTCACAGCTTACATGCTTTCTTCCACGATATTCATTCCAATATTTGGAAAACTCTCCGATATGTTCGGAAGAAAATATTTCTATATGGCCGGATTGACGATTTTCATGGGAGCTTCATGGAGTGCAGGGTTATCACAAAGTATATACTGGTTAATCGGGTCTCGAACAATTCAGGGAATAGGAGCTGCCATGACCATGGGAATAGGCCCTGCAATAATTGGTGACGTTTTCACAGCGCGAGAACGTGGAAAATTTCAGGGACTACTTGGGGCGGTTTTTGGAGTTTCAAGTGTTATAGGGCCATTCATAGGTGGATTTCTAACGGATAAAATAAGTTGGCATTGGGTTTTTTATGTCAACATGCCTATAGGGATTCCAGCCCTTATAATGGCGTACTTCTTCTTGCCAAAAACGCTCGGAAGAAATGCTGTAAGTAAGAAAATCGATTACTTAGGTGCAATACTTTTGGGAGGAATGTTGTTAAATCTCCTTCTTGGATTATCTTTCGCCTCACAAGATCACACGTGGAATGAACTTCAAGTATGGGGACTTTTCATAGTTTCTGCGGCATTATTTGTGATTTTCTTTTTCGTGGAAAGACGTGTGAAAGAACCGATATTGGAATTATCACTTTTCAAGAATGAGGTTTTTACTGTTGGAAATATCATGAATTTTATCATAGGATTTTCATTATTCGCAGTTGCAGTCTATCTTCCGCTCTTCATTCAGGCAGTTCAAGGAGAATCAGCCACCAATTCCGGTCTGATCCTCATGCCCATGATGCTGTCTGCTGTATTGATGAGCATAGCTGGAGGACTTTACATTTCAAAGACGGGAAAGTACAAAATGGCATTCATAATAGGAACAATAGCGATAACGTATGGACTGTTCAGAATGTCTCAATTCGTCGTGAATTCACCGAGTTGGGATATTTCCCTGGCAATGATCATAGTAGGTCTTGGGGTTGGGCTCCCCATGGGAATGCTCATGGTGGTCATGCAAAGTGCCGTGAGTAAACGTTACACGGGATTGGCTCTCTCTTCAGTGCAGTTTTTCCGAAGTGTAGGGGGAACTGTTGGAACGGCTGTGTTGGGTACTGTTGTCAACAACACATTCGCAGCGAAACTTAACGGTCTTCCGAAAATTTTAAATTTCATGCTTCCAAAGGAGTTCTTGTCCATGATGAAATCTCCTCAGTTTCTCATGAATAAATCCAAGATACTTGAAAAAAGCCCACCAAGCGTTCACGCCATACTTATCGGTGTCTTTTCTGACATGGCAAAGTGGCTTTCCACATCGATAACACGTGCTTTCATGATTTCAATGATTGCATCAGTCGGTGCTATAATAGCAGCGATAGCCATAAAGAGGGTAACCATAGAAGATAGAAATAGCGAAGCTGCCTTGATGGAGATAAAAGAAGACGGAAATGAGGAGTGTTGAATCGTTGAAAAGTGTTAAAAACGGGAAAACACAGGTGGAAATAGCACAGTGTGATATAACAAAAGAACATACGGATGCCATCGTCAACGCTGCCAATTCTCATCTTGAGCATGGTGGAGGGGTTGCGCTTGCAATATCGAAAGCGGGTGGACCCATCATAAACAAAGAATCTCGAAAATATGTGAAAAATCATGGAACGGTCCCGACAGGGGAAGTGGCTGTAACTTCTGGTGGAGACTTACAAGCACGATACGTAATTCACACGGTAGGCCCTATATGGGGTGAGGGTGATGAAGATAAAAAATTGTACAATGCCTTTTACAATTCCCTTGCCAAAGCCGATGATCTTGGAGTAAAAAGTATATCATTTCCCGCTGTAAGTTCTGGAATATACGGATTTCCCAAGGAAAGGTGTGCCAAGATTTTCTTTGAAACGATCGAGCACTACTTCAAGGAAAATGAATCCGACTTGGAATTGATTAGAATGTGTTTATATTCGAAAAGCGATTACGAAATATTCAAAAAAGTCATGGAAGAGAGGTTCGAATAATGGATTTTTTGGAAATGTCTTCCGAAGTAAAAAATGCGTTGAAAAATTCTCAGCCCGTGGTTGCACTTGAATCAACGATAATATCTCATGGCATGCCTTATCCGACTAATTTCGAAACTGCACTTGAACTTGAAAAAGAAGTAAGAGATAACGGTGCTGTTCCAGCTACCATAGCGGTAATAGGCGGGAAAGTAAAGATAGGCTTGAATGAATCGGAGATCGAATATCTGGCAAAAGCGAAGAAAATTATGAAACTCAGTAGAATGGATCTTCCATACGCTGTATCGAAGAAGTTAGACGGTGCTACAACCGTGGCAGCCACCATGATCTGTGCCAACTTTGGCGGAGTGAAGGTTTTTGCAACTGGTGGAGTTGGGGGAGTACACAGAGGAGTAAACGAAACCTTTGATATTTCAGCGGATCTCGTTGAGCTCTCTAAAACACCGATACTCGTCGTATCGGCTGGTGTAAAATCCATTCTTGATATTCCGAAAACACTTGAAATTCTTGAAACTCTCGGTGTAACAGTTGTTGGATACAAAACGCAGGACTTTCCCTCTTTTTATTCAACAAAGAGTGGATCAAGGCTTCAAATGCACGTAGATAGTCCGTATGAGGCCGCTGAATTGTACAAAACAAAGAAAAAAATGGGAATGGACGGAGGAATTCTTGTCGCAAACCCTATATCGAAAGAGCATGAAATACCAAATGATGTCGTTAACAATGCAATTGAGCAGGCTCTTAAAGAAGCCAAAATCAAAAAAATAATCGGAAAAGAAGTGACACCATTTTTGCTCTCAAAAATCGTCGAACTTGTGCCTCAAGCTTTAGAGGCAAATGTCCATTTGGCCCTGTCTAATGCTGCCCTTGCAGCGAAGATAGCAAAAAAAATCGAGATCAGGTCTTGAAATGCAAATTTTCTTCTTTTGAATAATAGATATGTAACTCTTGCGCGATTTCTTTCATGGTGTAACGCATTTTTACATAAGCGGTGTGCATTTCTTTTCTTCGCTCTTCTTCCATTTGAAGTTACATGCCAAAG
>CAJXLN010000041.1 GCA_913056255.1 uncultured Thermotogae bacterium | reverse complement strand
GGAGCTGCAGTGTCAGCCTGAACATCGTACGTTGTCGTGGCATAAGCCGACTGAGATGCTATAGATGTAACGGTTGCACCTATTTGGTATTTACCAGACGGCCCGTAGAACGCGACTTTGTACGGGAGTGTGCCATGTGCCATACCATAAGAGTTGATACCGCTGGCAACAACTGTGCTAACAGGTACTATGTATTTCACATTGAAATCCATCGTGTTCGTTTTGTTTTTGGAATTGGAGTAAGCAGTCGTTGTGGCATATTCATCATTAAAGGGTGCGCCAACTTTGAAAGGCTGCCCAAGAACTACAGAAGTTATTGGCTGTTTAGAATTGATAACAACATTAACCGTCGCTGGTACACTTTCGTAAGTGCCATTAGAATTCACTGTCAACGTAATCGAGTTAGTTTCAACTGGGCTAACGTCGTATCTAAGGAAGGCAGCTGCTGAATTGTTGACGTTGATGTCGAATTTAACGAATGTATCGGTTGCCTGTGGATTGAGAAGATAAGAAACCAGTCTCAAAGGTACACTACTCGCGCTTAAATTCGTCTCAGAAGCCACAGAACCCGTTTGATTTTGATATATCGTCGTGAGGTTCTGATTTGTGTAGTACGTTTCCTGGATGTTGTAGTTGCTTATGTTATCCTTGCCTTTAAGTATGTACCCGTAAAGGTCTATTTTCGTGCCAGCTGCAACATCTATCCAGTCATTTGTGTTGACAACATGACCGCTTTTGTCAATCAAGAAAACGTATGGTGTGTCAGCTGAGTTAGAGGATTTAACTCCAAGCACGTGAACTGTTGAAGTTGTTGTCAGAGGATTGCCCCACGGATCCTTAAAGGTTAAAGTGAGAGTATTCCACTGATTTGGAACGAGATCAATATTAATAGTGTCTCCAGATGTATATGGTGTAGCAGGGGTAGAACTATTTACATTCAGGTAGGCTGTAACACCAGAAGTTGTTGTGAATGTAAAAGATGCGGCTGTTGTTGCCACAGAGTAATCTGTTGGACTTTTCAGATTGGAAACCGCTGGTTTTTCATACACTTGCGTTGTTTTGGAATTCATCGCCGTTTTTGTTTTTGAGCCGATTGTCAAATTGGCCGTAACGGCAAAAGTGTACGTTCCAGCCATTGTCGGCGTGTACTTAAACGTGTAAAGACCATTGTTAGAAGAAACAAAACTCGCTGTATTTCCATTAACAGTGGCTGTAACGTTTAGACTCCCTGTGTTGTTGGGATTGGTAACCATCGCGCTGAAAGTAATTGGGCTGTTGGTCACGTAATGTCCCTGATAGTTTGGAGTGAGTGTGATGTCACCAACAACTGGATTCTGATAAACTGTTGTGGCTGTGATGCCAAACCTACTGCTCGCACGTCCCGGAAATCTGGCTGAACTGTAAGCTACAGCCGAAACACTGTATTTCCCAGTTGTGAGATTTTTAAATGTGTAAGTGAACGTTCCAGATAGTTTTCCGATTGGTCCTTGTGCATCTACTGGTGGTTGAGGTACGCCTGATGAATAAAGAGTAAATGAAACAGACTGAATTGGGCTGTGCGCCGTTACCGAAGCCGCGACTGTAACATCTTTTGTCTCTCCAGGCAACACCTCGAAATTCGCACCATTTGTAGGCGATGTGATCGCCGTTGTTGGTGGTATGGTGTCAGGTTTTGGCAAAAGGAAACACCCGGACAGGACAATCATCAACAATGCTACTGATAGAGCTAAACCTATTACCTTTTTACTCATTCGTCCTCCTGTCAACCATAATTGATTGCAGGAAAACACCTCCCTTCAAAATATTATTTCTTTTCCTATTTTTGAATAACAAAAAACCAACCCCCTTTGGTTAGAAATGATTTTTCCCTTTTTCCCTAAATTCCCTCCTTTCACATTTTTTCTAATTAATAAAATACACTTGCCCGATTATATACTTGAACTTTTACCCTGTCAATAATAATATCACAAGAAGTATAAAAAGCCTTCGGAGTCTCTTCCCAATACTCTACATGGTGCCGAGGGCGGGACTTGAACCCGCATGAGCTAATATTGCCCACAAGAACCTGAATCTTGCGTGTCTGCCAATTCCACCACCTCGGCAAAACTGACATCTCTGATTATACCTTAAAGAATCGATACAGTCAAGCAATTCGTGTATTCAACGCATTGGCAATTCATCAAATTTTTATCAAGGAAAATCCCCGATTCATTGAGAAACGGAATTGACACACATTTTCTTTCAAAAAGGATAGTTGTAGCCTTTGATATGAGGGATTGCCATCACAAGCTTTTATTTATTTTTATTTATGCGGAGATGATTGACGGATCGTCTCCCAACACAATAGAAATTCCTCCATCTTTGAAATTCAATTGACGAAGTGTCTTGGATTTCAACCATTTTACAAATTGGTTCTCATCAAGCTCGTTCAAATTTATCGAAAGCTTGGATTGATCTATTTGAATTGCCTTGTCAAGTTTGCGATTTTTCAATTCTTGCCTTATTTTCCCCAAAAACATCTTAACCGTAAGGCTCATAGAGATATCAAAAATCAATGGTTTGTTCAAAGCTGCCGGTACAGAGGGCGCTTTTAAGCTGAGTTTAACCATTCCCATCATTGCGGAAATTTTCAAGTCGCCATTTTCTATCTTGGCTTCGGCGCCAAAATTGACTTTCAGCAGCTCATTTATTTCCGATTGAGATATCCAAAAGTTCAAAGCTTACCATCTCCCATTCATCGCAAATTGGTAGTCACCATTTTCACTCCAGGCTTCAGCGTAAAATCCGAATATTTTAAGTGCAATGCCGTATCTGACTTTTCCGGACTCGGATATCGATCCAAAAATCTTGTGTCCCCAAAGATCGAGCACTCCAGAAGCCGCCACCCCGTCCGAATATTTTCCCACTATTGCGGTAAGCGGTCCGAATTCAGACGAGATCTCCATCTGATCTGTCTTGGAGTGCTCTAAGGCTATGTGTGTCTTTGCAATGTTGACCCTCAAAATCCATGAAAGTTCAACTTTTGTGGAATCGAATGTAACTTCTGGACACAGATCAACTTGACCCGGAGGCAGTGGATAAGAAAGACCGACGATAACTTTTCCAGAAGAATGGTATTCTCCAAAAATCCCAACGCGCGCATATATGATAGGATATTGCAAACCGTTTGAATACTCGGACACGTATTTCATCACTTTTTTTACGTAAGCTTGTGTTTCGGGATAAGGCGGTATCCCTTTGTATTTTATGACTGCTCCCGGACCAGCGTTGTACGCGGCAAAGGCGAGCTTGAGAGAAGAAAAGTAATTCTCATATTTCGTTATGTAGTTAAGAGCACCCCGCACACTTTCGAAAGGATCGTAAGGATTTTGCACCCCGTACTCACTTGCGGTTTCAGGCATGAATTGCATGAGTCCCTCAGCGCCCGATCGACTCCTTGAATAATTCTGAAAACCGCTTTCAGATTTTGCCATTGCAAGCGCAATGGGAAGTTCGTTTTTCATCAATGGAAGCTGCGAAAAGTTCATCCATGGAATTGGAAAACTGAATCCCGCTCCAATGACAAAATTGCCAGACTTAGCGTAATTAACATCGTACGCAACACCTGGATAATAGTAAAGGCTATACGGCTGTTCAGAAATGTAAAGAATTGGAGTGTCTAATGAAAACCCTCCTATTATCGGACCTGCAAAGAGTGTGGCTGAAATGAGTAAAAGCAAGGAGAGTACCACAAAGTGGCGAGATGTGTTCTGTTTTTTCATAGAATTTGCGTCAAGGAAACTCTCCGGTTTATTGGTGAGAGGAATTGACGCATCCTCCTTTCAAAAATAATAGTTGTAGCCAATCGGCACAAGGACTTGGTCTCACAAGCTCTCTGTACTTGTGCGGAAGGTAATTGACGTTACGTTATTTGCCTCCCAAAGAAATTCAAACCAGATGGATCTCTTTTCAAAACAGGTATTACATCCCTTTCAATACAGGATTCCACAAGATCCTCTGCCATCCCTTTTTCGGAGAGATATCTTCCATGATGCGCAGTTTTAAGGATCTTGATCGGTTTTTCATTCGATAAAGCGCGAGCGATCAGGCCACCATCGTTAAGAGCCGGCATTTCGAGCATGCTCACAAATACACCTGCCGTGTAAAGATCTTCCATCGCAACTTCGCCGTGACTTCCCGAACAAACCACCAATATATTTTGAAAATTTTTTGAGTACTCAACAACACTTTTTACATTCGAAAGGGCCATGGTCACCGTTTTCCCGAATTTTTTAAACTTCTTTACCACCTTTGTACCGTTTGATGTTGTAAGAACGATGTTCTTACCATTCACGTTATCTTTTGTGAACTCCAAAGGAGAATTGCCAAGATCGAATCCCTTTATTTTAAAGGATTTTCTCTCTCCAGCAAGGATAGCTGATGGCAAAATGGTCTTCAGTTTTTTCGCTTCCGAAAGCGTGCTAACTGGATACACACCCATAGCACTATTGTACAGAGCTTTGATGATCACGGTTGATGCACGTAAGGTGTCTATCGTAATGATCAGATCGTAAGAATCACGCCTTGGCTTTTCAGTTGGAATGGAGAGAACTTCAACGTTCATGTTTTTTCTCCTCCGCTCATATGACGTTGACCCCATACGAATGAAGAACGATCGCTAAGATCAAAATGGCACCAGTCAGGATGAGAATGTAATCTGTGTTCTTCATTTTCAACTGTTTGTACTTGGTTCTTCCTTCAGCGCCTCTGTAGCATCTTGCCTCCATGGCGATTGCCAATTCATCAGCCATTTTCACCGCTCCAACGAAGAGAGGAATTAAAAGGGGCACCATACCCTTTACCCTTTGTATGAGTCCACCTCTATCGAAACGTGCACCCCTTGAAAGTTGGGCACGCATTACATGTTCTGCTTCTATCGACAAAACGGGTATAAATCTGAACGCTATACTTATCATCATGGAAAAATCATGAGCCCATTCTTTTGGAAAGTGAAACATCCGCATAAGCGCTTCAAGACCATCTGCAAGTTGTATGGGAGAGGTTGTAAGCGTTAAAATCGACGCTGCGAGAATAACGAAGATCAACCTCAGGGTTATGAATATCGTGTTGCTAACTGCCACGTTTGTTATCTTAAGAAATCCAAACTCAAAAATCACATTTCCAGTGCCTGAAAAGATCTGAAAGACAGCCGTCAAAGCGATCAATATCCACAGTGCTTTTAAACCGCGCATGTAATGGGAAAAGGGAACTTTGCTTGCAAAAATCATAAAAAGAATCACACCACCCAGCAGCGCATACTGATAAAAGTCGGTAACCAGAAAAACAGAGGTTATAAGAAAGAGATCGAATAGTATTTTGGAGCGAGGATCGAGTCTGTGTAAAAAAGAATCCTTTGCAATGTACTGGCCAATCGTGATCTTTCCCAGGATATTCACTTTTTAGCGCTCCACCAAAGCTCCAAAGTCAAATCTCTTCTTTCAACAGGCAAACGGCCATTGCGCTGACACCCTCTTTGCGGCCAATAAAGCCCATCCCTTCATTTGTGGTTGCCTTCACGCTAACCCTTTTTCTGTCCATCTCAAGGACCTCGGACATCTTTGTGCATATCTCATCAACATACGGTGATATTTTGGGCTCTTCCATAACGAGCGTTACATCTATGTAATCTATTTTGAATCGTTGATTCTTTACCATATCCTTTATCTCTTTCAAAATGATCATGGAAGAGATGCCTTCATATCTCGGATCGTTAGGAGGAAAGTACACTCCCAAATCTCCAAGACCACTTGCCCCAAGAATGGCGTCTCCCACTGCATGGGCAATGACATCACCGTCAGAATGGCCATACAATCCTTTGGGATAGGGTATCACTATTCCGCCGAGTACGAGCTTTCGCCCCTCTACAAGCCTATGAACATCGTATCCAATGCCCGCTCTCATCAGATCCTCACCGGCATCACGATAAAGAAATACCCCTCAAGATCCGGGGTGTCAATCATCAGCGGCTTGTTTGCATCTACAAAATTCAACTGTACCTTCTCCTCGTTGGTGTGATTAAGCGCATCAAGTATAAAGGTCGGATTGAAAGCAAGAACTATTGGTTCTCCTTCAGTCTGAACTTCAAGTGTTTCTTCCGCCTCACCCAAATCAGCACTTTTTGACGAAATTTTCATACTTCCTTCTTCAATTGTAAACTTCACAGCCTCAGTGCCAGCCCGAGTCACTATGCTCGCTCTCTTTACCGCATCATGAAGTTCACTCTTGTCGACGACGACACGGGTCTTGAACTCTTCTGGAATGACACGTCGGTAATTCGGAAAGTCCGCATCCACAACCTTGCAAACTAAAACAACGTTGCCTATTTCAAATGCCACCTGTCTATTCTCAAAACGCATGTTTATTTTTTCCACAGACGCAACTCCCAATGAACGTGCAAGTCCCCTGACAGCTTTGAGTGATATAAGGAAATTCAAGTTTCCAGCGTTGTCGATTTTCTCTTCGGCAAGTGCCATTCTGAAACCATCAACTCCAACAGTTCTGAAGTTGCCATCTTCCATCTCAAAATAAACTCCGTTGATATTTCGCATACTCTCGTCTGTTGCGGCGCTGAAAGAAACCCTGTCGATCATTTCGGCAAGTTTTACCCGATCCAATTCGTATTGTGCTCCGTCTTCAGGTATTCTCGTTTCAGGAAATTCTTCTGCATCTTGAGTGAATATCTGAAATTTGCTTCTATTTGAAGATATTTCCAATTTGTCTCCATTTTTTGAAAAGTGCACTTCGTTTCCAGGAAGGCTTTTCACAATTTCGTGAATCGTTTTGGCATCCACAACAAAAGCGCCAGTCCCGCCTACATTCGATATTTTCGATCTGACCGTGAATTCCATATCCGTGGCAGTCATCGTCAAGCCATCTTTAAGTTCAAAAAGGACTCCATTCAAGACTGGCCTTATAGGTCTCGAAGCCACAGCTCTTGAAAGCGAGTCTAAATGAAAAGATATCTCACTCCTTTTAACAACGAATTCCATAAACACTAACTCCTTTCAATTGATTCTCATTGTATAACGGTTACGTGTAGAGTGCATCAAAAACGATTATACCATTTAATCGTTTTTGAAGTTCAAAAGTGAGTTCTTTAGAATCCAACTCAAATCCTTTTACAGATGTAGCATTCACAGCCACAGCTACAATATGGGCGGAATTGAGAACTTTGAACTTTCCACGATCGGAAAATATATGCTCACTGCTCGGAACGACTATGTCGCATTTCAGCTTCGAAGCTATTTCGTCGTCCACCGCACCTGGAAGGTAAACAAAATCAACTCCATCGCAAGCATTCACGATCTCTTTTTCGTGTCCAGCAACTCCGTCCACATTCACCACGGATAATTTTCCATCTTTGCCGATCACGATTTTGTCTGAGAAGTTTTTCAATTTTTTCGCGATATCACTTTCTACAGATGGAGTCGTTATTCTTTTAATGATTTTAACGGTTTTTGAGATCACTTCTTCAACATTTTGACCAACTTCTGCGCCCGTTACAATGATCGCACAATCCGTGTAAGAGGCTATACCCGTTCTTCCAAAAGCACCGTCCACAACAACGTGTTTACAATAATTCATCAACCTTTCCGAAATTCTCGCCGTTGTCTCAAAACTTCCCATCCTGATCGTCTGAACGTCTACATCCATTTTCGCTCTAACAAGAGCCACTTTTCCGGATGGAACATCAAAAGTTTCAAGTATTTCGCCCCATTCAGGCAATATGGAGCCTGGCACAACGGCAAAAGAATTCTTTGGAATGTGCACGCCTGGTTTTGGAGTGTTAAAAATCGTGTCTCTTTCCTCTCCATCACGACCTATCGTGACCACACAAACTCTTTTAAGTCTGCTCAGCAAAAAATTAACGACTGTGGTTTTTCCAACGTTTTTTGCCAATCCAATTACCGAAATTGTGCGGCAATTCTTTATTTCTTCAAAGATTTTTTCTTCTGTTCTTTCCATTCCCTAATCCGTTTTCGTCGTTCATTACCGGCAGGAAGCAGGAATTCGTGTTTGCCTTCCATAAGTCCGGCAACTCCAACACTACTCTGTTCTTTTTCGGGGATGTAATATTGATCACAAGAGGGTTTGTAATCGTCCGGCTCTTCATACATGAAGGTGCCACCTTCATAGTTTCTCAAAATCACTTTTCCCGCGCCCATGGATATCAGATACTGAGGATTGACTGGGATCTTTCCTCCACCTCCAGGTGCATCTATGACATAGGTTGGAATGGCATATCCAGAAGTATGTCCCCTAAGATACTCTATGATTTCTATACCGCGCGCAACAGTTGTTCTGAAATGAGAAAGTCCTTTTGAAAGGTCACACTGATATATGTAATAAGGTCTAACTCTGTTTTTAACGAGCAGATGTACGAGTTTTTTCATTATCTGTGGACAATCGTTCACTCCTCGCAACAGAACGGATTGGTTGCCAAGTGGAATTCCTGCATCTGCAAGCTTCGCAAGGGCGCGTTCTGAATCGGGGGTGATCTCATTTGGATGATTGAATTGGACATTAACCCATATAGGGTGGTGTTTCTTAAGCATGTTAACGAGTTCATCAGTGATCCTCTGAGGCATGACAACAGGAGTTCGAGTGCCGATTCTTACGATTTCAACATGCGGAATTGCCTGAAACTTCTTTATTATTTCTTCGAGCCTTTCTGTGGAAAGAGTAAAAGGATCCCCTCCAGATATCAAAACATCTCTTATCTCTTCATGAACCGAGACGTATTCGACCATTTTGTCTATTTTTGACATCGGCATGGGCATATCCGTTTCTCCGGCTTTACGCCTTCTGGTACAATGCCGACAGTACATAGAGCATTGATCTGTTACGAGGGCCAAAACTCTATCAGGATAACGATGCGTAAGACCGTAAACAGGTGAGTCCACATCCTCAAAAAGGGGATCTGCACTTTCATTTGGCGCCACATACAGTTCATTGACGGTAGGCACTGCCTGTTTTCTTATCGGATCCTTTGGATCATTCGGATCGATCAACGAAGCGTAATAAGGAGTGATAGCCATTCTGAGATGTTCCAGACTCGAAGTTATCGCTCTTTTTTCGTCCTCATCAATTGGAATGACTTTTGAAAGTGTGTCAGAGTCCATTATTCTGTGTGCGATCTGCCATTTCCAATCGTTCCATTGCTCCTCCGTTACGTCTTTCCAAAGTGAAATTTCTCTGTAGTTTCTCATACGCGCTTCCTCCTCTATAGAATTCTGAATTACCAATATGTGTAATTTCCTATTCTGCTCAATGATAAATTGAAATTGGTAACGGGATTTTTTATCGTCATTGTCTTCACAACCGTATGATAGCCAGGCTTCACAATTGTGAATTCGTAAACTCCTGGTGTTAAATCGATCGTACATGGCGAAATTCCCAACATTTTACCGTTCACAAAAACAAGAGCCGCGTAAGGACTCGTGCTCACATTAACTTTAACGTTAAATGAAACAGTTGGTGGTGTAATCGGTATCACGGCTGATATCACTTGATAAGCCCCTGCTTTGACGGTAAAATCCTTAGAAATATGGTACATGCCTTGCCAGAAAACGGCAAGATGGTTGCCCTCGGCAAGTCGAAGATCGGTTGGAGTTTTTCCCTCATTGATACCATCCACAAAAAGAGTTGCACCTGATGGATTAGAAGTGAAGTGAACAACACCTGTTCTCGGAACATAGCCAACATAAAAGTAAGTAGTCGCAACAGCGATCGGTTTGCCCACAATTTTGATCTTCAAACTTTTCATGAAATCAAGAGCATTCGGCATTTCGATAAATGGCTGTTTTTTTATCTTTGGTGTTGACGGTAAAACATTTGGTAAGGTGCTCGCGACAGCTTCAATCACCTCCCTGCCATTCTGTCCTGACACGACTAAATTGTAATTGTAAGAAGGATTGGGAATCACATACACTTCTCCACCGCGAACAAAGTTGTCCTGTTGGAAAAAATTCGGAAAGAGGATCCTTACACTTCCTTCGGGTGTGTAATCGTAAAGTGTTACGTATGCATCTTGTGAGGTTTTAAAATATATATGTATGGATTCTCCTTGGTAGTAGGTAGCTCCCAGGGCACGATTTGTCCAAACTTGAATGGTCAAACTTGAGGGTTCCGTTGGAGTTATGATTATGTCCTTAAGAGATGCTTGGGCTAAAAGAGTAACGCTTAGAATAGTTAGCAACAAAAGAAACACGGTAATTCTCTTCATAAATCACCCCTCCTTCTCGTAACGCAACTGTTCATCAACGCAATTGGCCTTGACGAGAGTTAACACTCTTGTAAAAGCCAATCACTTTGAAAGAAACACATCAATATGATATCATATTGATGGCCCTATCGGATAGTGGTTAGTCCGCCTGGTTCTCAGCCAGGAAACCGGGGTTCGATTCCCCGTAGGGCTGCCAGAGTTATCTGTAGCCAAAGCTGATTTTGTAAAGGAGACCTTACGAAAGATTTTTGATAGGACATAGGATGGAGAAAATGAAAACAGTCAAGAATAGACTTTATTCTTTATAATAAGGCTTTCAAAAAAAGAAAGTATATTTCTACTTTCTCCCTTTACCTTTAAGAAAACGAATAATCTAGCCTTAAATT
>CAJXLN010000040.1 GCA_913056255.1 uncultured Thermotogae bacterium | reverse complement strand
TAAGGCTTCGAAAAAAATTCCTGTTCGCTTGAAAAGCGAAAAAAGATTTAGATTTCAAAGCATAAAGTGCACGGCGCGCCGTGCCCCTACTATTTTCAAAGACCGTTATTCAGTATTCAAGTTCCAATTTGAAAGTGCATAGTTGAGGTATAAAAGAACATTGACTTTTAAATGTTAACTTGAGTCAAGGTAGGAATGTAACATACACACAAAATTCGAGAAGGAAAATTAAAAAAAATGTGGTAAAATTTCTTAAAGAATGATCAATTGTGAATTGGAGGCGATTGTGATGGCACTTTACAGGTATGTTTGCAAAAACTGTGGCCACGAAGCTGTACTTTTGAGAAAACCCTCCGAAGCTGACAATGTGAAATGTGATATTTGCGGTGGAGAGATGATCAGGCAGATCGGAAATGTCGGAATTATATTTAAGGGTGGTGGATACTACTCTACAGATTCTGCGAAGAGTTCAACATCCAGAGAAAAAATTAAAACCGGTAAATAGGCGATAACCTGTATTTAATCCGATTGGTGATATAATACTGTCAGTTAGTTTCTCGGGGCGTGGCGCAGATGGCTAGCGTGTCTGCATGGGGCGCAGAAGGTCGCTGGTTCAAATCCAGTCGCCCCGACCAACAAAAAGCCTATCGAAAATCCGATAGGCTTTTTCATATGTTAAAGAAATCCGTAGCCCTTCTCGTCATTTCACGAGTTTCTTTTGCAATTTCGAGGAAGGATGTACCGTTAAGCTCTAAATATGACCAAACTCTCTTGTTCATGATTGGAAGTTTGTAATTTCCAGACGCCTTTGGATCGAGCACATTTGCGACCACATCCGCGGCATGAGAAATGTACACAATGTCTCTCAGCGTTTCTTCATTCACCTTCTCGGGATCGTGATGAAAGTCCACTGCCGTTTGTATTTCGTGGGGAAATTCCCATTTTTCTAAGAGATATCTTATAATTGAAACATGATCGAGCAAACCTAATTTTCTCTCTGATTCAAGATACGTTATGGATTCCATCGACGCAAGTTTTATTATGGCATCTGTGTAAGATGGAAAGAGTCTGGCCACGACGATCTTTCCAAGATCGTGAATTATTCCTACCAGGAATGGCTCCTCTTTATTTATAAATCCCACCTCATCGGAAATTTGTTCTGTGGCAATCGCAGTGGCTATCAGATGCCACCATAGCTTATCAACGCTGAACGATTCGGTTTTCAATTTAGAGCTGAAAAAGGCATCGTGCATGTATATGCTCGTAACAAGATTTCTCACGGTCTTAAATCCCAAGATCATAATAGCATGAGACAGTGTAGTTATCTTCTGTGGAAGACCGTAATACGCGGAATTTGCAAGTCTCATGACTCGAACCGTCAAGTTCGGATCCTTCTCTATAACCTCTGTCAATTCTGATGCCGAAACCTCGGGCTGGGATACAAGCTTCAAGACCTTTGTAACAACAAAGCTCGGTGTTGGAAGTGAATCGAGCTCTCCAAGCACATCATTCAGAGTTTTAGCCACAATTTGTCCTCGTTTAGGGTTCTGGCGAAGTTAACCAGTCTTTTTTTGGAAGTGAAAACTTGAAAACACATTCGTTTTCGTCCCCTTCTATCCATATTTTTCCACGGTGTTTCTCCACGATCTCCTTAGCAATTGCCAAACCCAATCCAGTACCCGACGCTTTTGCTTTCATCGTCTCAACTCTGTAGAATTTTTGAAATACCTTGTCGCGTTCCTCTTGAGAAACCGAGCTTCCATTGTCGTAAACCTCAACAACATAATTCTCTTCATCGTCCAACAGAGAAATTTTCACTTCTGGTGATGGATTGTTATCATACTTAAAAGCATTTACCACTAAATTATCGATTATTTGACGTATTCTCTTTGGATCTGCAGTTACATATGCGCTTACAACCTGCTCGGGTAACGACAGTTCAAACTTTATTCCTTTTTCCTGAGCACGCGCTTTTAAGCCTTCATAAGATTCCCTGATCAATTTGATCAAATTCACCCTTTTAAAATTCATTGGAAAACTATCAGACTCGAGCTTTGAGAAATCGAGCATATCGTTGACTATGGATTTTAGATGTTCTCCTTCATTTTTTATGGTTCTAACGAATTGCTTGAGGGTTTCACTATCAAGCGAATCAGCCGAATCAAGAATGGTTTCTGAGTAAGCAAGTATAGCCGACAAAGGTGTTTTCAGTTCATGAGAAACCGTAGCCACGAAATCATTTTTCATTCTATTTATCTTCTGAAGCCTTTCAAGCTCTTTGGTGTTGGTGATATCTTGTATAGAAGCCACGACTTTCAATCCTGAAGATAACTTGACTGGAACGACGTGAACACTGTAGAAGACATCATCATGTTCTATTTCTTCCGCGATCTCTTTTCTATAAACGAAAGCATTGTTAACCATTTCTTCTATCTTGGATCTTAAACCCGCTTCGTTTGTTATGAGTTTTCGATAAGGGATATTTGAAAATTCCTCGTTTCTATAAATATCTTCTACCACAACGGCATATTTCAGAGAATTCAAAATATTTTCGAGATAATATTTGGCTTCGGCAACATATTTGTTCTTTTTCACAAGCTCTTTCGCGAGTTTCATATTCTCTATGATCATCGACGTCTCGAAAGCCAAAAAGCTTTCTACATCTATCACTCCACGAGTGATCTCACTCACATCGTTCTTTATTCCCATGACAAGTACGCCAAGATTTTTCGTTCTGCTGAACAACGGAACGAAGAGCACCATGGAATTGTCTATTGGAGTAATCGAAAGATGGTGCTTTTGAGCTGCCCACATGGCAAAATCCAATGTTTTTCGTTTCAGAACGGTCCCGAATTTCTCCTCTTCTGAAATGTAAGAGTACCAATCGCTTTCAAAGAAATTCTCGGAAACTTTTTCCAGTTCATCAACACAGTCCTTGACTGTTTCAGCGGCATTAAGTCTCAGTGTAAAATAAGAAAGTAAGGAAGAAAATTCCGGAATCTTTTTTTTGTTTAATTCCGCTACCCTTATTTTTACCACCCCTCATTTCATTTTTTTAATTCCACTTTTCATCTTGTTCTCAGATGCCATTGAGGGTTTGGCTTTTATCAACGGTTTTACAATTCTCTCAAGGATTCTCAATAACTTGGTGAACAATATTTCTTCTCTTGATATCGGCTCAACTTTCACAGAATACACACCGGCAAGATTGGACATAAGGATATCTGTGAAAAGCTGATCGCCTACAACCACAACCTCGCTTTTTGATACATTGTACTTTTTCATGAGTCTCATCAATTTGCCAGTAAGAGGTTTATGTGAATGCCTTAAAATGCTCACTTTCGAGTTCCTTGCCAACCAGTTAAGAGATGGAGAGTTTCCATTGGATACTACGGCCACATATGCGCGATCTGAAATGTAGTTCAAAAGCTCCAAGACTGCCTTGTCCAACTCAGAAGCCCTCCATTTTGCAAGAGTGTTATCCATATCAAAAACGAAGAGCTTAATTCCATTCGATATCATGTGGTCATAATCCACTTCAAATACATTACGACGCCATTCGTTTGGAGATGCGAGTTCACTCATTCTGAAAAGCCATCCGAATGTGTAAAAAAGCACACTGTAAGAGATCCTTTCCAGCAGCGATATAGCTCCAAGAAAGAATCCAACTCCCGGATATGGTTCTACGAGAATAGTGTACAATCCAAGTCTATTTCCGGCTATAATATCCGTAAAGAAAAGATCGCCCACGAATACCGTTTCAGATGGTTTGGAATTCAGTTTTTTTGCCGCCAATTTCAACATTCTCAAGCCCGGCTTTCGTGCTCTGGCAAAAACTTGCACTCTTGACACTCTCTGTCTGAACGAGTCAGTCCGTTTTAAGGAAGCGTTCGTAACCACTGCCACTTTAAAACCCTCATCAAGTAATCGGTTTAACAGTTTCACTACGTCGTAAGAAACATCACGTCTGAATGGAGCAAGTGTGTTGTCATAATCAAAAATAATCGTGTCGAATCCCAAAAGCTTTAACTTATCGTACGATATTTCATGGACATTTTTTACTACCTCTCGCGGTATTGGTTTTCTAAAGAATTCCACGATTCGGCTCATATTTCACCACTTTTAAATGTAATTCATCTTTCAAAGAATCCAAAAGTCTCAAGAGATCTTCTAATTGATCGTCTATAACTATGATTTTCAACAGTCCTGAAGCCGGATCGATGTGACGAACATTCAAAAAGTTATCCTCGGCTTCGAGTATGTAATTAAGTGTGTGTACTTCTGCTTTTGGTATTTCAACGTACACATCGTACTCTATTTCACTCAAAAACTTGCCTCCATGCCATAAAAAATTCGTGGACTACTACCGTTAAATTCCACACTCGCCCAAGTTTGAATGTATGAAGAAAAGAAGTTAAAATCCATATTCAATTTGCCTGACACATTGTACGCGCCACTCGACTCCACGTGCGCAGTAGCATCCGCGGAGAATTGTACAACATCAAAACCAAAAGGCTTCGAGCTCGTCCGAATATCTGCCCAGTACATATCATTTCTCATTCCCAACTCCGTTCCTATTATCCCAATAGGGCTGAAATATTGAACAATTAATTTCATTGTCGGCGTGGAGTTCAAACTCATCCTCCCATCCGCCGAAAGCACATTCGTGATAAGCCCAGCATCCATAGTTGGAGTCGCTCCTTCATAACCGTAAGAAATGTAAGGAGAAAATCCTTCCATATCGTATTTTAAAGTTATATTCGGTTTAAATTGAGTCGGAGACGATGTTACGTACTCTCCCCCGACGGTTGCTCTGAAATTCCCGATAGAAATTGGAATCTTTGCGAACAATGAAACCGTCGATTCGGAAGATATTTCCGTCCCAAAAGAAATTCCACCGTATGTAAATGCCTCAGCTCTTACATTTCCTTCCCTCATTGAGAACAACGTGGAAATAGGTCCTGATCTGAATGAAGATGACAGATTACTGATGTGTCTTTTAGTGTACTTATAAACAACCCAATTGGAAATCAAAGATGTGTTTACATCCATGCCGAATTCCTTTGGTGTTATCCAAAAAGCATATCTATCTTCCCTTATGAATTTGCCAATCGTTTCAAGGCCTCCGAGAGGTGAATACGCTGTCACTTTCTTCTTCATCTCAAGAATTTTGAGAGACGAAATGAACCTTTTTTTTGATTCGTAAGGAAGGATAGAAAGATGTATTCCCTTAGAAATGTTCAAGTTCTCAACACTGAATCCTTCGAAATTCCTACGAACTTTCTCCAAAGGAGCCAACGAACGAAAGGTAAATCTCTCTGGCAATTTAAAAGCAAAATGTGGAAGTGGAGATGAAACTTTCAAAGCACTCTTGTAATGCAACTCCTTTGGAAGAACGAATACAACCGTCTTGAGCCCTTTTATCATTACCTCATGACTCTTTTCTGGCACAGAAAAAATCGCGTATCCCATATGAGTCATTTCAGTCATCGATATGAGTGGAACGGATTTCGGAATGCTAAAAGTCGGTTTGGCAAATGCTTTGGGCAAGTGCACTTCGATATTCCTCGCCGAAAGATTCCCAGCTGGCTCCAGCTTATGGGCGATAAAATTCGTATTTATCTCCAGCAATATAGGTTGGGCCAGAATGGTAGCAGCAACTACAAAGAAGGCTGCCACAACTGTAAAGCCCTTCACGACTCTCACCGCTTTCCCAGTTCAGAGAGCCTTTTTTTTGCCAAAGCAGCTTGACCAGAGTTCGGAAATTTCTCCACTATTGTATTGTAAACTTGAACGGCCGCGGAAATCTGCCCCAATTTCTCGTAGGACATGCCTATGTAGTAAAATGCCTGCGGTACCCTTGGATCATTTCCAAACAGCGAAACAAGACTGAAAAGTGCCTCTTTGGCACTGGAATACTTGCCGAGTCTGTAGTACATCATTCCAAGTTCGTAAGCGGCATCTGGTGCAACGCTACTTGAAGGATAATTGGTGTAAACATCCTTGAAATATTTTGCCGATTCGCTGGCATTGTTTTTAGACTGATAGTATTTTCCTTCTATGTACAGAATTCCACCCATGGCATTACTCGACATTTTTGCTTTCAACAGAGAAGATGCTATCGCATGTGCACTTGAGATATTTCCAGATTTGAGGTAAGCGTAAGCTTTGTAGTACATCAAATCGTTTTTGGTAGATACATTCGGGAAGGTCTTAAGCACACTATCCACATAAGATGGTATTTGTGAATATTGACCAAGTTTTTCCATTGCCACAGCTTTTAGAACGTAAACCGATGACCTGTATATATTTTCAAAGTCGTAGTTAACGATCCAGTTATAAATAGGCAGAGCCAACTTGTACTCTTGAAGGTTAACATAAGACTGACTGAGATAATACGCCGCGTTAAGCGCAAGATCGGGATCTGTGGCACGATTCTTCATCACGTCTTCCAGGTAATTAAGTGCTTTGGAGTATTCCGATGTGTTGTAGTAAATCAGCCCAAGGTTGTACTCTGCCACATTCTTTGTCTCTTTCGTTCCGATAGCGACGGCTTTCTCATAAGCTCCTTCGGCATTTGAGTATTTGGCTTGCTTGAAATAAATATCCCCTTCGAGCATGTAAGATTTGGACTTCATGTTCGGATCTTTACTGACCTCGATCAATTTATTGAGAACACTTATGGAATCTCCATATTTCCCTTCGATATTGTACGTGTAAGCCAACCAATAAGCTGCAGAATCACTTATAGGATCGACAAGATTCGAGAGCTTTTTAAAAGTTCCCACCGCTTCATTGTATTTGCCAGATTCAAGATAGGCCTTTCCCTTTTGAAGGATGATCTGATTCTTTTGAGAGGTGAACTTAGGCTCCATGGCTTCATATAGAGCTATAGCCTTATCGAATTGTTTGAGCTCTCTCAATGTTGCACCAGCGCTAAGCCCAGCGGAAAGTTCTAAATCAGAATCCCTGGAATTGTTAAGTACTTTTTCCCAATCTGCCACAGCCTGATCGTAATTCTTCAATTTGTATTCCGCCCATGCCTTTGCGTTGAGGGCTTTGTAAAGTTTGTCCGGACTTGGAGCAAGTTGTATCGCATTTTGAAAAGCATTCAAAGCATTGGAATATTGGCCATCTCTGTAATAGGATTCCCCAAGTATAGTGTAAAGATCCACACTCCATACGGTGGGCGGATAATTTTTAATGGATTCATCTGCCACTTTTATAGCCTCTTGAATTTTGTTCATGTTCAAAAGGGAATACGCATCGTAGTACATAGCCGGTTCTATGACATTTGGATCGTTCGAATAATTTGGTACGCTCGAAAAAAGCTGCTGAGCTTGCTGGTAATTCTTCGAGTTGAAAGCTATTTTGCCTTCGTAAAAGATAGCCCACGCTTTCCATACGTTGATCTTGACTTTTTCCAAAACCTTTTTTGCCTCTGTGTACTTTCCGATCTTTACGTATATACTGCCCACGAGTACTCTTGACTCATCACTGTATTTAGCAGAATTGTAAAGTGATGAAAAATAAGAAATGGCATTTGAATTGTCACCCATACTCATGTAAGCATATCCTATTGAATATATGCAATAGTCAAAATCAAAAGAACTCTTTGGAAGATAACCTATGGCTTTTTTGTACTCTCTAACGGCATGATCGTAATTATTCAAAAGGTAATAAGCATCTCCAAGCAACTCGTGCGCTTGTCCTATATACTGGGCTGGCTCTGTGTATTTGGACAAGAAAAGCTCAAGTTGAGATATGACATTTGAAACACCAGAAGTATCACCGTATTGTTTGTAAAGTTGTAAGGCATTCCTGGCACCCATGAGCATATCCACTCCGTTTTGATCTACAGAAGTCGCCATGATGGCGGAAGATAATGTTAACAACATCAGCGCCAGTATGAACACTAAGAAAAGCTTTCTTTTCATCTGTAAGCACTCCTCTCATTAGAAAATATGTTTTTACAATACTTTTTTTGTTACATAATCAGAACGATACATTTTATGTGTTATCATCTTCATCGACAGTGGATACCCCCCTATCCCCCCTCAACATTTTTCAAGGATGAGACCCCTTTCTGGGTCTCATTTTCTTTTTTCTATCCACAAAATCTTTCAAAGTCTTGACTTCCTCTCTCGTAAGCTCACGATATCCACCCGGTTTAATCCGTGCATCCAAGTTGATAGGGCCAAAAGAAACTCTTTTAAGCGAAACTATAGGATGTCCAAGGTATTTGAAAGCACGACGTATCTCACGCTTTCTTCCCTCGCCTATCAAAATCCTCACTCTCGTCAGTCCGTTTTCTTCCCTTAAAACCTTTGCCTCCATTTTAGCAGTGTAACCGTAAGGCAAGTCAACTCCAGATTTTAACATCTCAAGCTTTTTCTTGCTGATTACACCTTCTACAAGAGCTTCGTACACTCTTCGAACTTCATAACGGGGATGAAGCAATATCTGCGAAAGTTCGCCATCATTTGTAAACAACAGTAAGCCTTCAGTATCGCGATCCAACCTTCCAACAGGGAAAACACTACTTTCAACATGAACTAAATCAAAAACAGTTTTTCTCCCTTGAGGATCTTTCCTTGTGGTGATATATCCAACAGGCTTGTTGAACATATAATACACGTAATTTTGTGGTTTGACAACTTTTTCATTGACCTCTACAACGTCTCCATCTTCGACTTCAACGTAATCCTTTATCTTTTCGCCATTAACCCTTACAAATCCGGCTCTTATCAAATCCTCAGCTTTTCTGCGCGATGCTATTCCGCACATTCTCAGATACTTCTGTATTCTCAGCGGAAATATCCTCCTTTTTTCTTATATCAGAAAGATCGGAAATTCCAACCGTTTTCAAGAACTCATCCGTTGTGGTGTAAATGTAAGGATTTCCCTTTTTACTCTTGTCTCGCTTCCTCTTTATCAGATGCATCGCAAGGAGTTCTTTTACCTGTCCAATTGGCATTCCGCTCCTGAAATCGGATATTTCTCTCATGCTGATGGGCTGATTTTTAACGATTATGGCCAGGACCTCCATCTGTGAACGAGTCAAGTCCATTACAGACTTTTTTCTCAACCTTGAAACTACACTGGCGTACTTTGCTTTAGTGAAGAAAGAATACTTGCCCGCAATGTTTTTCAACTCAACTCCGTGTTCTTCAGAGGAGTATTTTTCTTCTATGGCATCTATCGCTTCTAAAACTTCATTTCTTTTCCTTCCACTTATGTGCATAATCGCGTTTACGCTTAGGCCACGAGAGGCCATTATCAACGCTTCTATTTCAGCGAGCAATTCCGTCTTCGTATACGGACACCTCTCCCTTTGCAAGATCAAGAGATAGAAATTTTATCCTTAAAAGTTCGAGTATGACCACGAAGATCACCACAGCTTCTAACCTGTCATGGGCTTGAAGTAAGATCTCCTTTATGGTAGATCTGCGCTTACGAATTACAAAATCCTTAACTTCTTCAAATTTTTTGGCAACGGAGTAAGAATCCTTTGAAATACTGTAGACTCTCTTTCTGAGTTTTATCTCTTCTTCGACGGACTTCAAAATACTCCAAAAATCTTCTGGCATCTTCTCGGGTGTCTCACTTTCATTAACCGATGAAATTGAGATACTGTATTCCTTAGAGTGTGAGTCGTAAAGCTCCTCTAACTTTTGCGCCGCTTCTTTTATCAAAGAATACTCGTACAGCTTCTTGGCGATGACATTTTGCTTTTCCAAAGCTTCTGGCTCCGGGCTGAGTAGAAGCCTTGACTTCATCTCCATTAAAGTTGACGCCATTACCATGAAATCAGATGCGACGTTTATGTCTATTTTTTTCATCTCATTCACATATTCTACAAATTCATCTGTGATCTCGGAAATCCTAAGCTCTAAAGGATTCATTCGATGTTTTCGCACCAAAAACAACAAAAGATCGAGTGAACCTTCAAATTCATCTAAACGAACCTTTAACTCCACAAAAAAGCCTCCAAATTAATATTGGACAAGGTTCATTGCACTTTTCACCTTTTTCATGGTTTCTTGAGCGGTATTCCTTGCACGTTTGTTGCCCTCCAAAATAACATCTTCTACGTCTTTCGGATGTGTTTTGAAGTACTCAATCCTTTCCCATATAGGCTCCAATCGCTTCTTCATATTTCCCAAAAGCACACGTTTACAATCCACACAGCCAATAGTTGCATGCGTACAACCGTAGTGAATCTCATCCAATTTCTCCTTGGGAGTTTCAAAGGCAAGATGATAATTCCACACGTTGCATTTTTCAGGTGTACCAGGATCGGTCCTTCGCTTTCGCGCCGGATCTGTCTTCATAGGCATGACCGTTTTTTCAATTTCTTTCATGTTCGTATCTATATTTATGGTATTTCCATAACTTTTCGACATCTTTCTGCCATCCGTTCCAAGAAGCTTTGGAGTTAACAACGTCTTGGGCTCTTTAAAAATCTGACCATAAAGAGAATTGAAACGCCGCGCGATTTCACGGGTAAGCTCAAGATGAAAAGCTTGATCTTCGCTAACAGGAACTCCATCCGCATTATACATCAATATGTCAGCTGCTTGAAGCACGGGATAACCAAGAAATCCTAACGTCGAGATATTACGCCCCTTAAGCTCACGCAACTGTTCCTTGTACGTGGGAACTCTTTCAAGTCTGCCAAGAGGAACTATCATGGATAACAAAAGATAAAGTTCCGCATGTTCTTTTATGGCTGATTGAACGAATATCACGCTTTTTTTGGGATCTAACCCAACAGCCAAATACTCTCTCACAAGAGTTGTAGTAAGCTCTGAAAGATTAGAAACGTTTTCGTATCCCGTCGTCAGCATGTGCCAATCTGCCACAAAGAAAAAAGTCTTATTTCCATCATTTTGAAGTTTTATCCAATTTTCCAAAACGATCAAATGTCCGATGTGTAACTTACCAGTTGGTCTCATTCCACTAAGAACATGCAATCATGCCACTCCTTTCATTTCGCTTTGCTCATTGCGGAGCGCAAGTGGGAAAACATTCCCCACAGGGGAAACCCACTCCTTTCATTTCGCTTTGCTCATTGCGGAGCGCAAGTGGGAAAAATGTTCCTTACCGGAACCCCACTCCTTTCAGGCTTTTAAAAATTATACCACACCGCAAGTCCTTTTGAATTCGAGATTTTTGCCAAATGGCATCTCTTTTCACGCTGAGTGGTGTGAACTGAAAGATGGATAAACGAGCGATTCGATCTTGATAAGGATTCGAAAAAAATT
>CAJXLN010000039.1 GCA_913056255.1 uncultured Thermotogae bacterium | reverse complement strand
CAAAGCGAAAAAAGATTTAGATTTCAAAGTTATAAAGTTGACACACAAATTAAGGTTTTATTTCAAAGTCACTCGATCTACTGCCGCTTCTCGATACCTCTCCAAGCGCAATCCCACTTCTTGATTATGATTTTCTCGGAATAGTTACACTGAATACCGTACCGTTGCCATTGCTTTTAGCTTCCATTTTTCCATTGTGCTCATCTTCCACGATCTTTCGGCATATTGCAAGACCTAATCCCGTTCCATACGTTTTAGTCGTATAGAACGGACGAAATATTTTCTCCAATTTATCCGGAGGAATTGTAGTTCCATTATTCCACACTTTCACAGATGCCACTTCATCGTCCAAATGTGTGCTAACTTTTACTTTACCAGATCCTTTTTCAACTGCTTCTAGAGCATTTTGAACGAGATTTATAATTACCTCTTTAAAATGATTGGGTTCTATTTCAACGGTATCATCGTTTTCATCCAAATTAAGCTCTAATTCTACACGATTAAGGCTGAATTTCTCTTTGTAGAGTTCAACGCTTTCTCTGACAACTTTGTTTAGAGAGGTTTTAACAAAATTGACATTCACGTTTGCTCTGCTGAAATCAAGAGTTTGGTTTACGATTTTTTCCAGCCGTTTGGTTTCATCTAATATTATACCCGCGTATTTCAAAATTCTTTCATCTTTGGCATTTTTATTAATACGCTGAGCAAATCCTCCTATTGCAGATAACGGGTTACGTATCTCATGCGCCACTCTCGCGGACATTTCTCCAAGTAAGGCAAGGCGCTCACGATTCCTGGCCTCGTTCTCAAGCATATGTTTCCTCGTTACATCTTCAAACATGGCGATGTAACCAACGATGTTGATAGCATTGTTATCTAAAAGCGGAGAAAATTTCATGTTCAAAAACATCTCTTTACCGTACAAATCAAATCTGTAATCGCTCAGAGAAATGGTTTCTCTGACATTGTAAACCTTCTCTGCCACGTTAAAGATATCAAAAAATTCTGGGCCAAGTATGTTCACCGTTGAATTTACAACTTTTTCTTTCTCGAATTCAAAGAGTTCCTCACTTTTCCTGTTCCATTCTAATATACGATTCTCTCTGTTAACCACTATAATGGCCACATCCAAATTTTCAAGTACGTTCCGGGCAAAATCTTTAAAGTATTCTACGGTCATTTTTTGCTTCTCGAGTTTCAATGTTTTTTCTTTGAGTTCTGAATAACTCTTGAGCGATTCTACAGTTAAACCTACACTTTCCGAGAACAATCTAAGCATATCAATCATATCATCCGTTATAGGTTTAGCCGTGTACTTGTTATCTAAAACAATGGCGCCATAAACTTCTCTTCTTCCCACTAAGGGAACGCACACAAACTCATTAACTTTCAAGAAATTCAAAAGATCCAAGAACTCATTTTTTCGCTCTTCTACAAGCATGCGGGTTACATGGACGATCTTGGCACGGTTTATAACTCTGTCGAATATGTAATCTCCCACGTAGGAAAAGCTTTTTCCTCTTGCCATTTTGGTTAAGCCGTTGGAAAGTTCTATTGACATTGCCTCTTCTTTGAGATATTGTGAAAAATCGGCGTACAAATTTTCACGCTCTTTAGCGGTACGCCATGAAGAATCAATTTCATCTTCTGAAGATGGTCCAAGCCATTCTTTTGCTTCAAGGGTCTTAGTTGATTTGTTTTTTTCAAGTAGTAGTGCCCTGTTGAAACCGAAACCCATACCCGAAGTAAGTCCTATCAAAACTATCTTGTAAACATTTCGAATGTCCATTGCATTTCTCATAGCTTTCATTATCTTCTGAAGTGCGCTAAGAAGTCTAACCTGCTCCCTTTGATATGAAATGTACTCTTCACTTTGATGCTGAAGTTCTTTAAGGCGTTTATTTTCATCGTCTAACTTGTAATAGAGTTCTATTCGACTCATCGATAGGCTCATTCGATTAACCGTCGCCTTAAGTATGGAAAGATCGAATTCATCAAAATGACGATAAGTTCTGTAAAAATCTGTATTTTTTCGATTAAACAACATCATGACTCCGATCAATTCCCCATCTTTGATTATCGGTACACCAATAGCGGATTTGATCTTGAAGCTCAATATGTCATTCGATACTCTTGGATCGTTTTTTGAAGAGGTGGACAAAAGCGAACGTGAGTTTTTAGCTATCCATCCTACCATTCCATGTCCAATCTTAACACGACGTCTCAAGATGTCTTTTTCTGATATACCGTGGGTATATGAAATAATCAACTCTTCTCCACCAGAAAGCCATATCGCACCACTTTCAGCGTTTAAAACTCTCATGACAAAATCTAAAACTTGATTGTAGAGAGTATCAAAGTTCATAGGTGCGGAAATAAGAGATGAATCAAGTTCTTCAAGTGCTGAAAGTTTGAAAATAGTGGCATTTTTGTTTTCCAATTCAAGACATAACTTCAGAAGATTTGAAACTTGAGACAAAATAGTATCACTGGGGGCTTTTCCTCCAGTGAGAAGTGTAACACCTATGAGTTTTTCATTCAGCGTTAATGGAATGGCCAGCTTTCCATTGAAGTTAAATGGTTTCAAAACGTTTGCTTGAAGATCTTTGATTTTTATCTTCTGTATACCATTATCGGTATTGGGAGTCATGAGCCTTAATTGCTTATGCTCTTCTTCATAAACGTAGAGATCGACATGCTTAGCACCTGTAACATTCACGATCAAAGACACCAAAGAGCGCAACATATCCTCCAGATTTCCCTCATTCAGAGTCTTTATTATCTGGTTCACCAAGTGTTCTGTTGAATACTCTTCTGAATTCCCTTCGTATTCTTTTGACATGCGTTCCACTCCAATAAATTCTTTTACAAACAGGGCACACCTTGAATTTCGTAGCCGATAGATAAACCCTTTCCGGTACCATATCTTTAACCCGCTCAGTGGAAATATCTAACAGTTCAGAATTGCATTCCGCACAACGTGTAAACGGTTCGGAACTTTTTGAAATCGAATATCTTTTATCGAGCTCTACAAGTTGTTCTCGCCAGTTATCGCTGAAGATTAAAAAAGATTCCCCGCGATAGCATTGCCATCGCTTTCTTGATCTGGTCAAAAGAATTCTGTCTTCTTTGAAATTTCCATCCCACAATTCAGTGTCAAATCCGAGAAGCCGAAGCTTCTTCATAAGCTTACCAAGAGTATCATCGCAGAAAAACTTTTTCATCATTAAGGATTATAACACTTAAAGAGAATTCTTCCACTCATTTAAAAACAAGAAGTGCTTACTTATTTTCTCTAATCAAAGAACATATCAATCACAAAAAATTCCTCATCGCTTGAAAAGCGAAAAAAGATTTAGAACTCAAAGTTATATTGGTTGGATGCTGTTTACTTTGTGTCCCCAAATTGTTGAACACCCTAAGTTAGGTATATAATATTTATATTCGAGGTGTTGTTTGCAACACCCAATGATGTTGTAAGAAAGGAGGACGCTTTCTTAGGAAAGCCCCATAATATATGAAAAAATTCTTTTTACACGCCAAAATACATCGCGCAAGGGTTACAGGTAAAAGCTTAGAATACGAGGGTTCTATAACGATCGATGATGCCCTCATGACGGCAGTTGGAATAGAAGAGGGAGAGTTGGTTCAAGTTGTGAATATAGACAATGGGATGAGATTTGAAACCTATGTTATAAAGGGGCCAGAAAATTCCGGAGTGATAGAGTTAAATGGAGCGGCAGCTCGCATGGGAGAGATAGGAGACAAAGTTATAATCATGGCTTACGCCATGTTCGATGAAGGGGAAGCTCACAAGGCGAAAACAGTCGTTTTGGATTCAAAGAACAGGATCAATCGAGTGCTTTGATCTCTTCTATCCTTGCAAATCGCTCACCCAATATGACACCGATCATAACGAATGTGCCTCCAATGTAAATGCCCATTGTTGGCACATTTTTAAGCATAAGAGAGTCTGCAATTATGGAAACCAATGGAATAATGTATATGAAATTACTTGATGTTCTTGAGCCAAGGCTCTTAATCGCGTAATTCCACATAACATAGCCAAATCCGGAGCAAAGAATTCCTAAAAACAGCAGCCATACAAGTATATCTGGGTGAAGAAAGTTCACTACATTTGGCTGTTCTACAATCATTTCTATGGCTGAAAGAGGTATCAAAAAGATCAGCCCCCATTTTGTCATTTCAAGTGTTATCAAGAAATTATCGTATTTCTCGAGTTTGTTAACGTAAAGTGTGTACATTCCCCATGAAAAAGCGGCAAAAAGTATGAGCGAATCTCCCATAATGCCCAATTTGAATTCGAATCCATTTGATAGGATAATGATAGCCACACCAACTAAGGACAAAAAAGACATGGCATAAAGCTTCCAGTTGCTTTTCTTTTTCCTGTGAATATCTGCTATTGCGATTGTGAATATCGGAACTGTACTTATCAAAAGAGAGGCTTGTGATGGAGTAGTGAAATGTACGCCAAAATTTTCAAATATAAAATACACGGTTATACCCCAAAATCCGGCGATGGCAGAATATTTTCTGGCAACCTTCGGCAATTTTTTTCTTCTTGAGGTGAGCAATGTAAAAACAGTGAGTGCGAACAATGAAATTGAGAATCTGAGCGTCCCTAACGTTATAGGGGGAATCACTTTTACAACGATCTTGATCGCTACAAAAGAGATCCCCCAAAAGACGACTGTTACAATTGAAAAGAAGATTCCTAAGTTAGTCTTCACTTTCCCCTGCCAATTTTGTCAAAGCATCCACTATATCGAGTGGTTGGATCAACGCTCCATCTTCTCTAAGAACCGTTTCCATAGGCACAAGCCCTTTGTTGATCCTGCTCACTTCGTGAGAAAATTGTCCCATGTTCAATTCTGCTACCACAATTCCTGAAACACGTGACAGTAGCTTTTTAAGTACTGTCGCTGGGAATGGCCATATCGTTATTGGTTTAAACATTCCAACTTTTATTCCCTTAGCCCGTGCCATTTTTACAGCACGATAAGCACTCCTTGCCGTGATTCCATACGCTATGACAAGATATTCGGCATCTTCCACCATGTAAGTATCATAAATCAATATATCATCCAAATGTAATTTTATCTTGTTGATGAAATGTTTCATGAGCCGCGAAGCAAGATCGGATGTTCCAACTGGAAAACCGCTTTCGTCGTGAAAAAGTCCAGAAACGTGGAATCTTGAACGCCCCATGGAAACGAGAGGTTGTATGTCATCGTACAGCTCGGAGTTTTCCAAAAATGGCTGGTAAACGGTTTCACTTTTCAGATCTTTTGTCTGTATTCGCTCAACCACATCGAATTCTTCAGGCTCTGGAAGATGAAAACTTTCACGCATGTGACCAAGCACTTCGTCCATGAGAAAAACAACAGGTGTTCTGTACAATTCCGCAAAATTGAAAGCCGTTACGATGTAACGATAAATCTCTTCCACAGTGGAAGGATACAAGGCTATAATGGCATGGTCACCGTGCGTTCCCCATCTTGCCTGCATTATGTCCCCTTGAGAGGGTCTTGTGGGAAGACCAGTACTTGGACCACCACGCTGTACGTTCACAAAAACCGTTGGAGTTTCAGTCATTGAAGCGTACCCAATGGCTTCTTGCATCAAGCTAAATCCTGGACCACTTGTCGCTGTCATCGATTTAACTCCTGCAAGCGATGCGCCTATTATTGCCGCAGCACTACCAAGTTCATCTTCCATTTGAATAAAAGTTCCACCAACCTTTGGAAGCTCTTTTGACATAACTTCAGCAATATCAGTTGCGGGTGTTATCGGATATCCCGCAAAAAAATGACATCCTGCAACTATAGCTCCCATGGCACATGCCTGATCGCCTTGCATTACAACGAACTTTTTACCCATTTTTATTCACCGTCTCTTTTTGTAACACCTCTATTGCAAAATCGGGACAGAGATTAACACATTGCATACATCCTATACATTTGTCCATATCTACTATTTTTGGAGACTTTAAAACTCCTTCAACTATTGTATGAGTAGGGCACACCCAGTAACATATACCGCACGATTTACAAACCTCATAATCTATATCCACACTAAAAAACTTTTTCACCGTCTTAACACCTCCATACTGTTTCCCATCTATCTTAACAGCGAAAGGAAAACACCAGCAACCAACGCAGAGCCTATTACCCCTGCGACGTTTGGTCCCATGGCTTGCATCAATATAAAATTATGTGGGTCTTCCTTTTGAGCCGTTTGTTGAGCTATACGAGCGGCATCAGGAACGGCCGAAACTCCGGCAGCTCCAATAAGGGGATTGATCTTGTTTTTAAGGAAAAGATTCAAGAATTTAGTGAACAATATGCCTCCTGCGAGTGAACCTGAAAAGGCCAGAAGTCCGAGTCCCATGATCTTTAAAGTGGCAGGAGTAAGAAAAGTACTGGCTTTTGTAGTTCCACCAACCGAAAGCATGAGAAGTACATCAACGACATCAAGTAAAGCATGTCCGGCCGTATCGGCAAGTCTTTTGGTAAGAGGTATTTCATTCAAAAAATTTCCAAGCATCAACATTCCTACCAAAGGAAGGGCTTTGGGTACTAAAATACCAGCAATGAGCGTCGTGGCTATTGGAAATATTATCCTTTCGGTTTTAGAGACCACGCGCTGTTGTTTCATTCTTATCAGTCTTTCTTTTCTTGTGGTAAGTAACCGCTGAATGGGTGGTTCCATAAAGGGAATCAATGCGATGTAAGTGTAAGCCGCAACGGCAACTGTTCCAAGAATCTTAGGAGCTAGATGTGATGTAACGAATATACTAGTAGGCCCGTCTGCACCACCTATGATCGCTATCGAAGCACTTTGAAGAAGATTGAAACCTATGGCATTTGCGATCAAAAAAGCGATCATTATACCTATTTGAGCCGCGCCACCTATTAGAAACAATATCGGACTTGCTAGAACGAATGAAAAATCAGTGATGGCCCCTATTCCAAGAAATATCAACGGAGGATATATCCCGGAAAACATGCCCTGTTCAATGTAGTACATAAAACCGCCAGGGATCATAATTCCATTCACCATATGTGGAGCAGCAAAGAGGCCAGATGATATTGCCGGAATATTTGAAATTATCATCCCAAATGCAAGCGGTATAAGGAGAAGGGGCTCAGCGTGACGTTTGTATGACATGTACATCATAACTAATGCAATTCCTATCATAAATAAATTCCCAACACTAAATGTATAAATGGCACTTGCAGAAAACGCTTTTTGAAGTTCGGCTAACAAGCCCACTGTTTCACCCTCTCTCATTCATTGAAAAGAAGGACACACCCTGCTATGGGTATGTCCCTCTGATTGCAAAGTCTCATTTATTTTGCTTTAATTGGATCGTTGATTGAGCAGCTGCAAGTCTTGCAATAGGTACCCTGTATGGCGAGCAGCTTACATAGTTTAAGCCTATTTCGTCAACTATTTTAATAGAATCCGGATCTCCTCCGTGTTCTCCACAGATTCCAAGCTCAAGATCTGGATTGGTAGATCTACCTTTTTCTTTGGCCATTTTCACGAGTGAACCTACACCTTCTTTGTCAAGAGTTTTGAATGGATCTACACTCAAGATACCTTTCTCAAGATAATCATTGAGGAATTTGCCACTATCATCTCTGCTGAATCCAAAGGTCATTTGTGTAAGATCGTTGGTGCCGAAGGAGAAGAAATCGGCCTCTGTGGCAATCTGGTCGGCCGTCACAGCTGCCCTTGGTACTTCTATCATGGTTCCAACGAGATATTTAATGTTCACACCACTTTTTTCGATCTGCTCATCAGCGGTTTTTGTGATTATGTCTTTCACATATTTCAGTTCACTGACAAGCCCAACAAGAGGCACCATGATTTCTACTATGACATCCACGTTTTCCTCTTTTTTCAGTTCTATTGCCGCAAGTATAATAGCTTTCGTTTGCATAACTGCAATCTCTGGATAAGTGATAGCCAAGCGACAACCTCTATGACCGAGCATCGGGTTGAATTCATGAAGAGAATTAACGATCTCTTGAACTCTTTCAAACGAAATGTTAAGATCTTTTGCAAGCTTCCTCTGAGCATCTTCTTCCTTCGGTAAGAATTCATGAAGGGGAGGATCTATGAGTCTTACCGTGACCGGGAGATCTCTCATTTCCCTGAATATGTTTTTGAAATCTTCCTTTTGCATTGGAAGAAGTTTCGCAAGGGCTTTTTCTCTTTGCTCATTTGTTTCGGATGCGATCATCTCTCGAACGGCTGGAATTCTATCGTTATCAAAGAACATGTGCTCTGTGCGGCAAAGACCTATACCCTCGGCTCCAAATCTTCTTGCAGTTTTTGCATCATGTGGCGTATCGGCATTGCTGCGAATTTCGAGTCTACGTATTTCGTCTGCCCAATTGAGTAAGGTGGCGAGATCTCCTTCAATTCCTTTTGGTTTGATTGCCTTTATGCTTCCAAGAAAGACTTCACCTGTAGAACCATCTATGGAGATCCAGTCTCCTTCTTTAACAATTGAGTTTCCAACTTTGAACTGACCATTTTCTTCATCAATATCTATTACTCCACAACCAACTACGGCGCACTTTCCCATACCACGCGCCACGACTGCCGCATGTGACGTTCTTCCACCACGTGCAGTGAGAATCCCTTGAGCAGCCACCATTCCAGCTAAATCTTCCGGAGAAGTTTCCGGTCTGACAAGGACTATCGGTTCATTTTTACCAATTTCTTCCGCTACTTTCGCTGAGAAAACCACTTTACCAGTTGCAGCTCCAGGAGAAGCGGGAAGTCCTTTCGCTATGAGCCTATTCTCTTTTATCGCTTGTTGTTTCTCTGCCAAAATGAACATCGGATGAAGAAGTTGATCTACATGATCTGTTGTAACTCTCATAACAGCTTCTTCTTTGGTAATGAGACCTTCACCAACCATATCAACTGCCACCTTAACAGCGGCTCTTGCTGTTCTCTTAGCCGATCTCGTTTGAAGCATGTAGAGCTTCCCGTTTTCAACGGTGAATTCCACATCTTGCATATCCCTGTAATGATTCTCAAGAACATCAAATATATTCAAAAGTTCATTGTAAGCTTCCTCAGAAACCTTCTTCAGCCCTTCTAAACTTTCTGGTGTTCTTATACCTGCAACAACATCTTCACCTTGCGCATTTCTCAAAAATTCTCCATAATGGCGTTTTTCGCCACTGGATGGATCGCGAGTGAATCCAACACCAGTGCCACTGTTGTTTCCCATATTACCAAAAACCATGGAAACAACACTTACCGCCGTACCAAGAAGAGAACCTTCTGGAATTTTGTTGAGTCTTCTGTAGTCAACGGCCCTTTTGTTCATCCATGATCCGAAAACGGCATCTATTGCTATCCAAAGCTGTTTCATAGGATCTTGCGGGAATTCTTTGTTCTCTCTTTCATAAAGAGATTTGTAGCGCTCTACGAGTTCCTTCAAATCATCGACATTCATCTCTGTGTCAAGGCTAATTCCTCTTTTTTCCTTTACAGCCTCGATCTCTTTTTCGAATTTCGAATGTGCTATTCCAAGCGCAACGTCTCCAAACATTTGAATGAATCTTCTGTAAGCATCGTAAGCGAATCTATCATTCCCAGTCAATTTGGCAAGTCCGATAACGGTTTCATCATTGAGTCCAAGGTTGAGTATGGTATCCATCATCCCTGGCATCGAAACGGCGGCGCCAGATCTAACAGAAACGAGAAGCGGATTACTGGGATCTCCAAACTTTTTTTGGGAAACCTTCTCAAGCTCTTTGAGATTTTTTTCAACTTCTTCCCTAAGACCTTCAGGATATGTATTTGAGTGTTTGTAATAATAATCGCAAACCTCGGCACTTATTGTAAACCCAGGTGGAACAGATATACCAAGGGAAGTCATTTCAGCCAGGTTGGCTCCTTTCCCACCAAGGATATTCTTCATTTTGGCACTACCTTCTGCCTTTCCATTTGCAAAGAAATACACGTACTTTTTCGACATTTTATACACCTCCTTATTTAAAACACTTTCAATATTTATTGTTGAATGGACAGTTGCTTTTTGGCAAGCTCAACGTATGAATTGAACATATTCGGATCTGAAATGGCAAGATCCGCGAGCATTTTTCTGTTGATCTTAACATCAGCAAGAGCTAACCCGTGAATGAGATCACTGTACTTGAGCCCTGCATTTCTTGCCGCTATATTTATCCTTGTTATCCACAGCGCCCGCAAGTCTCTTTTCTTTACTTTTCTTCCTGCATAAGCGTAAACTCCAGAACGCGTTACAGATTCTTTCGCGAGTCTGTAATGTGAGCCTCTAGATCCACGATAACCTTTAGCCGCTTTGAGAACTTTATTGTGTTTCTTTTTCTTTAGAATGCCTCTTTTTATTCTCATGATTGATCACATCCTTTACCAAGTTAGATTCCAAGAGCCCTTTTGATTCTCTTTTTATCTGCAGATGATATGTTCGATCCGATATCCAATCTTCTTTTCCTGGAAGAACTTTTGTGATAGTTCTTATGACTTCTGTTAGCCGATTCGTGCATCAATTTTCCGTTTTTTGTAACTCTGAATCTCTTTGACACACTTTTGCTGGTTTTCATTTTTATCTTCATTTTTTATCACCTTCCTTGGCAGAAATCTTTTTCGGTTTGAGTCCCATCCTCATGTCTCTTCCTTCAAGAATTGGCTGGGACTCAACTTCTGCTATGTCTGAAAGATCTTTTGCAATTCGATCAAGAATTTCTCTTCCCTTATCGGTAAAGGCCATTTCTCGACCTCGAAACATGATCGTAATCCTTACTTTATTGCCACCTTTCAAAAATCTTTTGACATGAGATAGCTTGGTTTGGTAATCGTGTTCATCTATCTTTGGACGGAATTTCATCTGTTTTAGGACATTTGAACTCAACTTGACTTTTTTTTGTTTTTTACTCTGTTCATACATGTAACGACCAAAATCCATTATCTTACAAACAGGAGGCCTTGAGCCAGAAGAGACCATTACAAGATCGAGTCCATATTGTTTTGCCTTTTCAAGAGCCTCTTTAGTGGACACAACTCCTATTTGTGAACCATCTGGGCCTATTAAACGAACTGTGGAATAACGAATTTCTTCATTTTTCATTGGACCAGATTTCCTGATATTCATCACATCCTTTACAAAAAAAATTGGATGGCATCGCCACCCATTGGAAATACATTATCAATTTTCTTATTGACCTTTTCCCCGAAGGTAAAGGTGAGAAGCGGTGGCTTCTACTTTCCTGGTGGGCCATACAGGGCTCGAACCTGCGGCCTACTGATTAAGAGTCAGTTGCTCTTCCAGCTGAGCTAATGGCCCATTGATTTTGACATTTAGTATTTTACACCTAAACTATAAACATGTCAAGAATTAACGAGAATCGGAGAAAAGAAAGCTCTAGTTTTCAATTCGGCTTTCAAAAAATGAGTGAGATCCCTATCGTACCAATAACATTAAGAACCTATCCTTAAATAATCACAATATCTTTAACTCTAACTCTCAAGTATCATCGTTTACGACTTCTCGGCTATCGGTCGCGTCTACCGCTTCTCGGCTATCGGTCGCGTCTACCGACTTGGTCGTAAAAGCCGAAGCAACGAGTGCCCACTGGCACTCTCGGCTCCTCAAACAATAATGCTGTAAAGACGAGTGCCCCCAGGCACTCCCAGCATGGTCG
>CAJXLN010000038.1 GCA_913056255.1 uncultured Thermotogae bacterium | reverse complement strand
CTTGATGAAGACTTCGAGGAGCGGAAGTGCTCTTTAGCACTATCTTTTCCGCTTCTCCGACCATGCTGGGAGTGCCTGGGGGCACTCGTCTTTACAGCATTATTGTTTGAGGCGATAGCCGAGAAGCGTTAGCCGCGAGCGGAATAAATAAAAAAATCCTTGTTTAAGGCGGTAGCCTGAGCGAAGTGAATGAAAGGAGTTAACATTTTGAAGATCGCAATAGTTGGTCTTGGACAGGTCGGGGGATCGATGGCACTTAAACTACGAAAAACAGGATTGCACCCAGATCTTTTTGATATCGATCCGAAGATATGTGGTCTACTGAATGCCAGATGTGAAGAGTTTGAAGGACATGGATACGATCTCGTGGTTCTTGCATTGCACATCCCTGTGTTGTTGGAAAAAATCGAGAAACTTTCAAAAGACAATCTTTATCTTGATACCGCATCGGTAAAATTCCCGATCATGGAAAAAGCACAAAAAATGGGTTTGAAATTCATTGGTGGACATCCAATTGCAGGAAATGAAAGAGTTGGTCCAGAATCATGGGACAGTGATATGTTCAATGGAAGACCATTTGTCCTTGTAGATAATGACGCCTCAAGAGGAGAAAGAAAAATCGTCGAAGAATTCGTTGAAATTCTCGAAGCACATGCAATATGGACAGAGCCTTCCAAACACGATACAGCCCTTGCCTATACCAGTCATGCCCCATATTTCGTCTCCACCGTTTTGAAAAAGCTCGGAACTCCTTACGAAGAAATGTCCGGGCCAGGATACGCTTCTATGACGAGACTTGCAAATCAAAATCCTGAACTTGGAGAGGTTTTTAAAAAATATAACTCTAAAAATGTCGCCAATGTTCTTGAAAAGATCGCCGACGATATAAAAAAAATCGCAGATGAGGTAAAGAAGTGCAAAAATATGGGATAATAGGTGAGCACCTGTCACATACCATGTCACCTAAGATTTACAATTCTCTCTTCAAAAAACACGAAATAGATGCAGAATACAAAATTTTAGAAATTCCAAAGAATACTTTTGACTTCATCGTAGAAGATATCGTTGAAGGTCTTGATGGATTTAACGTTACGATACCTTACAAAACGAGAATAATCCCGTATTTGAAATATACGTCTGAAGCCTCGAAAAAAATTGGTGCCGTCAACGTTGTGAACTCTAAAAAAATGGGATTCAACACGGATTGGCAAGGCTTCCTTGAAAGTGTGAGAGGTCACGAATTGTACGGAAACGTTGCCTTAGTCATCGGAGCGGGCGGAGTGGCACGTGCCGTGTGTTATGCCCTTAAGAGCATGGGATTAGACGTGTATGTAGAAAACCGCACCACTGAGAGAGCTATGAAATTGGCAAAACAATTCGATGTTCGAGTCGGAATGCCGACTTTATCTAAAGTGGCGATCATCGTCAATGCAACTTCTCTCGGAATGTACCCAAGTGTTGATTCAATGCCTGATCTCGATCTTTCGCAATTCCCTAAGAAGTGTCTCGTTTACGACGTCGTGTACAATCCAAGACCAACTAAATTTCTTTGTCGAGCTCAAAAATTAGGCATGAGAACAATAGATGGATATGAAATGCTTATCCAACAGGCGATTTTGAACTTGAATCTGTGGTCTTTTAAAGACTTAGCAGAGGAATTGAGAACTCGGATTGTGGGCCAATTTCTTGAATTAAATCAAAACTGTTAGAAAAGATGACCTTGAAAATTTTTTTGACTTCGATTTGACAAAATTTCTTCCTTAGCGTAAAATGTAAAATAACTGTTCTTTGTTTTGGAAAGAAAGTGATGTACATGGTTTTAGTTACGGTAACATCTGAATACAACTACGGTTATTATCAGCGCACCCGGTTTGTGGTGTGCGAAGTTTAGTTTTGCACTAATTCAACCATAAATCGGGGACTCCCTTAAAAAGGAATCCCCGATTTTTTTATTTGAAAGGGGATGAGGAAGATGATAGTAGTTTTAAAACCCAGGGCTACCAATGAAGACACATCGAAGGTTGTGAATCTTGCAAGAAAGTTCGGGTTCGACGTGAACATATCCAAAGGAGCAGAAAAGACGATCATAGGAATAATAGGAGACAACGTGTACGAAAGACGTGAAGCTTTCGAAGCCTTGAATTGCGTTGAAGAGATCGTTACCGTGCTCAAACCATTCAAGCTTGTTTCGAAGGAATTTCATCCAAAGGATACGATTATCAGCGTTGGAGGTGCAAAAATCGGAAATGGGAATTTCGAATTCGTGGCAGGACCTTGCTCTGTTGAATCAATGAAACAAATGGAAGTAGAGGCTGAATTTTTATCCGGTTTAGGTGTGAAGTTTCTCAGAGGAGGTGCCTTTAAACCAAGAACATCACCGTATTCGTTTCAGGGATTGGGTGTTAGAGGATTGAAGATCTTGAGAAAGGTTGCCGATGAGCACAACATGAAAGTCGTCAGTGAAATGATGTCTGGGCAAGATTTGGAACTTTTTGAAGAATATGTGGATATAATTCAGGTAGGAGCACGTAGTATGCAGAATTTCAGATTGTTAAAAAAATTGGGAGAATCGACAAAACCCATCCTTTTAAAGCGCGGTTTTATGTCGACTATTGAAGAATGGCTGTTGGCCGCTGAGTATCTTTTTCATCATGGAAACGATAAGGTTATTCTGTGTGAGAGGGGAATAAGAACATTTGAAAAGTATACGAGAAATACTCTGGATATATCGGCAGTTCCACTTGTCAAGAGTCTTTCACATTTGCCCATTATTGTGGATTTGAGCCACTCCACTGGTCGCAGGGATCTTATCAATCCGCTTTCAAAAGCGGTGGTTGCTTCAGGTGCAGATGGGGCGATGGTAGAAGTCCACCCCGATCCAGAAAAAGCATTGTCAGATGGTCAGCAAAGTTTGAATTTCGACGAGTTTGAAGCTACGTACAGAACGAGTATGAATCTGCACCGAATGATGGAGGAATTCATATGGAATCAAGAGTAGAAGCTACAAAAAAAATAAGAGGAACGATCGTTCCACCTCCAGATAAGTCCATAACACACAGAGCCATTTTTTTTGCATCAATTGCATCAGGAACATGCAAAATATACAATCCCTTGATATCGGATGATACCAAAAGAACGATGAATGTGATAAAAAGTCTGGGTGCTGTGATAGATAAAAATGATAAGGAAATAATCGTAAAGCCTTCTGAGTTTTCTGAGCCATCTGTTCCTTTGTATTGTGGAAATTCCGGCACAACCGCCAGAATATCTTTAGGATTGATCGCACGAAATCCCATTTTCGTGGTGCTTTATGGGGATAATTCTCTCTCGAAAAGGCCAATGGATAGGATAGTAGAGCCCTTGAAAGCATTGGGAGCAGAATTGAACGGTAGAAACAGTTCCTCGAACCTTCCAATGACGGTAATGGGAGGAAATTTACATTCCGCTAAATACACTTCTAAAATCGCAAGTGCTCAGGTTAAGACCTCATTCATCATCGCCGCCCTTGCTGCAAATGATGTTTCTTTGTACACTGAGCCTTTAAAAAGTCGAGATCACACGGAAAGATTTCTCAAGCAATTCGAAGCTGTTGAAGTATCGGACAACGCTGTGATGGTAAAACCTTCAAATATTCCCGCATTCAGTACAAATGTTGTGGGAGATTTTTCATCTGCGTCGTTTTTTTTGACCCTTGGAGCTTGTCATTCAAATGCGCGAATCGAGATAGAAAATGTAGGTTTGAATCCAACAAGAACCAAATTTCTGGAAGTTTTGAAAAGAATGGGGGCAAAGATAGAGATCGTGAACTTTCATCAAGACGTTGAACCGTATGGCACGATTGTCGTTGAAAGCTCGAAACTTCACGGAATAGATGTGGATGCCGAGGAAATACCTTCGATGATAGACGAAATACCTCTCGTTGCTCTTGCGGGCGTTTTTGCAGATGGAAAAACGATTGTGCATGGGGCTTCTGAAATTAGAAAAAAAGAATCGGACAGGATAAAAAGCACCGTGCGAATATTGTCTAAAATGGGGGCTAACATTGAAGAGTACGAGGACGGCTTTGCCGTCGAAGGAGGGCATTCATTACATGACGCGGTGGTAGAAACTTTTGGCGATCACAGGATGGCGATGTTTGCGAGTATCGCTGGAATTTGCTCTCAAGGTGCGAATATCAAAGAAGCCGAGAGTGTTTCCATCAGTTATCCTTCGTTTTATTCTGATCTTGAAAGGATTGTTGCACGATGAGAATAACGACGTCAGGTGATTCACACGGAAAAGGCCTCTTTGGAATTGTGGAAGGTTTTCCAGCGCATTTCAAAATCGAATTATCAAAGATAAATGATGCCCTGAAGTTGAGGAAATCGGTTTACGGCAGAGGAGCAAGAATGAAGATCGAATCAGATCGTGTGGAGATACTTTCTGGAATATGGAATGGCGAGACGTCAGGAGCACCTTTAACTTTCTTCATAAAGAACGCTTCCACAACGCCTCCAAATCGCCAAACTTCTACTCCACGTCCAGGCCACGCTGATTTTGCCGGTATGCTCAAGTACAATTTCGACGATACGAGGGTTGTAACTGAGCGTTCAAGTGCAAGAAGAACCGCCATGGATGTAGCGATCGGAGAGTTCTTTCGTCAAGCACTTGAAAAGATGAAAATCAGGGTGTGGGCATACACCGTTGGAATCGGAAAAATTGAAACGAACGAGAAGACATGGAAAATTCCCCAGATCGGAGAGCACCCCCTGTTATGTCCAGATCAAAAGGCCGAAAGACTCATGATCGCCGAAATAGATAAAGCCGCGAAGAACGGAAATTCTTTAGGTGGAAAAGTCAGGGTGTTGGCAAGTGGTCTTCCAATTGGTTTGGGAACATTCAATACATATCATGGTAGATTTACTTCCAGGATCGCTCAAGCATTCTTTGATATACCTTCCGTGCGTGGAGTTTTATTTGGAGACATTTTAGATACTTATAGATTCGATGGCTATGAAACGATTGATGAGATACACGAAATGGGCGTGAGAAAGACCAATCATGTAGGTGGAATAGAAGGAGGTATGTCAAACGGTCAACCCATTTCGGTCGATCTGCTTGTAAAACCCGTTCCAACACAAAAGAGAGGAACGATCACAATTGACATGAATGATGGTTCCGAGGCTGTAACGAATTACGTTAGATCTGATACCTGTGTGGTGGCGGCCATTGCGATCGTATCAAGAGCAGTGCTTTCAACTGTGATATTTTCGGAGATCATGAATGAGTTCGGTGGCTCTGTTTTTGGAGAACTTTGCGAAAGAGTTGAACTTTACAGAAAGCGTGTGAGAATAGATGGATAATAAAATAGCTTTGGTCGGTATGATGGGAAGTGGAAAAAGCGAAGTTGGGAAAAGACTTGCCAACATCCTTGGGTTCACTCAAGTGGATTTGGACGAGGAATTCGAAAAGAAGTACGGCTCAATATCCAATTTTTTTGAGAATAAGGGTGAAAGGGAATTCAGAGAGAAAGAAAAAAAATTACTCGAGGAATTCTGTAAACACGAAAATGTCGTCATTTCAACCGGTGGAGGGATCATTGAAAAGGCGGAAAATCGTGAAATTCTCAAAAGAATGCGGACTTTCTACCTCGAAAATTCACCTGAAGAGTTGTGGGAAAGGGTGAAAGATTCTTCACGGCCGTTGATCAAAAAAGGTAGAGCGTATTTCATGTCTCTTCATGAAAAGAGAAAAAAATTGTACGATCTCTTCGAAAGGATTGATGTGAATAAGCTCTTGCCTTATGAAGTGGCAGCTAAGCTGACAAATGCGATCGTGGCGGACAAGATGATCGAAAAAATGAATACTTTTCAAAAGGTCAGGATCTTTCACGGTCCACTACCATCAAATGATGGTGTGGTGGTCTCGGCAAAAAATGTTGATAGAATTTGGAAAACATCTGGTATCGTTGTTGATGATGGGGAAAATCTCAAAAGCGTTGGTCGTATGGAAAAACTGTGGGAGATTTTTTTGAACTCCGGAATTTCGAGATCCTCTCGAATTCGTGCAGTTGGCGGAGGGACACTTACCGATGCAGTTGGATTTGCATCCCTCACATTTATGCGGGGAATTCCTTTTGAATTGGTGCCCACAACTTTGCTCGGAATGGTTGACGCATCGATCGGCGGGAAGTTCGCAATTAACTTTAAGGGAACTAAAAATCTGGTAGGTGCTTTTGGGAAGCCAGATGTTTTAGTGAATCCTATGTTTTCACTGAGCCTAAGTGATGAAAGATTCAAAGAAGGAATTGTAGAATCTTTAAAGATAGGGGTTGTCTATGATAAAAGGCTTTTTGAGTACATAGAAGATAATGTGAAAAAGATCTTGAAAAAAAATCTTGAAAGTGTCGATGAAATGGTAAAACTCGCCGTGAAGGATAAGTTAGAAGTGGTAAGAAGGGATCCATTCGATAAAAACTTCAGGCATATTTTGAATTTTGGGCACACGGTTGCACATGCAATAGAAAGCGCAAGTCAAAACACAATTTCGCACGGACACGCCGTTGCTATTGGTATGATCATGGAGTCTCAAAAGTTCAGTCCTTTAATTTATGAAAGAGTAAAAAACATCGTTGAAATGCTGAATTTCAAAGAGATAGAAATTCCAAATTTCGAAAAGTGGTTTATCATGGACAAAAAGCGTGAGGGTTCTCAAATCATCATTCCAATTGTGAAAGAAATCGGGAAATCTCATCTTAAAAGAGTGGATATCAACACTGTACTTGACACATTTAGAAATTATCCCTAATATGGCTTCGAAAAAAATTCAGTTCTTAAAATTATTAAGGGCATAGTTCAAAAACGAAGTTTTTTGAGAAAATTCGAGAGAATTTGAGCATCAAGCTCCTAATGACTTCTAACTTCGTGTAATCGAGTGTAACGATAAAAAATCGGAAAAAACGGAGTTTGTTTTTTTTACAAGAAAAGTTTATTATTTTAACGAAAAAAATATTAGGCGGATATCTATGAAGATAAATTCTCAAAGTATGAAATTGTTAAATGAACGTTTGATTCTAAGAACCCTTGTTGAAAAAGGCTCCCTTACTCGTATAGAACTTTCTCGAATAACAGGCTTAACTCCAAGCACAATAGGTAGAATTGTTTACGATCTTGTCAAAATGGGTTTTGTCGAAGAAGGTGATCAAGTACAAACAAGCCCACTTGGTAGAAAGGCAACGAGTTTGTTCTTGACCAAGAAGTTTTGTTCAAGTATTATTTTTAATGTTGGAGTTGAACAAACTGAAGTAGCAGTTGGTTATCTTGACAAAACAACTAAAAAATTGTACGAGTTTCCAACAGAAAACTTTTCAAAATTCATAGGTCATGTCAATGAATTTTTAGAGTTGATTGAGAAAGAACAACCAATTGATCCAGAACGTACATCGATCGTTTTTGCATTTCCAGGTATTGTGGACACTGCAAAAGCAGAGATCGTATACACTCCAAATCTCAATTGGAGAAATGTGAAATTACATGATTTGATTCATTACCATCAACCTATTTTTGCTGATAACGAAGCAAATCTTTCAATACTTGCAGAAAGTGCTATCTCAGAAGATGTGAAAAAGTCTGGAAATGCTTTTTTTCTTTACATGAGTCAAGGTATAGGTGGCGGGGCAATGATCGATCACAAAATTTTGAGAGGTGAGAGATTTGCAGGTGCTGAGATAGGTCACACGGTTGTTGAAGCGAGATCTGATGTGAGATGCCATTGCGGAAATTATGGGTGTTTTGAACGTTTTGCCTCTTTGCTCCTACCAGTTGCCAAATATGAGAAAAACGGTAAAAAATTGAAGGGAAAAACACTTGCTGAAAAATTCGATTCGCTGGTAAAAATGAATAACCTTGGAGTTGAGGAAGCAAGAAAAGCTTTAGAAGACTTTCTCCATTATCTCTCAATAGGTATTATTAATATTGTGAATACTTTCAATCCTAAAATCATTGTCATCGGTGGTGATTCTGATTTAATATGGAAAAGCTTCGGAAAAGACTTGTATGGAAGAATTTCTGAACGAGTGATGCCCAGAACCTTAGATGGCGTGATCTTCAGAGATAGTGTTTTTGCTGGGAGAACAGCTCCCATTGTTGGTGGAAATATCATGTCAATAGAACACATAATTGAAACGCTAGAATCCTCATGAAATTATTAACTACGGCCATTGGCCGATATTCTAAATCTTCAAGGAGGGATGGTAATGAAGAAAATAGGAATTCTGTTCGTGATCCTAACACTGGTTGGTTCTCTCGCAGTTATGGCAGCACAGTTTTCCATCTATGATTGGTGGACTGCCGGTGGAGAAAAGCAAGCTATAACTGCCGAACTTAACTACTTCCATCAACTTTACCCGGAGGTCAATATCGTTCAAAATCCAGTTGCAGGTGGCGCTGGTGTTAACATGCAAGCTGTTATCAAATCGTTGATATTTGCTGGCCTTCCACCGACAACGTTTCAAGTCCACGCTGGATGGGAGATGTACCAATATGCCAGTGCAAAACTTTTGTCTCCCATAACCGATCTTTGGCAATCTGAAGGATGGACGAAGGTTTTCCCAGAAAGAATTAAGGAATTGTGCAGTTACAACGGTCAGTTTTATGCTGTGCCTATGGATATCCACAGAGCTAACATGCTATGGTACAACGTTTCGATCTTCAAAAAGCTTGGATTGAAAATGCCGACGACATTCCAGGGTCTCATCGATCTAATGAAAAAAATAAAAGCTGCTGGATACACGCCTCTTGCCGTTGGCGACAGGAATGAATGGGCCGGGATTATGGTTTTCGAAGAGGGACTACTTTCCACGGCAGGGCCTCAAATTTACGATGACTTCTTCCAGGGAAAGGTGAATTACTCCAATCCAAAAGTTAAAGAAGCTCTCAAAGATTTCAGGGACATAATGGAAAATTATTTAAATGCAAACCACGCTTCTCTATCATGGGATCAAGCCTGTGGTTTGGTTGCAAATGGTAAAGCTGCCATGACGATCATGGGAGACTGGGCAAATGGATACTTTATGGGATTAGGTCTCAAAGCTGGCATTGATTATGGTGCTGTAGCGGTCCCTGGCAGTCAGGGTGTGTACAACATCGTCATAGACGCCTTCCCAGTTCCAAAAGGCTTATCGACAACTCAAAGGAAATGCGCGTACGATTGGCTCAAAACGATAGCAAGCGTCAAGGGACAAGCTATTTTCAATCAAATTAAGGGATCAATTCCTGCAAGAATAGATGTCCCAACTGCTGGATTCAACACGGTGCAGGTTGCGAATATGAAAGATCTCAAAACAGATATACTCGTTTCTTCTGCAGTTCACGGCAGTGAGGCACCGGCGCCTTTCGTAACGGCATGGGAGAATGCGTTAACGGTTGTTCAATACCATCCAGGTATGTCAATCGAACAAGCTGTTAACTATCTCAACGGTGTCAACGCTCAATATCTGACTTCTGAAAAATTGTCCCACTGAGAATTGTAAGAATCGTGAGGGAGGAGACAGTCTCTCCTCCCCTTAATTTTTTGGAGGATTGAAATGAATAAAAAATCACTTGCATCAATCAGTTTTGTTTTGCCATCAGTCATAATAGTTGGGGTGTTCGTTTATGCATTTATAGCATGGACTGTAGCGGTCTCTTTCACGAATTGGAACACGTTGCTGCCCAATTGGTCCTTTGCGGGATTCAGTAACTACACGTCAATTTTTACAAACAATTTGAGATTTCGAATGGATCTCATAAACAACCTCACTTTTACACCATTCTTTGTTTTGGGATCAATGATACTTGGTTTTTTCCTTGCAAGCTTACTTGACAAGGGTGTGAAATTTGAAAGTTTTTTCAGAACGGTTTTTCTTCTTCCCATGGCAATATCTCTTGTGGTATCTGGAACTATTTGGGTATGGCTTTACGATCCTGCAAATGGTGCTGTGGATGCCCTTTTAAAGCTGATAGGATTGCCTGCAATAAATTGGTTGGGAAACATGTCCTTTGCTCTTCCAGCAATTATAATAGCAACGATATGGCAATACACTGGTTTTACAACATCGATATATCTCGCAGGCTTAAGAGGTATTCCTAAAGAGATCATAGAGGCAGCGAAATTAGACGGAGCTCATGGATTCAGACTTTACTGGAACATAATAATTCCGATGGTTCAATCGTCGACTGTTACCGCTTTTGTGTTGATGATTCAACTTTCTTTACAGATGTTTGATATTATCTGGGTTATGACGTCTGGAGGACCTGCATTTGCAACGGATATGCCAGCTGTTTACATGTTCATAGCAGCCTTCAAACAGAACTTCGTAGCTCAAGGTGCAGCGATCGCTGTTATAATCTTCTTGTTAACGCTCGTCGTGGTCATACCTTACCTTCTTACAGTTGGAAAAATAACGGAGGAAGAGTCATGAAATTATCAAGAGTGGGTATATACGCTATTTTGATCTTGGCAACAGTGTTTTTTCTTTTTCCAATATACATTTTGGTCGTTACTTCTTTGAAACCACTTTCGGAGATATATTCAACAAGTTCATGGAGTCTGCCAATTCATATAGATTGGTCTGGATTTGTAACAGCTTGGAATGGACTGAAACTGGGATTTGTCAACAGTTTTGAGTTTACAATACCAGCCGTTATATTCTCTATCTTTTTTGGGTCGTTGGGGGGATTTGCCCTGACAAAAGTCAAGTTTAGGGGAGCAAACACAGTTTTTTTCTTCATTTTGTTTGGGATGTTCTTACCATACCAGGTGGTTTTGATTCCGCTGGTGAAATTCATAGCTTCTGTGCACCTTTATGGTAATATATGGTCTCTGATCATTACGCATACGGCTTACGGTATACCGATAACAACGTTGATATTTAGAAATTTCTACAGCGCTGTGCCAACAAGTCTAATAGAGGCAGGAAAAATTGATGGTGCCAACGTGTGGCAGATATACACGAAAATTATGATACCAATATCCATACCGGGTATAGTGGTTGCGGTGATCTGGCAATTTACAAACATATGGAACAACTTTCTATTTGGTTTGACCCTTGGATCCATGCCAGATATACGACCTCTAACGGTTATGCTCAACAATCTCAAGGGTTCGATGATATCACAATGGAACACGTTAATGGCCGGTGCGCTTTTGACAGCCCTTCCAACTATCATCGTTTATCTCATAATGGGAAAATATTTCGTTAAAGGATTACTTGGCGGAGCAGTTAAAGGATGAAAAAAGCCCCAATTTGGGGCTTTTTTGTTAACAGTATAAATTTTTTAATGAGTTGGATGAGCTGCGATCCATGAATCAACGTTGTTTTTGGTAAGTGGAAAAAGAGGCATTGCAAGATGAATAGGTGTGAATTTCAATCCGTTGATTGTGAAGAAGGCTGTTGATACGCCAAGCGCTCCCATCCTGTAAGGTTGCTGGGCAACATCTAAAGCCTCCGTGCCTTCCTTAACCGCTTGAACACCTTGTGGGATCCCATCAAAACCGACAACGACTATTCCCTTTCATGCACGAACACCTCCTAAGATTTTTGGGGAATTTTGTCCCCTGAATTCATTCATTATCAAATAAAGTCTAATGACCGTTATTCAATATTTGACTTGTTAACTCGACTTACATAATTTGAGTAAGAAATTTGTCTTTAAGGCTAAAAAATGTAAAAAACGATGATATCAGATGAAATATGGTACGAAATTCTGTCAATCAAAATTTATTTATCGCCACGTTTCCAATATGTTTAGGGCCTGAATATGAAAATATATTTGCTCCCTACTCACATTAAGGCATAGAAGATAGCCTGATACTCCAGAGAAGAATTAAGGTATTTGTGGGAGATAGCATAATTTACAATTCAACAATACCTCGCAGATGGAAAAGCATAAGATAAGAAAGGAAAGAACAGTGGAAATTTAAAGTATAACCTTGCTATCGTTTTAAACACATCTTTGGTATTTCAAAGTTGGAAATGAACTATTGGGAGCTTTTTAAAGATATTGTAAGAAATTCGGTGATAATAAAACCTGAACGGGAATATTGGGTAATTTTCGTGTTATTTCACTAATAAATAGATTTGATTGTATTGGGAAATAATGATAAACTTATTTTGTTTTTTCCGGGGAGAAACAAATAAGGGGGAAAAATATGCTTTTAGTGAAAGGTACCACAGCATCATCAACAAATCAAAGAAACGTGAATCGTACTTTGGTACTGAACGCCATACTAAAATCTCAACCGGTATCTCAGGTTCAACTGACTAAGGATTTGAAAATCAGTAAAAGTACCGTTAGTAGAATAATATCCGACTTCATGCAATCCGGAATGCTCAGAACTTTTGGAACTTCTAAGTCTCCCAAAAGTGGAAGAAATCCTTCTCTTATCGCTTTAAATCCTGAATACAAAAAAACTCTTGTAGTTAAAGTAGGGGTTAATTA
>CAJXLN010000037.1 GCA_913056255.1 uncultured Thermotogae bacterium | reverse complement strand
TGGATTGAGATTACAATGCTTTTATTCTTTTCAATAACCCTCTAAAAATTTCAAGCTAAAAACGTTGGACAGTCTATATTTAATCTAATTGGTGATATAATATCGTCATTACGGTAGGAGCTGCCAAAATTTGAGCTTGCTAAGATCGTGTAAGACCTGTCCTTGAAGAAATCATTGATCTCAAAGTAGGAGAACTTTTGTTTTAGATGATGATAATTCATTGTAAAATAACAGAGATTTTTGAAAACAAGGAGTGTTAAGATTGTCTTTAAGATCTGAAATACACGACAAACTCTCTGAATCCTTCCTCGAAACTTTCGGAAAAAAATCCGCTGATTTTGTAGTTGAAATACCACCTGAGGGATTTGGAGATTATTCAACGAACATTGCAATGGCAAATGCAAAGCTTCTTCACATGGCCCCAAAGCGAATTGCGAATAAACTTTTGGAAGCTTTGAAAGCAGTTTCATGGCTTACGAGTATCGAAATTGCCGGACCCGGTTTTATGAATTTCAAATTATCAAAGGAGATTTACAAACATGTACTTTCCGAATTCATTGAAGAAGTGAAATTTCCAAAGCTTGCTAAAGAAAAGGTACAATTTGAATTTGTAAGTGCGAATCCCACCGGTCCTCTCACAGTTGGTCATGGAAGGCAGGCAATAATAGGTGACGTTCTATCCAAAGTTTACAGATCGGTAGGTTACGATGTCACAACTGAGTACTATTTCAACGATGCCGGTAAGCAGATGAAGGCACTTGGTCATTCACTGTGGATTAGATACAACGCCATTTATGGAGAAAATCAAGAATTTGAAGAGGATGATTATAAAGGAGAATATCTCATAAACATTGCTAAAGAATTCGCTTCCGAGCATGGTGATGCTTACATAGGTAAGTGGAATGAAGAGGTACAAAAGTTCTTCACATCGTATGCGCGCGATCGAATGTTCGATTGGATAAAACGCACTCTTGACAAAATAGGTGTGAGATTCGACGTCTATTTCAAGGAGTCATCGCTTTATGAAAAAGGCGTAACTGATAAAGCCATGGCTCTTTTGAAGAAAAGGGAATACGTTTATGAAAAAGACGGCACGGTTTGGTTCGCCGTTTCCAAAATTTTACCTGAAGAAGAAGATCGGGTGATCATCAGAAAAAACGGAGAACCCACTTATTTTTTCTCTGACATTGCCTACATGCTTGATAAATACCAAAGAGGATTTAAAAGAGTCTACTACATATGGGGAGCCGATCATCACGGCTACATTCCAAGAATGCAAGCAGCGGCTCAGGCATTGGGAGTACCAGACAACTTCTTCAACGTGATCATTCATCAATTCGTCACGCTCAAGAGTGGTAATGAAGTCGTTAGAATGTCGAAAAGAGAAGGTGAATTCACTTCTCTTGAAGATCTCGTGGAGCGCGTTGGAAAAGATGCGACACGGTATTTCTTCGCGATGCTTGATCCGAACACACATCTCGTGTTCGACGTCGATCTTGCCGAATCAAAAAAGATGGAGAATCCCGTTTACTACATACAGTACGCTCATGCCCGTGTGGTTAGTCTCTTGAGAAATGCTCGAGAGAAAGGGATAAGTTGGGAAAATGCCACTCTTGAAGGTCTTGCTCTTCCAGCTGAATTCGATATCATCAGGTACATGGCGGAATTTCAAGATGTTGTCACTTCGGTTGTGAGTGAGTACAAGCCACAAAAAATCTGTAATTACGCTTACTCACTATCGGAAAAATTTCACTCTTACTACAACGCTAACAAAATTGTAGATGTCGAAAATAAAAAGCTATCAGCCGATAGAATCTCACTTTGTGTGGGAGTAAAAAATGTTTTAAGGACAGTGTTATCACTTTTGGGAACGAGTTCACCCGACTCAATGTGATAAACAGTCATCTACTCCAAATGAACAGTGATTTTACGCCAAATTTCGTAAAGGGAGGTACTGAATTTGAGAAAGTACACGATAATGCTATTTTTTATCACGGCATTTTCAATTATGGTGTTGGCACAGCCATTGATATTCATTAAGATCTCGGGAAATACGAACATTCCAACGGCGTTTATACTTTCAAAAATGCAGAGTGTGAAGATCGGTCAAATGATAAACAGGGATACACTCTACAAGGCACTTCAAAATTTGTACGATACAGGTTTCTTTTCATACATAGAGCCAAAACTCATTCCGTCTGATGGGGACGTTGGTTTACTTGTCAACGTTGTTGAGAACCCGGTTGTGAAAAATGTAAAGGTTACAATTGATGGCCCGGATTTGATCGGAAAGAAAAAAGTGGAAAAAGCCATTTTGGTCAAAAAAGGAGAAGTACTCAATCTTAATGATCTGAAGAAAACATTTCAATCAATTGTGAAGCTTTACACTGACAAGGGCTATATTCCAAACGTTGTTGCTGTGAACACGAACATAACTCAAAAAACCAATTCTCTGGAGATTCCCAATGGAGATTTGGTGATAAATGTCAAAGAATATGCCATCTGGACCGTTGATATCACAGGTGAACACGGTAAACTCACACCACAAAAGTTGATAAATACCAGTGGACTCTTCACGTTGAAATCTTACGAAAATCTCAATCCCCTTATCAAGTTCTTTGTGGATTTTAAACAGGCTTATCCAAAATTCTCTGAAATTCAAGCCTTTCAGTCAAAAATTGCTCAGATGGGATATTTTTCCCCTCAAACTTCTTTGAGTTTTGTCCCGGCAACTGATGTGTCTAAAGATTTCAAGTATCCTGCTATGAACATCGTTGTGAATTCCGTACTTAAAAAAGTGGTAAAATCCGGTCTTCCGGTTCAGCAGTACTATTTTTCCGGAGTTACCAAGGTAAATCCCTTTGCTCTTGAAAAGTACGCAGGAATAAGTGTACCATCTACAACAAACAACTTTGAACAGCTTTCGCAATTAGCGCGTATAAGATCTTTTTATAGGAGTAAAGGATACCTTTTGACAGGCACGTATCTCAAGTATTACCGCTATAAGTTAATAAGCAACAACGGAGTTCTGGAGTACAAGGTAATCCAGAGACACGTTGGGAAAATAGAAATCGTTGGGAACATAAAGACAAAAAAATACTTGATAGAACGTGAGCTTCAGTTTAAATCCGGAGCCCCTCTTACAGCGCAGACCCTCATTCAAAGTTACGATAATCTCAAAAATACGGGTTTTTTCAGTGATGTATCGATATATCCAGTACTTTCATCGAGTGATTCTTCTGCAGTGAATGTTGTGGTCAAAGTTGTGGAAAATGATAAACCACGTAAACTTGGAGGAGCTCTTACCTTCGGTCAACCTAAAGAAGGCCAACCATGGTACAGCGGGATAGTTGCAAGTGGTAATTATGCCATTTCTGATTGGGCAGGTTATGGTCAAAATGTCAGTGCAAATTTGAATTTGGGAGAGGAATCCAATTTCAATCTCGATTACAGTGTGATTTTTCCTTTTGATCTTCCTGTAAATTTTAAGAGTAGTCTCTATTACAAAACACTGGAGCCTTTTAAAGTGGTGAACAGCCAAAATCTTCACTATCACGAAAACAGAACGGGGATATCCGTAAGCACCGGATATCAGCCAAACGTACACATATCTTTTAACATTGGTGGCCACTATGAGTTGTTTAGCAGGAGTCCTGGTTCAACACAGGTCGATTTTGGACCTGCTTCAGGTACGAGTAGAGAAATCAGTTTGTCTTTTAATTACGTCAACGTTGACAACGTACTTCTTCCAATGCGTGGGCTTAAAGCTGCATTAAGTGGTGAAATAGCCGGATTTGGAGGAGAAGAGAATTACGATTCATTCACTGCTATGGTATCGAGTTACGTACCTGTCTTTAAGAGCTTGTCATTGGCTGGACGTGTACTTGTTGGTACAGCAAAAGGAAAAGACTTCTATGTTGGTGGGCCAACTACCGTGAGGGGGTGGAAAGCCACAGCTGGTGATCAGGAATTTGTTTCCAATATTTCGCTCAGATACTCACCAGACTCGAATTTACCGATAAGTTTTAACGCTTTTTACGATTGGGGAGGAGCAAAAAACAATTTACTTAACGATGGAAATATATACTATGATTTCATGAACAGCATCGGGGTCGGCGTTGCCGTTGACATACCTTACATGGGTGTTGTGAGGTTGGACTTTCCATTCAAAGTTGATTTCAACGGAAAGTTAGAGTATTCTGGAATAACATTTGGTATAGGGCAAATGTTTTAAAAAATTTTGCGGTGTGATATAATTTGCCTATACAACAACACATCAGTGTACTTCTAAATGAAGTAATAGAATCATTTGACATTCTCAAAAGTGGTGGAATAGTTGCCGATTGTACTGTCGGCGGTGGTGGTCATGCTGAAGGGCTTCTTTCGAACTATCCACTTATCACGTTAATAGGTTTAGATCGTGATTCAAAAGCGTTGGAAATTTCTCGTAAGAGATTGGAAAGATTTGAAAAACGGGTTCAACTTTTTGAAGCTAATTTTTCAGATTTAGACAGTGTTCTTGATTCTATAAAAGTACAAAAACTCAATGGGATTTTTGCAGATTTGGGCATGTCTTCATTTCAATTAGACGATGAAAAACGTGGCTTTTCATTCGAAAAAAGCGCACCATTGGACATGAAAATGGGACTGAACACGAAAAGTGCCTTTGATGTTCTCAACACTTACTCAGAAAAAGAGATTGCAAGGATTATATATGAGTACGGAGAGGAGCGCTTTTCAAGGAGAATCGCTCGCCGTGTAGTCGAATCAAGACCCATCGCCACAACCGATCAACTCGTAAAAATTGTAGTATCTTCGATACCACGGACCGCGCAAAAAAGATGGAAAAGTACATTGAGGCGTGTTTTTCAAGCTATACGTATAGAAGTCAATACTGAACTCGATAATCTAAGAATCCTTATTGAAACCTCTCGTAAGCGTCTTGAAGTTGGTGGAAGGTTAGCCATCATTTCTTTTCATTCACTTGAAGATCGAATAGTCAAGAGGGCCTTCTTAAGCGAAGGATTCGTACCAATAACCAAGAAACCGATAACGCCCTCCGAATTAGAACGTACAAGCAATTCAAGATCGAGAAGTGCGAAACTTAGAATTGCTGAAAAGGTGTGAGAAATGGTCACTAAGATCGAAACGTGGGGAGATACAAAAACACGAACAAGCGAAAAAGTGCGTTCGTTATCAAAAGGAATAGGACTTCTAAGGTCCATCGTGATCGGTGGGGCTATTTTTTCTCTGCTGAGTGTCCCCCTTCTTCTCAACGTTCAAACCACCAGGTACAATTCGGAAATTTCATCCTTAACCTTTAAGAGGCAGAAAATGCAAAGTAAGATTATCGATAAAAAAGCTCAAATTGATTTGATTCTCGAAACGAATTTTCCAAATACAACGGTGGTGAAAATTGACGGACGAATTTTCTTCATAAGAAAAGGTAAATGAGCAAGCGAATTCAACTGATACTGTTTATATTTTTGGTGAGTCTTGTCCTGTACATCGTACGCGGAATAACGATCTCGTTGTACTTTAAAAAAGTCTCACTTTCCCCTTCGCAAGTCTCTTTTCCCGCCCCTTACGGAACGATATTCGGATCTGATGGAGAACCTCTTTCCGGCAATTTGCTTTCTTACGATGTTTATGTGGATATGGGATATGCTAAAGCTCTTTCGGAAATTCAAGGATGGGATTATAAAGATCGGGTACTCAGTGCTTTGAAGTATTTTGGAGTTGATACCAATTCTACAAGGGTGTTTCGAGCACTGAAAACCGGTTTGGGAGGCGTGGAAGTAGGAATAGTATCAAGCGAAAAGGTTGCAAACATTCCGCCAAAATACCGTGATTTTTTGAATATCCAAAGTGTGTACGTTAAAATTCATGTTGCCACTCCATTGAGGGTGTTGGTAGGAGCACTTCAAAGAGAAAATCGATCTTATTTGAAGCCAAAGAAAAGGGGAAAGATAGTATACGACTCATTGGGTTCTTACGTACTTTCTTCAAAAATTGACAAGATCGTAAAACCTGTGGGTGGAGATACGTTAATTACCACCATCGATCCTCGAATCCAGTCTTTTGCTTACGATGCCATAGAAAAAGTGGTAAAAACAAATGCCGCAAGTGGTGGAGAAATAATCGTTTCCGATCCGAGAACTGGCGCGATCCTGGCAATGACCTCAACATGGAAGTGGAATGCACCTGTTATGGATATTTTTGAACCTGGTTCCACCATTAAACCTCTCATATTTGCCGCTGCTCTTCAAGACAACGTTGTGAGTACTAACACTACATTCAATGTTCCTTATTTTATTCCATCTCCGAAGCTTTCACTTGTTATAAAAGATGCTGAGTATCATCCCTGGCCAATCACACTCAGACAGGCTCTCATATATTCTTCAGATGTTGCCGAAATGCGGATCGCGGACAAATTCATAAAAACGCGTGGAAAGGCGGATTTCTACAAGTGGTTTTTGAATTTTGGATTTGGAAGCAAAACTGGTATAGATCTCCCCAATGAAGTTAGAGGATTGCTCACGCCACCTAAAAAATGGTATGCGATTGGTGGACTGGAAATGTCTATAGGTCAAGGTATGGCTCTCACAGGGGTCCAGCTCATAACAGCTTTAAATGCAATAGCGAATGGTGGCTATTGGGAGAGACCTCATGTGATGAATGAAGTGATCTCACCTTCTGGAACGATCGTATCACGTTATTCCCCTTACAGTAGGAGGATCTTTGATGAGAATGTAACACGTATTGTTAGAAGTTTCATGATCGATGTAGTCAAATTCGGTACTGGTCGTCCTGCGCAACTTGACAATAATGTACTTGTAGGCGGGAAAACAGGTACCGCTCAAAAGCCCCTTAACGGCAAACTTTCCAAGAAAGGACCTTTCTTTTCCCTTTTTTACGGATTTTTTCCGGCTTATGATCCCAAATATTCAATTCTGATCGTTGTCGATCAGCCATCAAAGGGAAAGTATTATGGAGAAGATGTCGCAGCACCTGTTTTCCGTGAACTCGGCAACTACATATTGAGCCTTACAGGATACAAAACTCATGAAAGTGGGAAAAGAACGTTTTTACCAACCGTTATGCCGAATTTGAAAGATCTAACGTTGAATGAAAGTTTGAACCTTTTGAGAGAACTCTCGATTCCCGCAAGTGAAGTGAACTTTTCGGGTAACGGAGTTGTTTTAGGACAATATCCTCCAGCGTACACTCCAATTTCTAAGGTGAAAAGTGTTAAAATCTCTTTGGGTCCAGCACTCTAAAATGAGGTGATCTTGTGAGTAGACTTGTGTGTTACAAATTGAGAAAGAGATTTGGAAGAAGAGTAGCAGTTGATAATGTTTCTCTTTCTATAGAGAGTGGTAAAATCGTTGGTATACTTGGTCCCAATGGAGCTGGTAAAACCACGATATTTAACATGATACTCGGATTGGTGATTCCAGATTCCGGAAGTATATACAAAGATTCAATGGAAATCACTCATTTGCCTGTTTACAGGAGAGCTAAAGGTGGAATAACGTATCTCGCACAGGAAACATCGATTTTTTCTGGTCTTTCGGTTGAAAGTAACCTTAGACTTGTCCTTGAAAATTCAAAACATTCCAAGATTTTCATAGAGAGAAAAATAAAGGAGCTTCTTGAAAAGTTCGGATTGGAATCTTTGGCTAATCAACGTGCCGATCTGCTTTCAGGTGGAGAAAAAAGGAGGTTGGAACTTGCGCGAATGATGACACTTTCTCCCGATTTTTTGCTATTAGACGAACCGTTTGGAGGAGTGGATCCGTTGACTGTCAAAGAGATTCAACGGTTTGTCAAGACGTTGAAATTACATGGCTTGGGAGTGATAATAACAGATCACACGGTCGAAAGAATGGTAGAAGTTATTGATGAAATGTACGTGATTTTCAAAGGGAAAGTACTCGCTCGGGGCGATCCGAAAAACGTGCTCGAGAATCCTGAAGTGATCAGGAATTATCTCGGAGATTAAGCGCCTCATGAGAAAGTGAATTTTCTATTTTTTCAGCCATTTTTTCTCCGACTACCCTCTTCAATTCATCATGTGAAGCGTGTTTTATACCTTTTAAGCTCTTAAAAGTCTTCATGAGTACGTGCTTTCTCTTTGGACCTATTCCCGGAATGGAATCCAGAAACGACTCTGTCATCTTCTTACCACGAAGAAGGCGATGATAAGAAATGGCAAAGCGATGAGATTCGTCCCTTACAGATATCATGAGTCTTAGAACGTTGTTGTCTACAGAAAGATGAAGATCAGTTTGTTTGCCCGGAAAAACGAGTCTTTCGTCTTCCTTTGCAAGTCCAACAACAGCGACATTGTTTATGCCAACCGATCTTAAAGCGTTAATGACAGCGTTAACCTGTCCCTTTCCCCCATCTATCAAAATAAGATCTGGAACTGAATGTCTGGGATATCTTCTTTTTACGACTTGTCTCATCGCTTCGAAATCGTCCGGCTTAGAAAAATTTGAAAGTCGGTAGCGCCTGTAGAGTTCTTTCTTTGGGCGTCCTTTAACGAAAACGACTACAGAAGCAACGGTAAATGTTCCAGAGGTGTGAGATATATCTATCCCTTCGATCAACTGTGGGACTTTTTTCAATCCAAGTCTTCTTTTCGTTTCTTCAAGTATTTTTCTAATTCTTATGGCTCCATACAAATATTCGTCCAAATTTTTTGAAGCGATCGCGAATATCTTCTTCTCGGATTCGCTTTCAGGGGTCCTTATTGTTGATGAGATTCTTTTTGACCATGTCTTAAGTCCTCTGATATTCTTTTTTACCAAAACAAGTGGAGCTGGTGATTCTCCACGTCCTATGTAATATCTTTCAATGAAGTCTTTGTATCCACCGTCGAGTTCGAACTCGAGTTTTGCCAACATCATTCCATTTCTAACTTTAACAAGAACTGCTCCACCGTTACGAACGTCCACTGCATCCACATCTATGGATTTCTGAAATTCAACGCTTTGCGTGGCTAAGAATTCGTTAAGCCTTTCGTACATCCTTCTCATGATTTCTGCCGATTCAAACATTTTCTGTTTCGCGTAAGCTTCTATGCGCTTTTTTATCCAATCTTTCACAGTCTTTGTATCACCGGACAAAAAGGAACGCGCAATTTTCACACGCTCTTCATATTCTTCTTTGCTCATGAGTCCAACACATGGGGCCCCACATCTTTTGATGTGGTACTCAAAACAAGGGTGATCGACTTTTGAGAGATCGTAAGTACAAGTTCTAAGTTGTAATATGGGTTGAATAACCTTTATCAGATTTCTCAAAAAGCTAACACTCGTAAATGGCCCAATCGAGCTTGGCGTTTTTTCATGAGTGATCTCGATATAAGGAAAATCTCCGCCCTTGAATGCAACGTAAGGGTAAGCGTGAGTTTCTTTCAGAAGTGTGTTGAAACGAGGCTTATGAATGTATATAAGATTAGCTTCCATCACCAAAGCTTCGCGTTCGTTGGAAAGAACGATGTATTCAATATCATCTGCGTTGGCTACTATTTTGTGAGCTTTTTCCATTGCTCTCTTTGAAAAATAACTTGAAATGCGATTTCTCAGGTTCTTCGCTTTTCCAATGTATATCGGAGTTCCATTCTCTTTAAAGATATACACGCCGGGTTCTTTCGGCATTGAACGAGCTTTTTCCCAAATGTCCATGTTGATCACCAACTCATTCGTAATACTTTAAAACTTCAGCAGGTGGAAGCTTCGATGCTCTGTCGCTTGGGATCAAAGTTGCAAAAACGGAAATTGCGTAGAAAATAATGTCAAGACCTATTATCTGTATCCATGGTATGAACATATTTCCAAGGTTGAGAGAAGAATATATCATGTAAGAAGTTAGCGTTCCAGCTATGAATCCGGTTAATATACCAACAATAACTACGAAGTTCGTTTCTATGAAAAAAGTGCTGAAGATCATGATCCGCGTGAATCCCATAGATTTAAGTATCCCTATGGTTCTACGACGTTCTTGTAAGATTTTTAACATAAGTATGGCGAGTCCAACTATACCAACCGATAATCCGAAGTACAAAAAAGAATTTATGATGTTCACGAAGCCCATGATCATATTTGCGAATACGCTGATCACTTGCTTTGAAAAAAGTCCTATCGAGAATCTTGTCTTGAGGAAAGCCAGAAATTTTTCAAAATTCTGGTATTTCTCCTTTTCCGTATTACCTGCAAACTTCACAAGTAAAAAATCAGAAGATTTTGGATTTTCAAATGCGTTTTTCACAGTTTGCGCTGTGGTATAAAAGCCGCTTGGAAAAGCAGTTATTCCATCGTTTTTGAAGATGGCAACGACTTTGAATTTTTTGGGATTCTTCAACGACCCTGAAAAGCCAAATTCCATGCTTTGTGAAGCCCCTGCGTTTCCAAAATTAAAGGAAAAATTTCCTTCTCTTGATATTTCTATGGTATCACCCGGATTAACTCTTGATAGTCCAAAAGCAACCACACTTCCCGGATGAGATCTGAGATAATTCCACAACGAACTCTTATCTTCAATTCCGGGAATGGCCTTTCTTATCTTCAAGATACTTCCTTTCAGAAGTTTTTCATTAATTTGCATCATTTGATAAACTTGTCTATCAGCTTGTGAATTGATGGCATATCTAACGGATATAATTGAAGTAGTCGCGCTATAAGTTAAAAAATCGAATTTCGAAATATCTTTTTGAGTTACATTCAGTTTTCCAAATAAAGGCATGGCAACGGCGTCATAACCTTGAAAAATAGTTTTGTTTCCAGATTGCACTTGAAGCACCTGAGAGTACGGAACAATTGTCATGAAAGTGATAACGAAGATCACGATCGCGTACATGGCTATTGTCATACCAGTTCTTCTTTTGTTTCGTGATGTTTCTGCTATTGCCAATTTGAACGCAGCTCTGATCGACTTTCTGGAAAAGACGGCAAATACTTTATCGAAGATTTCAAAGTTGTAAGAGAGGAAAAAAAGCGCCGCAATCAAGATTGAGAAGCTCTTCAGTCCCAAAAACCAGATGGAATTTTCACTTGCCGATTGGACGTATGGTATTTGACTTGAAGCAAATGCAAAGATGACAACAAAGAGAGCCGAGAAATTTCCGACTATCCTTTTCAGCCTTCCTCTTTTGAAAAAAGAAGGAAACACGAGAACGGCCCCAACAACGCCACTGTACATTGTGAAAGCATCAGACGCTTTGTTTCCGAAAATTGCAAGTACTGTAAACAAAGCGAATAGTGAGGCCACACCATAAACGATCTTCCTTCGATTATCAGGACGCTCCTCGGGTATATCTCTTATCATGTGAACTATGTTCAATTTTCCATTCTTTAAAGCCATGAAAGCTAAGACCAAGAGAGGAATGATCATACCGAGTGCAAATCCATAAATGATAGAGGAAACATTAAAATGAAGTGTCAATGTGGAGTTTTGAGCACCCATCAGATTACTCATTTGATTGTTCATGTTATACAATAAATTAGAAAATTTACTCATTATGAACCATGCCACGCCAATTCCTACAAAAGTTCCTGCAATTGCAGCCATGATCGAATAAATGAAGCCCTCAAAGTAGAGTATAAATCCTATATTTCTCTTTGAAAATCCTATTGCTCGCAGAGTACCGAGAGAACTTTTTCTTTCATCTGCAAGCATCGTGTAGACATTGACAAGCAAAAGTGTTCCTGCCACGATTGCAAAACTGCTCAGCAGTAGGAATATTTTCTCAATTTGACCGCTGTCGTTTCTCTTTATTTGTTGCTCTTTTATGTTGTTTATCTTGACAGTACCGTCTGCGACTTTTTTGATCATCTCATCTACTTTTGTGGTATAACGTACACTACTTAAATAATCTCCCTTGTTGGCAACGAGTATCTGATTGTACAGTGTTCCAAAGAAATGCTTGATCTGCTCAACGCTCAGAAAAACCGGCAACATGATTCCCTTTGTTCCTTGATAACCCAGAATCCCTTTTTGTGGAACGATTCCAACGATTTTAAAACTCGGTGGAACACCAAAAAAGAACTGCAAGGGGTTGCTTAGGGCTTGGAATGTGTCACCTACTTTTAATCTAAGGGAATTGGCAAGTGCCTGACCGATGATCACTTCATTGCCAGTGAGATTAACCTTTGGAAAATTCCGTCCTTCTCCGAACTTTCGTAAAAGAGTGGCATCCACTCCAATAAATGAAACGAAAGAAATTGCGTGCGGATCAAGAGATCGAAATTTGCCTTTTAAAACGGCAACGGTGTTTTTTACCGCGATTGGCAATACAGAATCCACATAAATGGATTTAGAAAGTGTGCTAGTAATATCATCAACTTGATCGTGAGTGAAATTGAGAGATTTGGGTGTGATCACTTCATCAATTCGTCCGACAGTATTTCGAAGTCCTGAATACATGTAATTCTGAAAAGAATCGTTGATCACAAAGGAGCCAACGATAAATGCCGTACCCGTCAAAGAACCAGCAACGATGAGTAACATGGCGATTTTTTTTCTTAAGGCATTTCTCATACTCATCTTGGCAAGGGTCATGTGCTTGAATGCGTACAGAAATGTTATGAACATTACAGCTAAGACCGAGAAAAATATCACAGAAACCAATCGAGCCACCTCCAAATAATTACCGGATTAATTATATCATTTTGTTAGAGAAACTCAGTCAAGTCTTTAAAAATGGTAGGGCACGGCGCGCAGTGCCCCTTATGTTTCATAATTCTAAATCCTTGGACATCCTGACAGATATAGACAGCTTTTAGTGATAAAATGAAGTTAGAAGTTACGAGATGAGAACTTTTAGAAGAAGAGATAGCGAGTTCAATAACTTCATAGGGTAGACTGTCCAACGTTTTTAGCTTGGAATTTTTAGATGGTCATTGAAAAGAATAA
>CAJXLN010000036.1 GCA_913056255.1 uncultured Thermotogae bacterium | reverse complement strand
GTGAACTGAAAGATGGACAAACGAGCGATTCGGTCTTGATAAGGCTTCGAAAAAATTCTATTATCGCGTGCAAAGCGAAAATTGAGTCTTGAAATGCAAATTTACTCACTTCTTACCGCTAAAAATTCAAAGATCAGAGTGTGACTCAAACACTTTCATTTCGAAATTCCACGAAAATTGGAGTTTTACTCAGAAAAGACGATGTTTTTCCATGTAAACGTACTTATTTGTCTTAAAACGCTTGTAAGCGTTAGATATCACATTTGACAAAGAATGTAAATACACTTATTATATAAAAGTACTCTTATACATACAAGATATCATGTGGTATATCATGTGGCGGTGAATGATTTGACAAGACCGGAAAAGATTGAAAATCTCGAAACTGAAAGTTCCAACCCCAAGTCTGTAAATATTGATGCTATGAGTTCCTTTGAAATAGTCAAACTGATGAATGAAGAAGACAAAAGTGTGGCTTTTGCCATTGAAAAAGTTCTTAAACCAATAGCGCTGCTTTCCGAAAAGATAATGGAATCCGTGAAAAGAGGAGGAAGATGCTTTTACGTGGGGGCTGGAACTTCAGGTCGTCTTGCAGTTATAGATGCCGCAGAAACGGTTCCAACTTTCAATTTAGCTTATGGAACATTCACGGCCATACTTGCCGGTGGTAGGGAAGCGATGATGAGATCACTTGAAAACGTTGAAGATGACGAAGAGGGTGGAAAGACAGAGATGGTGGATCATGATCTTTCCTCAGAAGATGTTGTTGTCGGTATATCTGCAAGTGGACGCACACCGTTTGTAATAGGAGCTCTGCAAAAGTCCAAAGAAGTAGGAGCTCTTACAGGTTGCATCGTGAATGTAAGTAACTCGAAAATATCCAAAATTGTCGATATTCCTATTGAGATCGTGACCGGTCCGGAAGTGATAACCGGTTCCACAAGACTAAAAGCTGGCACGGCTCAGAAAATGGTTTTGAATATGTTAAGCACCACTTCCATGATAAGAATTGGAAAAGTTTACAAAAATCTTATGGTGGACGTTACGCCCATAAACGAGAAACTTCTGAACAGGGCAATTAACATTATTACAACTGCGACACGAGTATCGAGAAAAACTGCATTTCAACTCTTGAAGAAATCCCAAATGAGACCAAAGGTTGCAATTGTTATGGCATTGACGAATAAAAATTCAAAAGAGGCCGAAAAGCTGCTTGAACTCCACGATGGAAAGATCAGAGATATCTTTATGTGATTCAGGTGAGAGAAAACACTACATTTTGCTTTTTTGGAAAATGAGTGATAAGAAATGTATGAATTCTTCAGGAAAATCGTAGACAGTTAGTCTATATCTGAAAGCCACATTTGTAACACTGCCAAACGTATTTGAAACTAAAAAGGTAGTTTAACTGTCAGATGTGGCAATCAGAAAATAAATAGGAGGTGTTTTTTATGAAGAAATTCGCAATTGTAGTGTTTGCAATTGCACTCGTGGGAGCTGGAATTTTTGGCGCATCGATCAAGTATGGAGGTACAATAACAATCGCACCAACTCTTTTTGGACAACACGTGTACAACTTTAACCCATTCTTAAGAAGTGGTACAAGTTACGCAGCAAGAGGGCTCATTTACGAAACTCTTTTCTACGTCAATCCGTACAATGGAGAGATCTCACCGTGGCTCGCAGAAAGCTCCAAATGGACAAATGGAAATAAAACTTTAGTCGTTACCTTAAAGAAAGGAATTAAGTGGAGTGACGGGCAGAATTTCACGGCTGAAGATGTAGTTTTTTCTTTTGAGCTCTTGAAAAAATTTCCTGCACTTGATACCGCAGCGATCTGGAGCAGTGGGCTCAAATCAGTATCTTTAATTTCCAACTACACCGTCGATTTCAATTACGCCAAAGTCAACGTTCCAGCTGTGGTGAACTTGGCAAATGTTTATATCGTTCCCAAGCATATTTGGTCAAAAGTTGAAAATCCTGTAAAGTACGTCAATCATGATCCGATAGGCACAGGACCGTTTTTGCTGGATCAATTCTCAAGTGCGGTTTTCACGATGAAGCGGAATCCTAACTATTGGCAAACAGGTAAGCCCTACATAGACGAAATTAGAATTCCGTCTTACACAGGAAACGAAACGGCAGATCTTTCTCTCATTAAAGGTAATCTTGATTGGGCCGGACTGTTTATACCAAACATCAAAAAGGTTTATGTTTCCAAAGATCCAAAGAACAATCATTATTGGTTACCGCAGGGGAATCTTGTCGGACTTTTTTTGAATAACAAAAAAGCTCAACTTGACAACCCACTCGTAAGGAAAGCCATCGCGATGGCTATAAATAAAGAACAAATAGTGAAAATTGCAGAATACGGCTACACCACACCCGCCAATGCAGTGGCAATAAAATCACCTGGATTCGATTATCTAATCGACGAGAATTTGAAACCGCTTTGGTACTCTTACGATCCCCAAGCGTCTATTGCTTTACTTGAAAAACTTGGATACAAAAAAGGATCAGACGGGATATTTCAAAAAGACGGTAAAAAGCTTTCTTTCAATCTCTACGTTGTAACGGGATGGACGGATTGGGTTACCGCTGTTCAACTTATTTCTCGTCAACTTAAAGCAATAGGTATCCAGGCCAATGTTTCTACGCTCTCTTTTGGCGCTTATCTATCAAATATTCGTGAAGCAAAATATGACATGGCAATATCATGGGCTACGGCTGGATCTAATCCTTTCTTCTTGTATGATAATATGCTGAATACCTCTAATATGAGAGGCAGCAACAGGGAGAAATATTCCAATGTGATTACAGATGCTATACTCAGCGCTTACAGAACGACTTCCAATCCTGTCGAACAAAAAGAAGCTATGAATGCCCTTCAATTGGTCATGCTCGAGCAGGTACCATCGGTTCCACTATTTTTCAATCCAACTTGGTTTGAATATTCCACCAAACGTTTCGTTGGGTGGCCATCTCCACAAAATGCATATGCCTATCCAGAAACAATGGGCATGGGAAAAGCCATAATTCTTTCTAACATTCATCTAAAATGAACTTTGGGGGCTTGTTGTAAGCCCCCAAAGTTTTTTAAACCTGAGGAGGAGAAAATTTGAGATATATTCTCAGAAAAACTGGTTTTTTCTTTTTAACACTTTGGGCAGCTGTTACATTGAACTTCATAATACCGAGACTCATGCCTGGCAACCCGGCAGAAAATTTGGTAGCACGTTTTCAAGGTCAAATAAGCGATAAAGCATTGCGAGCAATAGAAATAGCTTTTGGCCTAAATGTTCATGAATCAATGATCAATCAGTATTTCGAATATCTCGGAAATACTTTACGAGGTAATTTTGGCACTTCACTTGTTTATTTCCCAACACCTGTCATAAAGATTATAGATCAAAGTTTACCATGGACATTAGGATTATTTGGATTATCAACGATCATTGGTTTCGTGATCGGTACACTGTTGGGAATTTACGTGGCATGGCGGCGTGAAAGTAATGTATCGTCTGTAACACTTGTTTCTGCGCTATTCGTGAGATCATTCCCATATTTTTGGTTTGGACTTATTCTTCTTTACATTTTTGGATTTATGCTTGGTTGGTTTCCGCTTGGTGGAGCGTATTCAACTAAAACGAGTCTTAACGGATTGAGTTATGTGATCAGTGTAATACACCATGGATTTCTTCCTGCTTTAACGATTATTATAAGCTCGCTTGGAGGATGGCTTTTAACAATGAGAAACAACATGATATCCGTATTGGTGGAAGACTACATAACTGTGGCAGAAGCTAAAGGTCTTAAAGAGAGAGATATAATGCTCAAATACGCGGCGCGAAATGCAATTCTTCCAAGTATCACAGGATTCGCGATGTCACTTGGATTTATCGTAGGTGGTGCGATTTTGACCGAAATAGTTTATTCGTATCCAGGCATGGGTTACATTTTGTATCAATCGGTTATCGGCCAAGATTATCCGCTGATGCAAGCGATATTTTTGATGATCTCGTTATCGGTTTTGCTTGCCAATCTTGTTGCTGACATTCTTTACGGTTTCATAGATCCGCGTGTTAGGGAGTGATTTTACGATGAAAAATTCATATATTGCACCATTTTTTGGAAACAAAAAGGGAATGTCAGGTCTTTTGATAATCACTTTATTCGTGGTAGTTGCGGTTATTGCACCTTACATTTCACCGTTTAATCCAAACGAAATGGTGGATATTCCTCTTCAAGCACCATCATTTGCACATTGGCTCGGAACAAATCATTTGGGCCAAGATTTATTATCAAGAGTTATATGGGGCACACGCACTTCCTTGATGGTGGGAATAGTTACAGGATTGTTGAGCACGATATTTTCAATGATCATCGGATTGAGTGCCGGATACTTCGGCGGTGTAATTGACGAGATTTTGACAACCATCACAAACATATTTCTCGTTATTCCGGGTCTTCCACTCATGATCGTCATAGCGGCATATTTGAAATTTAGAGGAGTAACTCCGATCATAATCGTGATCGCGATAACTGGATGGCCTTCTGGTGCCAGACTACTGCGTTCTCAAATGCTTTCATTGAGAAATCGCGAGTTCGTTACCGCGGCTAGGATCTTAGGTGAAAAATCGACGCATATGATCTTCTCTGAAATATTTCCTCTCATGCTTTCACTTGTGGTAGCAAACTTCTTCAGTGCCGCTATTTACGCAATACTCGGCGAAGCTGCTCTGGAATTCTTAGGACTTGGGGATGTTAATATCGTTACTTGGGGCACAATTCTTTATTGGGCTCAAAATAATCAGGCTTTGCTTACTGGAGCATGGTGGTGGATACTTGCACCTGGACTGTGTATATCCGTTTTAGGTGCCGGGTTTGCCCTTTTGAATTTCTCTATGGATGAGATATCTAATCCGAAGCTCAGAGGTAGATGATAAATATGTTGCAAATAAAAGATTTAGTTGCCGGATATGAAATGAGAAAAAAATGGGTCGCGGCAGTTGATCATGTTTCTCTTAATGTAAAAAAAGACGATTTTCTTGGGCTTGCCGGAGAATCTGGATGTGGTAAGTCCACGTTGGCCTTTTCAATAATGGGTTTACTTAAAAAGCCTGGGAAGATAAAGTCTGGATCCATTTTGTTTAAAGGAAAAGATCTGACAAAAATGAACAATGAGGAACTACGGAATACAAGATGGAAAGATATTTCTATGGTTTTTCAAAGTGCGATGAATTCTTTGAACCCAGTTATGAGAATTGGAGATCAAATCGTTGATTCGATACTTGCTCACAAGATGGTAAAAAAAGAGAAAGCTTACGAAAGAGCGAAAGAACTTTTGAAACTCGTCAACATATCCCCAGATAGAGTGAACAGTTATCCTCATCAATTGAGTGGTGGAATGAAGCAAAGGGTTATGATAGCAATGGCACTATCTTTAAAACCATCACTTATCATAATGGATGAGCCCACCACGGCTTTGGATGTTGTCGTCCAGCGCATGATAATCGAAGAAATTGGGGAAATACGGGAGAAATTAGGCTTTTCGATTTTATTCATAACTCATGATCTTTCCCTCTTGGTAGAGATAAGCAAAAAAATTGCCATCATGTACGCAGGTGAGATAGTTGAAATAGCGAATTCACAGGAACTTTATTCTAATCCTTTGCATCCTTACACGTATGGCCTTATGAGCTCCTTTCCAACTCTTGTTGGTCCTCTCAAACGTTCGGATGGGATTCCAGGTAGACCTCCAGATCTGTCTCAACCAATTGAAGGGTGTAGATTTTACGATAGGTGTTCAAAAAGAATGGATATTTGTAGGAAAAGACATCCGAATTTGATCGATATGGGAAACAATCATATGGTGGCTTGTTGGCTTTATTCAGGTGATAAAAATGAATGATTTCTTAAAACTCGAAGGCGTTTCAATGCATTTTCCAATTAGAAAATTCGGAAAGCGCACACGCTATGTACACGCGATGGACGATGTCTCTTTTTCTCTCAAAAAGGGAGAAATATTGTCACTTGTTGGAGAAAGTGGTAGTGGAAAAACAACCACAGCTCGTGTTATAGCAAAAGTTTACACCCCAACTTCTGGAAATGTTTTTGTTAATGGGAATTTGGTAAGCAAAAAAATGCACACAAGCAAATTGAAAGAATACAGACAACGTGTTCAAATGATCTTTCAGGATCCTTTTTCCTCACTAAATCCAACCAAGCGTGTTAGATCGATACTTTCGAGACCATTCGTGTTGTACAAGTCCATGAGTAACTCCAAGGAAATAAGGCAAGCTGAGAGGGATGTGTTAGAAGTGGTTGGGCTCACACCTACGGATTTTTATCTTGATAAATTTCCACATGAGCTTAGTGGAGGTCAACGACAGAGAGTGGGAATTGCGAGAGCGATATCCGTCGAACCTGATCTCATTCTGGCAGATGAACCCACATCAATGTTGGACGTCTCGATCAGGTTGAGCATAATGAACACTCTTTTGAAATTAAAGGAAGAAAGAAATATTTCGTATCTTTACATAACACATGATCTTGCAGGTGCACGGTACGTATCCGATCGCATAATTGTCATGTATGCTGGCATGATAATGGAAATCGGTCCAGCAGAGGAATTGATTCAACATCCATTGCATCCTTACACTCAACTTTTGAAAAGAGCTGCACCTTCTCCAGAAACAGGTTTCAACAAAAAGAAATTGGGATACGTTGGAGAGGTTCCGAGTCTCATATCCCCTCCAAAAGCATGTAGATTCAGCCCAAGATGCCCCTTTGCAATGGAAAAATGTTCGAAAGAAATACCTCCGTTGTACGAAATTGGAGACAGAAAAGTGAGGTGCTTTCTTTATGAAAAGTCGAATCAAGAAAATGTTCGATTCGACGAATCTTGAAAAAAACGAACGGCCGTTTTTGAATGTACTTATCACACAAATCTGTCGATAGCTCAAGAATTAAAGACTTACTCTGAATCGGAAATCAAATATACCGAGAGAATATCAACGATGGAAGAAGCGGAGAAGAACTCTCAGAACTTTGGAAAAAAGAGAGCACCGATTTTGAAGAGAAAACGTCAGAATTCATACTTTACAAATGAGAAAGGAGCAAAAATGGACTTTCTAAACGTATCCCTTCCAGAGGAAATCGTTAGAGAAGAAAAGATTGGCAATTTTGAAACGGCAAAAAAGATCATAAAAGAAAGACTTTCTGAAGATCTGCCAACGCTATTAAAGAAAAGACTCGATTATGAATTTGAAAGAATCGAACGGGTTATCAAAGATTATCCATTCGATGAAAGTTCGGCAAAGGAGAGACTTTCGAAATCCATAAGGGATTTTTCAAATGAAGAGTATGAGAGACTCATGAAAAACGGTGACCTTGATTACATCTTGATCAACGGTGAAAAACACTTTGAAAAGCGGTTCGTCCAAAATCTCGTGTTCGCGAATGCGCAATACGCAAAGAGATTTGAAAGTAAAAGAAATGACGTCAGAGAACTTGTTAACAAAAGGATCACTGAATTAGTCGACGGGGATAGGCTGAAAAGATACAGAGTAACGGCCGAGATATCTTTAACTTTGAAAAAAGATCTGAACGCAAAACTCTTAAAATGCTGGTTACCTTTTCCAAGTGTGGAATCTCCAATCGAATCGGCAAAGCTATTGTCTTGCGATCATCAATACATGATCTCTTCTAAAAATTCAGAGAGTACGACGATTTACATGGAAGATCTGCCGAAGGCCGGAACGAAGTTCACGGCTAAATTCGAATACACTATCCATGAACAAGTCACAAAAGTGATACCAGAAAACGTGGTGGATGTGCATATGAAAAAGTATCTATCTGAAACCCTTCCGCACATCATGTTCAGCCCATACGCTAAAAATTTGACATTCGAGATCATCGGTAACGAGAAGAATCCTTATTTTAAAGCCAAACGAATATACGACTGGATAACTGAAAATGTGAGATACTCTTACATGCACGCTTACTCAACGTACGATATGCCTCTTGTCGATTTTGTCATTTCAAATCTGAAGGGTGATTGTGGTGTTCAGGCGCTTACCTTCATAACGATGTGTAGGATTGCCGGGATCCCAGCGAAGTGGCAATCAGGTTGGTTTGTAAATCCTATAGACGTGAGTCCTCACGATTGGGCGTATTTTTACGTCAAACCTTATGGTTGGCTTCCCGTTGATCCATCTTTTGGCGGATCAAGAAGGGATATACCAGAATTGAGAGATTTTTACTTTGGCAATTTGGACGCATTCAGAATGATCGCCAATTCAAATTTCATGGCGGATTTCGATCCTCCAACTCGCTTTGTGCGATCCGATCCTTATGATAATCAGATTGGAGAGCTTGAAACAGAGAGTGGAAACATTTACTACGATGATTTTGAAACGAATGTAAAGGTGCTCTCTTTCGAAGACATTTCCAAAAGTACATGAAGATACATTAAAAGGTTTTATTATCATCTGAAGATCGTATCTGTTCGCGATAAAAAAATAATCAAAAGGAATGCCTCTGCCGTACAAAATGAAAAATAGAGAAATGAGGTGCTCTCTTTATGAAAAGTCAAATCAAGGAAATTATTGATTCTATGAGCCTCGAAGAAAAGATAGGTCAAGTGATCATATGTGGTTTTTACGGTGCAACCTCATCAAAAGAGATAAAAATTTTGATCCGGGACTATCACCTTGGAAACGTGATCCTCTTCAAAAGAAATGTTGAAAATCCAAAACAATTGAGCTCACTTACCTCTTCTCTTCAATCTATGTCCTCAATACCCCTTTCGATAGCGATAGATCAAGAAGGAGGAATAGTTACCCGTCTTACAGAACCATTCACCACTTTCCCGGGAAATATGGCAACAGCGGCAACGGGAGAACCGCATAACGCTTATTTAACTGGCTTGATCATGGCTAAGGAAATGCGTGCGGTCGGCATAAATTGGAATCTTTCACCAGTTGTGGATGTGAACGATCTTCCCGAAAATCCAGGAATAGGTGTGAGAAGTTATTCTGACGATCCCCAAATCGTTACTGTCTTTGCTTCAGAATTCGTTAAGGGTCTTCACGATGGAAAAGTTGCCGCATGTGCAAAGCACTTTCCAGGAAAGGGACACAGTGCAAAAGATGCACATTTGGAGATGCCAACAGTTGCCAGGGATCGGGAAGCTTTAGAGAAAATAGATCTTTATCCATACAAGGAATTAATGAATTTAGGACTGGACTCAGTCATGCCTTCACACGTCTACTATCCAGCACTTTGCGAAAAAAGGGATCTTCCAGCCACCCTTTCAAAATCAGTAATGACGGATTTGTTGAAGGGCGAAATGAAATTCGAAGGTGTGAACGTTACAGATGATCTTGAAATGAGGGGAATAACTAATTCGTTGCCTGGTAGTGAAGCGGCATGGCGCTCTTTAAAAAATGGTGCCGATGTCGTTATGATTTGCCACACATTTGACGAACAGGTAAAAACATTTGAAAAGATCAAAGATAAGGTATTGGATGGAACGATTCCAGTTGAAAGGCTTGACGATGCCGTGAGAAGAGTACTTGAAATGAAGAAAAATATAGGACTTTTTGAAGGCACGCTCACGATAGAAAATGAGATTGGGAGCAAGGAGTTTTTGAAAGTATCAAAAGAAATAGTGAAAAGTTCTATAACGCTTTGCCGAAATGACACCGAAATAGTTGAAAAGATCATGGAAGGCCCTGTAATGATAATTTATCCGTCAAGCACGGCTTTGATAGAAGTTGAAGAAAACGAAAATCAAAAATATTCTGAGATGGAGAGAGTGCTCAAAGAGCATTCAAATTTCCCAGTTACAAGTGTTCCAGTGTCTTCAAAGGCCACGAATGATGAAATAGATAAAGTCGTATCTCGGATCAAAAAATTCAAAGGTAAGATCCTCTTGTGCACGCTTAATGCTCATATTGTGGATGAGATGAGAAATCTTGTAAACAGTGTAGTTGAATTAAAAGCTGAGGATACGCTTCTTATCGCTTTGAGGAATCCATACGATTGTTTCATCGACGGCGTGAAGAATTCCGTTGCACTTTACAATTACTCGGCTCTTTCACAGCATACCTTTGTCGAGATGCTGATCAGCGGAGAAAAATTTACCGGCAAACTTCCATTGGTTCATTGGAGAGATTGAAATGTTGGCGGTTGGAATAGACGGTGGTGGAAGCCGTACGAGATTCGTTCTTTACGATGAAAAAGCGGGTATCTTGAATTCGGTAAAAATAGATACGCCAGCTAATTATCATCTTGTAGCCGTTGAAAAAGTTAAAGAAGTTTTCGAATATGGAATAAAACGTGTTTCCAACGGATCGCCTTTTGACATCGTCGGTGCAGGATTGAGTGGTGTGGATAGAGCAGATGATAAAAAAGTGATATCTGAAATATTCGAAGACATGGGGATAAAGAACTTCATCATTTCAAATGATGGTGTTGCGGCATTGTGGGGCGCCACAGGTGGCGTTGGGGTTTTGATGATATCTGGAACTGGCTCGATCATCGTCGGAAGAAATTCCAAAGGTGATGTCTGTAGAGCAGGTGGATGGGGATACATGTTCGACGAATACTGCAGTGGCTTTTGGCTTTCGAACCGTGCGGCGATGGCCGCTCTTGATTATAAAGACGGGATCGGTCCGTTTACCACTCTTGAATCTGCGCTTCTTGATTTTTACGGCATCAAAGCGATAGATGATATCATCTATCTTTACTATTCCAATTTCGATAAATCGAAAATCGCTTCAGCTGCCAAGGTTGTTTTGCAAGAAGCCCAAAAAGGCGATGAAGTTTCTATGAAGATCGTGAAAACCTGTTTGGAAAATTCGCTTAATATGATCTCGATGGTAGCAAGAAGATGCGGATTTGGAGAAAAATTCATCTTTTCTTACGCCGGTGGCCTCTTCAACTCCGAATATTTTCTTAGAAAAACAAAAGGTGCTTTCGAATCAACATTTCCAAAGGCGCAATTTAAACAGCCAGAATTCGGAGCGGATGTGGGAGCAGCGTTAATGGCAATTGACTCATGGAGGAGAAAGAATGAGCAGGTTAGATGAACTTTTTGAAAAAGCGATCAAATTTGGAACCTTTCCAGGTGCGGTTTTGCTTGTTGGAAATTCCAACAAGATCGTATTCCAAAAGGCTTATGGTTATCGTTCATTAAAACCAAAACACGAAAAAAATGATATTGACACGATATACGATGTTGCATCGATGACGAAAGTTATGGCCACAACGCCTGCGATCATGAAACTCGTAGAAGAAGGAATGATCAGATTGTACGATTCAGTACATCTCATTGTCGATGATTTTAACACTGAAGAGAAGAGAGATATCCGCATATGGCATCTTCTAACCCATACGTCTGGCCTTCCATCGTACTCAGAGGCATGGAGATATACAAAAGGAAGAGAAAAACTTCTCAAAGCGATAAATTCCACCAAATTGATAAATCCTGTCGGGGAAAAATTCGTTTACTCTTGCTTGAACTTCATAACACTCATGGAAATCGTGGAAAAGCTTACTTCTAAAAGGTTTGATGAATTCGTGAAAAGTGAGATCTTAGCTCCTTTGAAAATGGAACACACGTCCTTTAATCCATCAAAGGACTGGATACCAAAAATCGCGCCAACTTCAGAGCGAGATGGTGAACTGTTGCGTGGAAGGGTGGATGATGAATTGGCGTATTACCTTGGAGGAGTAAGCGGAAATGCGGGAATTTTCTCAACTGCTAACGATATCTACAAATACGTAAAAGCTCTCATGAATGATGGGCTTTCTGATAAGAGAAGGATCTTTTCCAGAGCAGCGGTAAATACATTCACCAGGGAAGCTTTTTCAGACGGCGTGGTTCGTAGAGCTCTGGGTTGGGATATGAAAACCCTTATGTGTTCTTGTGGAGATCTTATGAGTGATAAAGCCTATGGCCATACTGGATTCACTGGAACATCTGTCTGGATAGATCCTGTATATGATGTGGTGATCGTACTTCTGACGAACAGAGTCCATATCAGTCGATGGGAAAATCAGGAGAAGATCATACGGTTTAGGCCTCGATTGCACAATTACATTTTGAGTCATTTGGGAGAGTTAAGTTGAAGATAATGGATAGATTTTTTGAAGTGGTTAAGAAAGAAAGTAGAGTGATGATCGGCATGATGTCGGGAACATCTGCAGACGGAGTGGATCTCGTGGCGGTCAAGATCTCTGGCTGTGGAAAGCAAACAAAGGTCGAAACGCTCAAAACTCAAGAAGTGGGTTATCCCGTTTCTTTGAGAGAAAAGATTCTCAGATCCATGAAAAAGGATTCAAAAGCTCGTGATGTGTGTGCACTTGATTTTGAACTCGGAACTTTCCTTGGAAATCGTGCCAAAGATTTTATAAAATCCATTGGTTTAAAAGTGGATGTAATTGCAAGTCATGGCCAAACCGTTTATCATCATCCACGTCCAGATGACTCTCCAGCTTGCACACTTCAAATCGGAGACGGTGATCTTATAGCCGCAAAAACAGGCGTCATAACCATTTCTGACTTCAGAGTAAAGGACATAGCGTACGGAGGAGAAGGTGCCCCTCTTGTTCCGCATGTGGATTACATACTTTATTCGAGTGGCAAAGAATCGGTGGCGTTTAACAATTTGGGTGGGATTTCCAATGTTACGTACATTCCAAAAGGCGCATCTGAAAGCGACGTGATCGCATTCGATACCGGCCCTGCCAACGCCTTGATAGATCTATCCGTTTCAAAATTTTTTGACGTACCATTCGATGAAAACGGTGAGTTTTCTTCAAAAGGTCAGATCGATGAAGAACTTCTTGAAAGACTTAAAAAACGAGAAATGCCGTACATATCTCGGACTCCTCCGAAATCGACTGGCAAAGAAGTGTACAATGCTGATTATGTAGATGACGTGATCGATTCGAACTCCAATCCTTACGATATTGTGAGAACACTTGTTGAATTCACAGCATGGACGATTTGGGAGTCTTACAAAAGGTACATAATTCCCAACGGATTGGATCGGATAGCGCTAACAGGCGGAGGGGCTATGAACAAAACAATGTTGGAAACCTTGAAAAGATATTTCAGAGAGGTTCAAGTTGAAGTTGTAAAAGATTGGAAATTCAGAGAAGCCAAAGCATTCGCTGTACTCGCGAATGAACTTTTATGCTCAAATCCCGCGAACAATCCAAAGGTCACTGGCGCAAATTCCAGGGCATTTCTTGGGAAAATATCACTTCCTTGAGGGGATGATTTTAAGTGAAAATAGACAAAAGTAGTCCAATACCCCTATATCATCAGGTGTACGAAATACTCAAAAACAAGATCGAAGAAGATCAGATGAAACCAGGCGATTATCTGCCTTCTGAGAACAAATTAGCCGAAATGTACGGTGTCAGTAGATTGACTGTAAGGCAAGCGCTTTCCGAGTTGGCAGAAGAGGGACTCATTGAGAAACGAAGAGGAAAGGGTACGATCATAATCCAACCTAAGAATATCGAGAATCTCACAGAGTTAAGAGGATTCACAGATGATGCACATGTGATGGGCCATTCAGCGAGTTCTATCGTGCTCGAAAACAAACTCGTTGATGCTCCAATGATAGCCATGGAAAAGTTAAAACTACCGATTGGCTCGAAGCTTGTTTTGCTTAAAAGATTGAGGCTGTTGGATGATGTTCCGTACGCTATTGAATGGGCTTACATAAATCCTGCGATCGATACGCGTTTGTTGAATATACTTGAAATGGATATGTCCAAATCCTCTCTTTACGAATTTTTTCGGAATACTCTGAAACTCAAAATGCAGTATGCAGATGAAACCCTTGAAGTGACGGTGGCCAATCATGAAAGTGCGAAACTTCTGAACATATCACCTGGAAGTTGTGTCGTTCTACGTAAAAGATTCACGTACGTGTACAACGAAAGATGTGTGGAATACGTTCAATCTTTATACAGAGGTGACAAATACAAATTCAACATAAGACTTCGTGCAAGATAGGCACATTTGGGAAAGTTGGGCTGAGAGAATATGGATCTTTACGAGATTATGAAAAGCATTGAAAAGGCTCTTGGTGACAAGAGAATGTGTGAGTATGGTCTGAATTTCAAAAAATTCGGTGGCCATTGGGTTTTACTGGGAACAGTGGATACTTTTGAGTCCCTAAAACGTGTAAACGACATAGTTTCAACGATGTCAGGGAGCGTAGAGAACGAAGTTCACACACTTGAAGAAAAAATTCCCAAATTGGCCGAATGGGCTGTGTGTATTTCATCAGTTTGTGATATCAGACGGGAAGCAAAATTCAGATCGGAAAGAATCCATCAGCTGATTTTTGGAGAATGCGCAAAAACCTTGGATTTTAAAAATGAATACGTGTTGATAAAGGATCATCGTACCTCTTTTGTTGGGTGGGCAAGAGCATCTCAGTTTACTTTCACGGATAAGGTTTCCATTCACAAATGGAAAACATCCAAAAGTGAAGTTGTCGTGGATGAAAGATTCTCCAAATCTTATTTCGATGGTGATGTTGTGTATTTACCGTTCGGAACTAAAGTTCCAGCAATCGAGAAGGAGAATTTTTGGGAGTCTGTTATTCCAAATGGACATACATTAAGGATACCAAGACAGGATGCCTCTTATGTTAGTGAAAAAAACTTTGAAGATTTAAAGGGTGTTTGGAGCAATTTTTTGGGAACTCCATACCTGTGGGGAGGCGCCAGTGCCTATGGGTACGATTGCTCTGGTTATGTCGGTCGTCTTTACGATTACATCGGTATAAAAATTCCAAGGGATGCAGATCTTCAAAGAAATGCCACGACGGAGATAAAGGAAAACGAATTGAATTTTGGAGATCTCATTTTCTTTCCTGGGCATGTAGCCATGTATGTTGGAAATGGAGAAATAGTGCATTCGAATCTCACTCAAAGTGGTGTGGCCAGATCACAACTTCTTTCTCCGACGAATTCTTATGAAAAGTGGCTCAAAGAACATGTGATGAAGTTTGGAAGGGTGAACAATGGACGATAAAAACCGAAATTTATTCTGTTTTTAATGGGAATTTACCTTTGATTTTTACTTCGACACCGAACAAACAAGCGAATTCCAAGAAACGCTCTTAATTAATGTACTCATTAAATATACGCGCCCGCGAAGGGCGCAATATCGATAACAACCTCGATCCTCTTTTTTATACCGTTTCAATCCACCCGTTTATCAAGAACGCGACTTTTTGTCTAAGTCCTTCCTTTTTTTCAAGTTTCGATTCCTCAGAGGTAATCTAAAAATAGTTCTTAACTCCTAATGTGCGTGGAAGTAACGAAATTAACACAAGGGAAAAGTGAGGTCATT
>CAJXLN010000035.1 GCA_913056255.1 uncultured Thermotogae bacterium | reverse complement strand
TTATCAAATGCACAATATAAAAACATAAAGAATTTCAAAATTTTCTAACAAATGTGTATTTGCTTTTGCTCCTTAATTGATCTAGGGCAACCGTTGCTACTATTAACAGACCAGTTATAACTTCTTGCCAAAATGTGTTTATATTTAGTAAAACTGTTCCGTTAAGAATCGTAGCCATTACTATCGAGCCAAGCAAAACTCCTATGGAACTTCCCTGTGCTCCAAACAGGCTGGCTCCTCCTATCGCAGCTGCGGCAATTGCATCCAAGTTTAAGTTTAGTCCAGAAGTCGGAATTCCCATCCACAATCTTGCTGTTATCATTATTCCTCCTATACCCGCAAAAAGTCCAGAAAGTGTATAAACAAGATATATTGTTCTTCTAGTATTAACACCTGAAAGTTTTGCTGCTTCAACATTACTACCCATGGCATAAACATATCTTCCGAATGTTGTATATCTGAGAATTACTTCTCCAACAACAATAGAGACTATCAATATCCAAAATAGATTAGGTAATCCCAGAAAGTTTCCCGTTCCGAATGTTGAAATCGAAATTGGAAGGCCTGAAATGTTTGTTCCGCCTGATAGCAATAGCGCGGCACCATCAGCTACGGTCATACTCCCAAGCGTAGCTATGAAAGGGGGAATATTTATTTCATATATCAGGATCCCATTAACTAATCCAATTCCAACTGCTGTAGCTAATGAAATTACTATCGCTAATGGGATGGATACATTTCCTAAAACAGTCAAGGTAAAAATGATGTTGACAAGTTCTGCAACAGTTCCGACAGAAAGATCTATTCCTCCGGTTATAATTGTAAATAGCTCACCCACTCCTAAAACTCCAACAATTGCATCTTGACTGAACAAACCTCTTATATTGTGTAATGTGAAAAAGTAAGGAGAAGCTATGGCAAGATATATCCATAACACAACTATGACGACTAAAACAAGGGCTTGCGTATTCATCAAGAGAGACAATCTACTTGGTCTTTTGGATTCAATGTTTGAAACACTTTTTGGCATTTTCAATTCCTCCTTGATTTATTATATTATATGGCCATTTTTAATATGTTTTCTTCAGAAAAATCTTTCCTTTTTACCTCCGCCACGAATTTTCCATCTTTCATAACAAAAATTCTATCGCAAATTGCAATAAGCTCTGGCATATATGATGATATAAATAAAACAGAAGATCCTTCTTTTGCTAATCTATTTATAATTTTGTATATCTCATTTTTTGCTCCCACATCTATACCTACTGTTGGTTCGTCCATGATGAAAATTCTCGATTTGGCAGCAAGCCATTTTGCCACTACTACTTTTTGCTGCGTTCCACCACTTAAATTTGAAACTTTTTGTGATATCGACGGCGTTTTGATTTCAAGGGCTTTAACAAGGTCGAGAGTAACAAATCTTTCTTTTTTTAAATCAACGAAGCCAAAATTAGATCTTTTATTATAAGAAGCTAAATTCACATTTAGCTTTACACCCAATTGAAGAGCTAAGCCTTGTCTTCTTCTGTCTTCTGGCAAATAAGACAAATTGTTTTTTTTAGAAATAACAGGAGATTTCAATTTAACCTCTCTTCCGTTTATAAATAATTTCCCGGTAAATAACTTATCAGCTCCAAAAATAGCTCTTGCCAATTCTGTTCTTCCTGAGCCTATCAAACCGTATAAGCCAACTATTTCACCGCTTTTAAGACTGAAAGATACGTTTTTAACCTTTTCATTTGTGAGATTTTCACATCGGAAAAGTTCTTCTCCAACTTTTCTATCTTTATCATAAACGTTAACTTCTACCTCCCTTCCAACCATCATTTTTATTAAGTCGTTGGAATTTGTTTCAGAAGTTATTTTTTCACCAACCAACTTACCATCTTTTAGAACTGAAATCCTGTCAGATATATCAAATACCTCTTCCAGTCTGTGAGAAATGTATATTATTGAAATACCGTGTTTTTGTAAGTTCTTTATAACAGAAAAAAGAATTTTTACTTCTCTGTCACTTAATGACGCAGTGGGTTCATCGAATATCAAAATTCTTGCATTCCTTACAAGTGCACGCATTATAGCAACCATACCCTGTTGTGCGGCACTCAAATTTCTTACTTCCGTTTTTGGATCTATTACTCCATCATAGTTCAAAGACTTCATAAGTTCTCTTAATTTTTTTATCTTTTCACCTTTTTTGTCAAATCCAAATTTTGAAGGTTCAATGCCAAGGAAAACATTATCGACCACATTAAGGTAATTTGCCAAAACCATTTCTTGATAAACAGCCGTTATACCAATTTGCTGAGTAAGAATAGGATCTAATTTTTCGTAAGATTTCCCAAATAAAGTTATTTTACCTTTCGTAGCAGAAAGTGCACCCGTCAAAATTTTTATAAGTGTAGATTTACCAGCTCCATTTTCTCCTACTAGAGCGTGAACTTCTCCTTTATAAAGGTTGAAAGATACATTTTCAAGTGCTTTTACGCCAGGAAATTCCTTTGATAAATTTTCGACTTTTAGGACCTCTTCCAAAATGATCGCCCTTTCTTTTATGAACTGAGAGAGGATAATCCTCTCTCAGTCTTAATGTGTTATTTTCCAGGAGTTATTCCATATTCATTAAGTAAGGATTTATAGAAGGTTAATGGATCTAAGGTTGCCTGAGATGCCGGGGTCTTCATATTCGCTTGAGTAATAACATTAGCAGGTGTGTTAACAAAGAAAGGTACATAAACTCCTTCAATTGCATTTACAGCGTAGAAAATGGAGCTATAACCCATTTCCCAAGGTTGTTGAACTTGTAAAGCCTGTATGATACCTTTCTTGAGTGCGTCTATTAAAGCAGGATCACTGTCAAAAGAAACTGCTACTATTTTTCCTGTAAGGCCAGAAATCGGAATTGCACGAATTAATCCATCGCCGCCAACTTCATTATCAGCAAATACGCCTACAAGATTTGGATGTGCTGTGAAGATATTTTCAAAATTTTGCATGGCTATGCCAACACTATCCTGAGCGTATTGGTGTGCAACAACTTTTAATCCTGGTCCATATTCTTTTAATCCTTCTAAGAATCCCTGATCTCTTTGTATTAAGGACCCGACTCCAGCCATTTCAGTCATGTACGCTACATCTCCTGTAGGAGTAGACTGACCCGTTTTGGCTTTTATCAGCTCTACAAATTCTTTTGCGAGAGCTTTTCCAGCAGCTACGTTATCCGTTGCAACAAAAGCATTATAATCCTTAGTGTTGGCAGCAGAATCAATCAATATTACCTTTATCCCCTCGCTCATAGCTTTTTGTATCCCTGGAACAAGACCGTCTGCAACTGTTGGCGCCAGAACTATCGCATTCGGATGTTCTGCAATTGCCGTATTCATTATTGCAATTTGTCTTGATACGTCTGATTCAGCAGCGGGTTCTTGAAAAGTTATCGTAAGACCCAGTTCTTTGCCAGCTAATGCTGCACCCGCCTTAACTATTTGCCAATAAAGAGATTCGCTCGACTTGACTATGTAGAATATTTTTATATTCTTCACAGCTGTCGAGTACGACGGTTGATTTTGTGCAAAAACAGCTATTCCCAAAGACAACATCCCAACAATTACGGTAAAAACGACAAACATTTTGAAACGTTTCATAAAAAAACACACCCCTTTCGTTTTATTATCCCTAATGGGATTTATCAAAATCATATCTTCTCCTTCTCGATAAATCTTTATACAATACTTTGTAATCTACTTTTTTCTGGCTTTTTTACATGCGAAATACCAAATTCCGATTTTTTGCCAACACGAATCCTGTCAAAGAGAAAACGAGAAGCCAAAAAATAATCCTTTTACGGGTTAAAGTCCATATCTTTCACCACAAATTCATCATCAAATTGCATATTAAAAAAAACTTCTTCTCTTAAAACATATTTTCATAAATATAATCCGTTTAAATGTAAAAATAAGTAAACGTTTACTCTAAAACTAAAAGTACCACAAATATCTGTTTGTTGTCAATATGGAATTATAGTGATTAATACCAACTACAGGTAACATAAAACTACTACTCCTAATATAGAACCAAATTCTCAAATTATCTCGGATTTTCTTTAGATTTCTGCAACTTTTACTCCTAAATCACACTTACCCAATAAAGGTTCTCTGTAGAAAATAGTTTTTAATTACTTTGAAATATGACAAGGGCTTGATTTTTCATAATCATTTATCTTCGCTGATTTTTTCCACATATTCATACACTTCTTTTTGTGGGATTTCATGTACATCTCCCAATTTATTTGCTTCTACGAAAACTTTTGCAACGAATTCAAGCGTTTCGAGTTTCTCATAAGTCTTTTTTATATTTTCGCCTATAACCGTTACTCCATGATTTTGAAGAATAAAAACATCTTTTCCAGCCTTTAGCTCCGGTTTAAAAACATCTGCGAATTCTTGTGTTCCTGCCATTCTGTAAGGTAAATAGGATATTTTTTTCAAAAGAAGAATTGCTTCTGGAAGCATGTTAAAGGGAATTTTTTTACCACTCACCGCGAAGGCAGTCGCATAGGTGGGATGTGCATGGAAAACGCAATTCACATCCGGCCTTTCTTTGTATATGAGAAAATGCATCTTACGCTCCGATGACGGCTTTCCGACTCCTTCTATCACTTTGTCATCCAGAGTTATTTTTATGATGTCTTTCGGTGTCAAAAAATGTTTTATACTTGAATGAGGAGTTATGTAGATGGTGTTTTTATCAATCCTTACGCTCATGTTTCCACCGGTAGACTCTGTAAGGCCTCTGTCCCAAGCGAGTTTAGAATATTCTACAAGTTCTTCAATGATATTCACCATGATCTCTCCTCATCTTTGTGATCAATTTGATCATATTTAGTTGACAAAAACATTTTAACTCTCAGACCAATTCTTGTCAAATACGTTTATTGGTAAAATATGGACAAAAATCCTCAAATAAGCTGATTATTAATAATTATCTTCGTTATGCTTACAATATCAAGAATTCTCTAATAATATTGATATTGTTTATACTTAAGTAACCTGTGAAAGTACAGAAATACTTTTTCTTAAAGTGTAAGATGTGGTAGAATTTTCAAAAAGGAGGGTGATGATAAAATCGATCATAAATTTTTTAAAAGAGAAAGATGGAATAGAATATTGAATCTTGTAAATGAGAGAAGTTTCATATCCATGAAGGAACTGAAAAATATTTTAGGAGTCTCAGAAATAACCCTAAGACGTGATATGAAAGAGTTGAGCGACAGGGCACTCGTTCAAAAGGTTTACGGAGGGATAAAGAAAATAGATTCAAGCCCTCTGGAAGCTCAATTTACCGAAAGAAGGATGATACATACAAATGAGAAGGCGTTGATTGCGAAGCGAGCTATCGATTTCGTTGAAGATGAAGATGCGATCTTCATCGACGCATCGTCGACGACCTTTGAATTTGCAAAAATGTGCAGGGAAAAACGCAACAATTTGCATGTCGTCACGAGTAGCCTTATCACAGCACTGGAGTTAATAAAGAATCCGACAAACACGGTTACGATCATAGGTGGAATGATAAGGAACGATAACATGTCGGTGATTGGTTTTACTGCTGAGAAGATGGCGCGAGAGCTTAACGTTGAAAAAGTATTTATCTCATGCCGCACTTTTGAACCTGCTGATGGCACATTTGAAACGAATTCTTCCGAGAGCGTTATAAAAAATACTATGGTTGAGAATTCGAATAAAGTTTTTTTGCTTGTGGATAGTTCAAAACTATTTAAAAAATCCACATTTTTCACGATACCCATAGAGAGGATAAATGTCATTGTAACTGATGACAAAAGCGATGATTTAATAAAAGCGTTGCCTTCAAATGTCAAACTTATCAATGGAAAAGTCAAATAGTCAAAATCGATTACAAATATATCGCAAGGAGTGCGCAAATATGAATTATGATTTTTTGAAAGATAATATCCATTGGTTTTTGGAAAATGTCAAATGGCTTTGCGATGAAAACAGTTATGACCTATTTACTTTCAATAGGCAATAAGGATACCCCTCTGGATCCGCTAGACCTCCCCAAAATTAGATGACCACTTGCAAAACGGTATTTGTTTGAAGTAGGATTATATTCCCGTAGTTAATTGCCATGATATCTGTGCACACCATACTCCGATTTGGAATATCTCGTAAGATTCGCGTTTGAGTGTAAAAGTGTGGAGCGTTTAAGAAAAGGCTTTTTTCTTTTTTACGTTCTGTGTTTTTTCAACTTTTCGATCTCTTCTTCAACCTCTTCAGCACCTTCACTGTAGAGTTTTTCTTCATCGGGTGCCAGTTCTTTTAAAAGTCTCAAAAATTCACCGGCGTGCACCCGCTCTTCATCGGCTATGTCATACAGTACACCTTTTGCAAGTTCGTTATCTGTTGATTCGGCAAGTTGAGTGTAAAGTTGCACGGCTTCGTACTCGGCGGCGATCATGAAGCGTATCGCGCGTGTCAATTCTTCATTTGTGAGCTTACGATCGTGGGCAAGGCCCGAAAATGGATTTCCAAAATCCGGCATGGTAGTTCCCCCCTTTTTTAAATGAAGTCTTTCACGTGTTTGAACTTCATTCCAATCTTAGTGCATGATCCATCCAGGAAATCGTCATTTCCTATCATGATGCACGATTCAGGCTCGACACCAATTTTTTTGGCTATTTCAAGATAATATTCCCCTCGCGGCTTGAGAAAGTGCGAGTTTTCCATGAACGTCACCAGATCGAATTCGTCTTCGCGCAGTCCAGACCATACCATCCTTTTTATGATCGCTATTCTGGGAAAAATCGGATTCGTGGCCAATACTTTTTTCACATTTGAATTTTCGGAATCTCTCATCCAGGATATGAGCTTTTCATTCGGTTTTGTCAAAGACTTCAAACTGTCGAATTCTTTGCTGATATAAAAGGAATTGAACCTCTCTTCAAGAGCTTTAGAAAGTTCTTCCCCAAGTTCCTCTCTCATTACATTCATGAATTGATCGTAGTTATTTTGCTCACTGTTGTCCATCGTTATCTTCTTTATGATCTTTTGAACGCTTTGAACGAGTTGTGATGGCTCTATGAGATCTGAACAATATTTTCCAAGTGTCTTATAGTAAGCCGTGTAAAATTCCTCTTCGTCTGAGAGTAATAGAGTCCCATCCAAATCGAACAGAATTGCTTTTGTCATATTTCGCATCCTTTCGCAAATGGTATAAATCATTGTATCATCTTTTTGTACACGTGAAGATCATTCAGGAGTTTCAACGTCTTTCAACCCATGGCCGGTGATGGTCGAGACGATGAGCTCATCTTCACCGATTCCTTCATTGACGTACTTTTTCAAACCGGCAAAAGTGGCTGCGGCCGTTGGCTCTACATGGTGACCTTTCTTCGCCATCCATCTCAAGCTTTGCACTATTTCGGACTCTTTTACGGTAATGAAGTGTCCCTTTGTCTTTTTCACAACATCGATGATCTGCTTTGCACGTGCTGGTTTTGCTATGGCAATTCCTTCGGCGATCGTTTTTTTCGTATCGAACTTCTTAGCATCAAGGCCTTTAGAAAAAGCCACCGCGAGTGGAGCACAATTGAATGCCTGTACGGCGATGAATTTTGGAATTTTTTCGATTATCCTGGCTTTGAGAAGATCGACAAAGCCAATGTAAGCTCCGAGTAAGAGTGTGCCATTCCCCACGGGTAAGATTACCGTATCCGGTGCCTTCCAACTCAATTGTTCCACCACTTCGTACGCAAAAGTTTTCGTTCCGTGTAAAAAATAAGGGTTGTACACATGGCTTGCGTAGAAAGTGTTTTCAGCCGCTTTCATCACGGCGCGTGTGGCGTTTTCTCTTGACCCTGGAATTTCGTGAACGATTGCAAAGTAAGCTTTGATTTGAGAAATTTTGGCGGAGGATGTCTTATACGGAAGGTACACATCACATTTCATTCCGGTCTTTGCCGTGTACGCCGCGATCGCTGCACCTGCGTTTCCTGAAGAATCTTCCACTATTTCTTTGATGCCCATTTCTTTTGCATGACTTATCAGCACGGATGCCCCTCGATCTTTGTAAGAGCCAGTCTGAAAGAGGTGATCCTGTTTTACCAACACTTCTTTCCCATTTACAAAAAGTGGTAAGAGGGGTGTGAAACCTTCGTTGAATGAAACTACATCTTCGTTATTTTCTATTGGGATGGCTTCCCTGTATCGCCACATTGTGGGCTTTCTGTTTTTTATATCGTTTATCGGAAATTTTGCACTGAATTGGAGATCCAAAAGCCCTCCGCACGAACATTTAAAGCCTTTGTAGTTCGTTGAATAGATCTTTCCACAGGAAGTGCAAACCAGTTTTGCCATTTCTGAGCCCAACTTTCAAAAAGAAAACTTTTGTTTTATTTAGTAAACCTTTTTATAACAAACATTTTCCATTATTTACCTGGTAAACTTACAATTCCACCGCTTTGTATCTTGCGTTCATTTTTTCGCGCTCTATCCCTATATATCTCAAAGTGATTTCCGGGCTGGAATGATTGAGCATTTTTTGAAGCATTGCGATGTCCGTTCCCCTCTTGTATTGGTGATATCCGAATGTCTTTCTGAGTGTGTGTGTGCCCACATTTTGTTCTATGCCAGCTTTTTTGCAATACTTGTTTATTGACTGCCAGGCAGCCACACGACTGATGGGACGCGTTTCACCATTTTCCTTCTTTTTTCGACTGATGAAGACGAATCCGTTCAGATCAACGATCGGCGTGTTCTGGACGTACATTTCTATTGCACGAATAACAGCTCCATTCAATGGGAATTTCTTCGTTTTTTTCGTTTTCTTCTCCTTTACGATCACTTCATCACGAATGTGTCCATCTTTTCGAACAAGATCTTTCCACCTCATGGTGAGAATATCTGAGATTCTCAATCCAGCATTTATGCCGAGTGTGAACATGAGAAGATCGCGAAAATTCCCGTCTTTTATCATCAAACGCTTAACCTTTTTTATCTTCTTCACGTCTTTTATAGGGTTTACCTCTTTCAACGTATCTCCCTCTCACATCGCAATTTACCATCGCTGTCAAATGGGAAAAATTCTTCTGTGGCGATGGTAACCTTTTTTAAAAGATTCGGTATTTCTTCGACACTTTTTACCCTAACTCCGGGCCAATTGCCGTAGTATCCAAAGGGATCGAGATGAATGGCGGGAATATCTGCAATATTTGCACCAAGTACATCTATGTAAAAGATGTCTCCCACGAAGATGGTGTCTCGAGGGTCCAGATGCAAATCATCAAGTGCCAACTCGTATATTTTCGGATCGGGCTTTGAAATACCGACTACATGTGAATCGTAGACCCTGTCGAAATATCCTCTCAATCCCACATCGGTTATCATATTCTCAACGCGTCCGTCCGAATTTGAAATCACGGACATGTGATATCCCGCGTTTTTGAGTTTCTCAAGCGTTGGCCTTGTCCGGTCAAAAGTGTACGACCACAAACTTTTCCTTTCATCTTCTTCGACCGTGATCTTCACCAACTCATTCAGCACTTTTTCATTTTTAACAAAGGACGAGAACATCTGCTTTGCGAATTTGGCCAATCCACCACTTTCCCATGGATTCTCGCCACCATCTTTCAAAGCTTTGTCTATCTCGTAATTCAGCTTTGAAAACTCCTTGAACATTTCAATTGGAGCCACATGAATGCCCTTCGAAGACAGAAGTGATGAGAGCCAATCGAAATTCGGAAAGAGTAAAGTACCTCCAGCGTCCAAAAGTACGTACAGTTTCATGACTTACTTCCGATTTTCATCTTTTTTATGGCTCTCTCCATTCTCTCAAGTGCCTTCTTCAAAACGGAGCGCGGTGTAGCGATGTTCATCCTTTGAAATCCTTCTCCTCCTGGCCCAAAGGCTGATCCACTGACAAGTGCAACCTTCGCCTCTTTTAAAAGAAAATCATTCAGAGATCGATCATCCATTTCAAGTTTTCTGAAATCAAGCCAAACGAGATAAGTTCCCTCGGGCTCGATCACCTTTATCTCCGGGAGCTTCTCCTTTAAAAAATCTTTTAAAAATCCCAAATTTCCTCTCAGATAAGCAAGAACTTCTTCCAACCATTCTTCACCGTATTTGTAGGCTGCTTCGGCTGCAACTATACCGAATATGTTCGTATAACCAGCTTCCATTTTTTCAACAACTTCGTTGAACGATTCTAAAAGTTTGGGATTTGGAATTATCGCGATTGAGGTTGACAATCCCGCTACGTTGAATGTCTTACTCGGAGCGATGAAAGTAACGGTGTTTTGAGCGAATTCATCGGAAATAGACGCGATAGGTGTGTGCTTAACCCCTTTGTAGACCAAGTCGGAGTGAATTTCATCCGATACGATCAAGGTGTTGTGTTCGAGGCAAATCTCACCGAGTTTTTTCAGTTCATCTTCACTCCAGACTCTGCCGGTGGGATTATGGGGGCTGCACAGTATGAGCATTTTAGTCCGAGATGTGAACTTACCTTCCAAATCTTCAAAATCCATCGTGTAACGCCCGTTTTCCAATTTCAACGGATTGTACACGACTCGTCTTTCGTTATTTTTCACGACGTTGAAAAAAGGAGAGTAAACGGGTGGTTGAACGATCACTTCATCACCCGGCTCAGTGTACGAAAGCACGGCCATAGACAATCCAGCTACGACTCCAGGAGTGACCAACATCCACTCTTTCTTTATCTTCCAATCGTGTCGTTTTCTCATCCAATCAACGATCGCTGTGTAGAAGGAATCGGGCTTTAAACTGTATCCAAAAACACCGTGCTCTGCCCTTCGCTTGATTGCCTCTATGACTTCTGGAGGTGATAAAAAATCCATGTCTGCAATCCATAAGGGAATGATATCATTATTGATCACACCAAAAACATCCCCAATTCCGTCCCATTTCACGCTTGCACTGTTACGCCGATTCACGTATTTGTCAAAATCGTACTTCACGTTGTATACCTCTCAAATCTTTTTGTATTGTGGCAACTGAATTTAACACAATGCACTTTTGTTAAATTCACACCTTTAAATTATAGCACTCCAAAGCCAGATGAACAAAGGATTTTCTTCGATGTTCCAAAAATAGAAAAAATTCTGATCTTTGACACTTTTAAAAAAAAGATTTTTGAAGTTATTTTTTTCAAGAACGTAGATGTTCTGTTGTAAAAAGTCCCTTAAAATCAGTGTTTTTGAGTTTCAAAAATCGCAAAATCGATTTTAAGGACATTTTTTTAAACTTCATGTATAAAAGGACACAAAACAACATTTTCTTTTCTCTAAAAGGCGTTTAAAGGCGGTTGAAATAATCTTCTATATTTTCCCTTTTCGAATAATGACCAAGTATTACATATTCATTCATCGAAACATCGGTCGACATGATAACTTTTGGGTCTATCCTGTTGTCAAAGACGAGCTTTACATTTCTTGAATATGCCGGTATCCGCAATAGCATTGTCAAGTTTTTTGTGTAAACTTCATTTCGTTGAGTATTTACAAGTATTCAGACACCCTTTCTCCGAAATGCACTTTCAATAAGCTTATTTTGCTCAAAAAGGAAGTTTACACAAATTATGATCCTCTCCCACAGGGTTAAAAAAGGCCGCTGACGGCGGCCTTACTTCAGAAAATCGTACGCACTTATTATTTTGAAATCTGACATGGGTGCCTTTATTCTCTTAATATGCTCGGGTGAGATCGTAAAGATGTTATCTTCGAGCACTTCATCTCTTTCGGTTACTATTTTGACACCAACAGCAGGCTTTTCCGCTTTTATCTCGAGTGTGTCGCCGGATTTCTTGAATGTGATCTTCGGATCTTCCAATTTCACTTCTCTTAGATTCGCAAAGATCTCGTGATTTTCAAAGACCTTATCTCCAACCTCTAATCTCACGAAGCCAATTGCCTTTTTAAAGTCTTCTGCTTTGAAATTATCAACGCTCAAAACCGAATCAGATGGTATTCTCACATCAAAAAACTTCTCCATTAACCGCTTGCCATCTAAGGTCCAAAGGGCGAATTCAAGATGACCTTCGACCTCTTTCGAATCGTTGACGATGACTATTCTCAATTCGTCTTCATCTGCTTTGATCAAGGGCAAAAGCTCCGCGTAAAATCTTTTCGTGTAATGGTAAAGCGCTTTCGGTCTTTTGAAATAATCAACGGATGACCAACTGAAGACAGGCCATGAGTCGTTCAACTGCCAGTACAGCGTGCCAGAGGTTTTGTACTTTCTCTCTCTCCAGTGCTCAACCCCTGTCTTTATGGCTTCGGCTTGGTTTAACTGAGAAAGATAAACTATCGAATCGAAGTCTTTAATCATTCCAAAGTGGTTATGGATGAATTTCATTATCCTCTCAGGTCCCTCAACTTGTTTGTTGTGGCGCACCATGACATCCGTAAAGATGGCTTTGTCTGATTTTTTCGCGAAGAAATCTATCGTCTTGGGATCGCAAGCGGCCTGAAATCCAAACTCACTCACAAACCTCGATTTATCGTTGAGATACCCTTTGTAGTCCACCCAATTCGACCACACAGTCCACACGTGCCTGTCTCCCGCTTCGTCAGAGTTCGCTTTAACCCCTCCGTAAGGGCTTGAAGGCCAGTAAGGACGAGACGGATCTTCTTGAGCGCATATTTTTGGAAGATCCTGAAGGTAAAGTATGTTTCCAAGATGTTCTCCGTTGTGTATGTGATAGCCCCATTCATCAAAGCCCCAGTTGTTTTCGTTGTTACCACACCACAAGACTATCGACGGATGGTGTCTTAACTTCACAACGTTGTATCTTGCCTCTTCGTCTGCAAGCTTTCTGAACCATTCGAGATGATCCGGGTATTCCGCACACGCAAACATGAAGTCTTGCCAGACTGTTATGCCAAGTTCATCGCACTTTTGGTAAAATCTTTCATCTTCGTATATGCCACCGCCCCAGATCCTCAGCATGTTCATGTTGGCATCTGCTGCCATCTCCAACAATCGATCGTAATCGTTATCTTTGAGCCAGCTCAAGATGTTATCAGATGGAATCCAATTGGCGCCCTTTGCAAAGATCTTTTTCCCGTTTATCTCAAAGATAAAGGATTCACCTTCCGCATCCTTTTCCTGAACGATCTTTACAGTCCTAAGTCCTATGCGCTTTTTCTCTGAGAATATCTCTTTGTCTCCGTTAAAAAGCTTAAATTCAAAATCATGAAGGTCGCTTTTGCCATACCCTCTCGGATACCACAAACTCAGCGCTCCAAGCTCAAAGGTACCTTCAAAAATATGATCCACAAAGCCGGCTTTGACCTCGTATTTTCCCATTTCCTTCTTATCGACGAAGACTTTGACCGTGTATTGTGTGTTCTCAGCAGATTTAACGTATCCTGTAACTTTAACACGATTGTCTTCAAGATAAGCTGTCGATCCTTCAAGGTATGCATCGTCTCTTTCATCTACGTATATCTTTCTCCATATTCCGGATGTCGCTATCCTCGCACCCCAGTCCCATCCGTAAGCATACTGCGCCTTGCGAATGTAGGTCCTCGCACTCTCTTCTCCGGCGTTTAGCCTTCCATAGTTACGCTCGAGCGCTTTTGGTACCTTTATAGGAGAAAGTATCTTTATGCTTATCGTATTTTTTCCGACTTTCAGGAAAGCTTTGATGGGAAATCTGTAACCCAAAAACATGTCTTCCGTTTTTCCGATGAACTTATCGTTTATGTACACTTCAGAAAGCGTGTCTATGCCTTCGATCACGAGATCGTAGTATTTCTTCTCGAGATTTTTTACCTCAAAATCTCTGGAATATTCCCATGACTTCTCTTCAAGCCTTCTGAAGAGCTTTTCGTTTTTCCCGATGTAAGGATGTGGCATGAGCTTTAATTCGACAAGATCACCTTGAACAGTTCCGGGGACATTTCCCATAAACTCGAATTCTTTTTCGTCGTCTACAACATCCCATTTACCGCAAAGATCTATCATCCTATCTCCTTCATTCGATTGCGTTTTTCGATATGACGTTTGAATACCATTTTGCACTGTCTTTGATTATCCTCTTTTGAGTTTTATAGTCGACGTAACATATCCCGAATCTTTTCGAATATCCTTCAGCCCATTCAAAGTTATCCATCAAAGACCAGACAAAATATCCCTTTAATTTAACACCGTCCTCTATTGCCTTGTGTGCTTGAGAAATGTGGGCTTTGAGATATTCAATCCTTTTTTCGTCATGAACAGAATCTCCTTCCACTTTATCGTCGAATGCAGCTCCATTTTCCGTAACATAAATCTCTTTTGGATTGTAAGTATCTTGAGCACCCTTTAATATCTTGTAGAAGCCCTCTGGGTATATCTCCCATCCCATTTCAGTTTTCGGCAGGCCGCGTCCTGTTATCTTCACGCCCATCGGTGCATTCGGATCGGCTTTGACTAAATCGCCTGAATAGTAATTTATGCCCACAAAATCTATCGGCCTTTTAATCTCTTCCATGTCTTTTTCATACCCCTTAGGAAGAAACTCTTTTGCAAAGCTCTCGATGTGTTCGGGATATTTGCCTCTGAAGATCGGATTCAGGAAGAGCGGATAGTTTGAAAATTCGTGAGTCATCTCAGCAGCCATTCTATCTTCGAGAGAATCAGATGCCGGATCGTGAGAACCGTTGGAAAGGGTGATCCCAATTTTGCCTTTGATTCCTTCCGATCTAAAGGCATCAACTGCTTTGGAATGAGCTCGAAGTTCATTGTGAGCAACGGTAAAGGCTGCGTATATGTCTCGCATGCCTGGCGCGTGTGTGCCATACATGTGACCAACAAAGGCCATAACCCATGGCTCATTCAAAGTGATCCAATGGTTGACTCTATCACCGAATCTCTGGAAGAGATAGTCGGCGTAATCTCCAAACCAACCTGCTATATCCCTGTTTGTCCATCCACCGATATCTTGAAGAGCCGCAGGCAGATCCCAATGATAAATGGTCACAAAGGGTATTATGTCAGCCTTTAAAAGCTCGTCTATGACTCTATTGTAGAAATCGACACCTTTTTCGTTTATTTTACCCCTGCCGTTTGGGAAGATCCTCGACCATGAGATGGAAAATCTGTAAGCTTTTAGCCCTAACGATTTCATGAGTTTGATGTCTTCCTTGTATCGGTTGTAATGATCGCATGCGATGTCTCCTGTCTCTCCATCATGTGTTGTGCCAGGCGTATGAGAAAATCTGTGCCAAATCGATGGCCCCGCGCCATCCGCTAACGGTGATCCTTCAACCTGATAAGATGCCGTTGCAGAACCCCAGATAAAATCCTTCGGAAATGTTTTTTCAGCCATTGTAAATTCCCCCTTCATGAAATAACTTTCTCAACCCATTAGTATATGCTAAGCCAACTTTAAAAATGAAATCATTTGACTTTATCGGATGGGACTCCCGATCAGGTCGGGAATGACGGAAAACGATCATTCTCACGTTGTCATTCCCTGTCAAGCAGGGAATCGCATTTACCGTTGCCAAGAACTTATAAAAGTTATACATTCTTGTTTGCTTCCTGGTTCGCGACGTGTCCGCTTTTGCCAAGGCTGCTCACGTTTGGTATAACACTCCACAGGCGTAAATTCGGATGCTCCGAATCCTACATATCAGCGATGACGTTTCCATTCCTTATAGGTACGATAAAAACATGGGTTGACTCGCGAAGGAATCGAATCTATATATGTCCTTGAGACTGTCCAACGTTTTTAGTTTGAATTTTTTAGATGATCATTGAAAAGTGTAAGACAAGTAAACCGTTTTTTGAATCTTTCTTATTTTGTTTTTTTGGAATTTCAGTGTTATAATTATTATAAATCTTTGATTCTGACATATTACAAGTATATCACCTTCTTCTGGAAGGTGATATACTTTTTTCGAATTAAATTGACTCCTAATATGCGTGGAAGTAACGAAATTAACACAAGGGAAAAGTGAAGTCATTGAAAAAGGTATAAACACTTGAAAAACCGACAACACCAGATGTAAAATTG
>CAJXLN010000034.1 GCA_913056255.1 uncultured Thermotogae bacterium | reverse complement strand
TGCCAGTGGCACTCGTTACTTCGACATTCCTGCCCGAGGCGATAGCCGAGACTTCTAGAGAGTGGAATAAATAAAAAAACCTTGTTTGAGTGGGGTTGCACGGTGTGCAACATTTTTCCCACTTGCGCTCCGCAATGAACGAAGTGAATGAAAGGAGAAAGCTATGATAACACTTGCCTCTTCATCGCCAAGAAGAAAAAAATTAATGGAATCCATCTTTGGAAAAATTGAAGTGGTTCATCCCGAGGTAAATGAATTATCCATCAACGGCGAGTCGCCACATGAGATGGTTAAAAGACTTGCTATTTTAAAGGCACGTACCGTGAAAAGTACAAATACGATTGTAGCCGCCGATACCGTAGTGGAGATAGGTGGTAAAATTCTTGGGAAGCCGCGTGATATTGAAGAGGCTCGAAAGATGTTAAGAGTTCTCTCTGGTAAATGGCACACTGTGCACACGGGAGTTTGTATAATTCATGGAAAAAAAGAAAAAGCTTTTGTGGAGTCAACACGTGTGAAATTCCACGTTCTCGATGAAGAAACGATAAACATGTACGTCCAGACTGGTTCTCCCATGGATAAAGCGGGAGCTTATGGAATTCAGGAAGATATGGGCATGATCCTCGTTGAGCGTATAAACGGGGATTTTTTCACAGTTGTGGGGTTACCTATTTCAAGAGTATGGTGGGAAATTAAGAATCTAACAATTGAAAATTGATAATGGAATTGGATGCAATCCAAATACGGTCTTGAGATATCCCCAAAAGTGATACAAGCTAAAATGGAGAGTTTCTCTTTTTTATCACAAAAGTTTTCCCATTTTACCACCATGCCGAATTTGAAAGGATTTTTCAAAGTCATCACCTCGCATTCCGAGATGTAATTACGCACTGTTGATATCGTATTTTCTTCGTATTCTCCGTAATGCAGTGTAAATAATCGCTGAAATTAGTAGATTGAGCAAACTCGCAACTGTCAAAGATGGCAAAAGTGCTATGTACAATCCCCATCCTCCAACGGGTAGGACTATGAGAGGGGACACGACACCGTTCAAAAATGTTCCAACGATGATTCCGAGAATTCTATTTATTCTATAAAAGTATCTGTACGCAATGGCTATGAAGAACATCTCCAATGCTACACCTATTGTGAGAATGCCAAGTGGAAAGCCTGCGCTCATACTTATTACGAGATATCCCAGCATCGTAACGGTTGCGCCTGAAATGTATCCCAGGTAAAGGACTGATATAAACCCAGCTGCTGAATCGAAACCTACACTTCCAAGAGGACTTGGAATCTTTATCAAAGAACCAACAAAGGATAGCGCTATGAAAATGGCCATCAGCGTTAATTTTTTCGTTTTCGTCATCTTTCATTCTCACTCCATTCTACACTGAATTTGTTTTAGAAAAAGGTCTAATTGTGTTGAGATGTTGAAAAAACTCAGCGATTGGCATGTTGTTTTTTGCGAAGTGTACCTATCTTCTGAATGGGAATATTCAACGAAGGTTTCTTCATGGCCCAAAAAACAACGCATGTTGACGGGCCGGCACTTTTGTGAATCGATGTGTTATCCATTTCAAGCTCAATTTCAAGTCCACTATTTTGTGCTAACAGCTTTGCCTCTTCGAATATTCCACTTGATCCCACCGGTATCATCTCTCCAATATCCTTTTGGGCTCTCAACTTCAGAAAATCATCGAAGCTCAGAATTTTTTCTTTCTCTTCAACGACTTCATCACCAACTTTTGGAGAACCTGCAACGTAAACACTTACGCCTTCCGGGGCATTTCCCACCTTGATATCTTTTGCAAATCCCACAACGGATACAGAAAGTCCACTCTGGGAAGTCTCGAAATTCTTCTCTGTGGAGATGACGAGTGGAACGTTCATCTTTTCCAAAAAACTCATCAAAAATTCTATTGCGCTTTGCGAATATTCAGGATCGTTTGAGAAACCAGCGCTTGCACTCAGAGGCTTTGCACCTAACGAGATCACCTCCATGAGTGCAGTTCTAAGGGTGTATTTCGCAACGAGCGAAAATGGAACTTTCAATTCATCGAGTGGCAGTTCTCCTATCGCACTTGCCGAATCACAAGCGTGAATCAGAAAACCATCGGCAAAATCGAGTATGTTTGCGTCTCTTATCATAATTTCACCTCAGTCCAAGATAAAATGCCAAAACCATTCCGGTGATTTCAGATATCTCCTCTATGGCCCCTAACACATCTCCAGTTATTCCACCTATCATTCTATCGGAGATGAATTTTACGAGAAAAGCGGAAATCAGGGCAAAGAAAATTACAAAAAGATATTTCGGAAAGAACAAGAACGGGATCAGGTAAATCGAGGCATGTAAAACATGTCTTGATTTCACCGGAAAGATCGCATTTCCAAGGCCATTGACCTTTGCTGGGCGCGAAAAATAAGCCGTGAACACCATTGCGTACCTGCTTGAAACCGTACTCGCAAGAATTCCCATGAAAGATATGTCACCAATTACATGGACTTTCAGGATCATGTAAAGTGTCCCAACGATGAGAGCCATGGGACCGATATTTCCCATTTTCATTATCTCTAATTTTCTTTCTCGGATCTTTTGCGACATGAAAGCATCGGCGCTATCAAGCAATCCATCGAAATGGAAGGCATTGAAGAACAGGTAAATTATAAAAACTGTGACGATTATCGCCGGAATGGATCTACCCCAAGACCATATCAGAATTACATAAAGGCCACCAGAGAGATACCCGACCGCTGGAAAATCTCCGCATATTTCGGAGGGCTTCAAATTCGTTCTTACGGGTATTCGCGATAAAAAGCTTATCGCCCCCAAAATTTTTTTCATTTTATCTTAAGAGGAATACCGGATATCATGAAGAAAACCTTATCAGCTATCCCGGCAAGCCTTTTATTCAATCTTCCAAGTTCTTCGACGTACATTCGTGTCGCTTTGTCATTGGGAATTATTCCCATTCCAACCTCGTTAGTCACTATTATTTCATTTCCACTCAAATTGCGTACAAACTCATCGATGACGGACGTTTTTTCAACTTCATGGTAAAACAAATTACCGATCCACGTAGTCATGCAGTCGATAACACACACATCGTACTTTTTGGTTATATCCAAGATTTTCGCAATATCTATCGGTTCTTCAAAAGTGTCAAACAGATCCTTCCTGTCTCTTTTGTGTTTTTTTATTCTATAACTCATTTCGTCATCGAAAGGCTCAGCCGTTGCTATAAAAGCTCTTTTTGATTCTTTCATAGCGAGTCTTACGGCGAAATCACTCTTTCCAGCTCTCTCACCGCCCGTTATTAGTATCATCTAATTCTCCTTTCTAAAGTTTCGAAGAGTTTGTCATTCTCTTTGGGAGTTCTTATGGAAATGCGAATTCTGTCTTTGAGGCCAAAACTTTCACAATTTCTCACGTGAATTCCGATAACATCGAGCTTTTTCTGAAAACTTTTCGGATCTTTAAACTTCAAAATTCCAAAATTGGCATCCGTTCTCATTCCAATTTTCTCGAATCTTTTCGCCTCCTTACGTATAATTTCGGTACTTTCTTTTAAAAACTTTCCGTCATCTTTAAGGAGAAATTCCAAAAACGCATAACCGCATCCACCTATGACCCAAGGCGATCTGTACCTTTCAAAAAGCCCTTTGAAATTTTCACTTATAACGTAGCCAACCCTTATTCCAGGCATTCCGTAGGATTTGGTGAAGGTTCTCAGCCGTATAACGTTGGGATGAGATATCTTTTCTCTTTTAGAATCATCCACGAAATCTACAAACGCTTCATCTACAATCACAATGACACCTCGATTGGCCAGATCTGTGACCATATCTTTGAGATGCAAATACTTACCTGTTGGGTTGTTCGGATTTCCAAGGATCAAGATCGTCCTGTTGTTTTTCACACTCTCAGTTGCAACTTTGTGGATTCTTTCAAGATCTAATTCCACTATATTTTTAGGGGGTATTTTATGGATCTGCCTTGCATTGTAAGAGGCAACCCTTTCGTACTCTCCATAAGATGGAGACGGAGTTATCACGTTTGCCTCTCTCATCAGGGTAAACCCGATGATCTGAAAAGCCTCCGTTGCTCCCGCAACTATCACCGCATCTCGATCGAACTTTTGTCTGAATTCATCTTCAATCCATTCCACATAGGTGTAGCGCCTTGTGATACTTTTGCATCTTTCAAACATCGCATCGATCCATCCGGGAGTGAATGGATTTACAGAGATCGAGAAATCGATCAGATTTTCATTCTTCGATCCGCCATGAATTTCCATTCATCTCACCACTACAAGCAAAAAGAAAAACAAAAGAATCACCGAAACGGAAAAAGTATAAAGTCGGAGACCGCGATCTACATCACTCAAGCACGGCTCTCTTCCGTCAAATTCGTATACCCCTATCTTTTCAAACTTAACCCCAAGAACACCACTAAACGCGCTCATGGGATAGGTGCCGTTTATCTTGATCGGTCCATATTTGAATATCGATCTAAAGGCCTTTTTAGGCGAAAAAATGGCAAAAAACATGGCTGTCAGCCTCGACGGTATAAAATTCATGACATCGTCTATTCTTGCGGGGGCCTTCCCAAACCATTCAAATTGGAACGTATGGTATCCCACCATGGCATCGATGGTATTGACGACCCTGTAAAGTAAAGCTCCTGGAAGTCCAAGAAGAAAAAAGTAAAAGAAAGGTCCAGTTATCGAATCGGAGGTGTTTTCCGAAAGGCTTTCGAGTGCTGCCGATACAAGATGCCACTTGTTGAGTTTGGATGTGTCGCGGCTGACTATCATCGAGACCTCATGTCTCATCTTTTCGTCGTCATCTATCTTGCATTTTTTAATGTGAGAGTACAGACCACGGATTGAAAAAGTGGATTTGAAGAGAAAAGATTGAAGGATGATGCCGACAATCCCCGGAATCATCACAGTTCCGATCCCGGCGAGAAACCATATTCCGCCGTCACAGATAAGAAGAACAATGCCTTGAGTGAATTTCACACCTTTTGATTCTGAACTGACGTTGAATAATTCAACCATTTTCCCCATCCATACAACGGGATGGATGGCATTCGGATATTCTCCGATTATGAGATCGATCCCGATCGCGATCGAAAATGCCCATACATTCGGTACAAAAGCCTTTATCATAATTTCTCCTCTATAACTTTCAAATCTATGTTTGACTCGAATACATCGGTGAAAGTGTCTATTTCGTGAATTAAGGAAACTCTTTTTGCTTTCTTTTCTTTCATCCCTTTTGAGCGTCTCACGATATTGAGAAACTCTTCTGTGAAATCGAAATTCTGAAACAGACCGTGAAAGTACGTTCCAAAGATCCTTTCATTGATGAAACCATCAGAATAGTCCACAGGTTTACCATTGACGGATTCAATCTGGGCAAATGGATGAGCATCAACACAGTGAGATATTCCGTGGTGAATTTCATATCCGGCTATTTTGAGATTTTTCTTTGAAAATCTTTCATGACCTTCGAGATTTGCAACGACCTTCTCCGTCTTGAAAGTGGTACTGTTCGGCAGCAAGCCGAGACCTTCGACTTTTTGCCGAGTTGTGGGATCGTAAAGTGTTCTGCCAAGAATCTGGTATCCACCGCATATTCCAACGATGTAAGCTCCTCTCTCTCTGGCTTTTTTTATCTCTTTGTCGAGGCCGTTGCTTTTCATCCATTTGAGATCCTCTATCGTCATTTTAGTCCCTGGGATCACTACGATATCGCCATTCAACACTCCACTTTCAATGAAGCTTGCCTTTGTATTCCAGAGCAATGGATCGAAATCGTCGAAGTTAGAAAAGTGTGGTAATTTCAAGATATTGACTGTCAGATCACCTTTTCCTCTCGTATTTCGGTCAATAAGAGAATCTTCCTCTGGGAGCCTATGATTGATGTAAGGCATAGTTCCAAAAAATTTCATATCATATCTTTTTGCCACCATTTCTGGATAGTCACCAAGCAAAGATTTATCGCCCCTGAATTTGTTGAACATGTATCCTATGACCATTTTCTTCTCGAATTTATCAAATAGCTCCATCGTACCAACGATCTGGGCAAATGCTCCTCCACGTTCTATATCAGTGATAAGAATGACCGGAGCGTTCATCATTTGTGCGATTCTCATGTTGACGATATCTCGCATTTTCAAATTTATCTCGACTGGACTTCCTGCTCCTTCAATTACGACAAGATCGTGGGAATTCACAAGTGATTTGAGAGAATCGATCGCAACAGACAGTAACTCCTGTTTTTTAGATTCCATGTACTCTTTGGCTCCAACATGATTGTAAGCTCTACCAAGAATTATGACCTGCGAACCGTTCACTTCAGGTTTCAAAAGAATCGGATTCATTTTAACGGACGGAGCTTCCTCGCATGCTATCGCCTGAACGTACTGCGATCTGGCCATCTCTCCACCTTCAATGCTAACGGCGGAGTTCAAAGACATGTTCTGAGATTTGAACGGTGCAACTTTCAATCCCTTTCTTTTGAAATGTCTGCACAAGGCCATAACGGTCAAAGACTTTCCAGCCCCAGAAGATGTGCCTTGAACCATCAACACTTTTCCCATTGGTGATCTTTTCCTCCCTATTTAACAGTTCTCGTTTTTAAACTCAAAGCGAGAGTTCTGTAAAATGCGATAAGATATGATGTATAAGACAGCATCTTCACCAACGTAACTTTCCACGATGTCATCTCTTTGCAAAAAAATAAGGCCGACAAAAAGTCGGCCGATTTCCCTTTTTAACCGTGCCATACACTTCTCCCGAGTGTTAAGAACACAACACGTATCACAGGCAGGTCTTCTGGCTTCCGGTTCATCCTTCGTTTGCGCCTTCCCGGTTTCCCAGTGGCATTTTGCAAACATCGTTCCCGGTTACAGCGGCGGGACCGCGTCGGTTTTTCACCGAACTTCCCTTTTAAACTTTCGTACCTGTTGACAAAACCATTTTACTACTTTTAATCATGACAAGTCAAAAGCTCATTCGATCCAGAATGTTTTTTCAACAAAACATGGAAGACGTCTTTACCGGATATTGAGTTCAATCTTAAAGATGTTGTCTCAACGATTGCAAGATATACTAAACCAACTTTAAAAGTGAAGTCATTTGACTTCAGCAATTGCCTTTCGGTGTCTGGTCCTCGCTGTGCTGCGGAGGCCACCTGCAAGGCAAGTTTGCTCTCCGTCAAATTTAAATTATATTTCGGATTTTGAAAAAGAGTTAGTATAAAAAGGTTTCATGGTTTGAAATCGGTCAACAAGATCATGTTCATATATTCGCATCCGGTCATCCTAAACTTTCTTCGTTCGGTACGTTTGAAAAGATCAAGAAACTTCTGGAATACAAGTCTGAGATCTCGTAAGATATGGCTTTAAGAAGGCGAGGAACTATCAGAAGTCACCAGCTAAAGTTGAAGGTAGTTCACATGTCTTTTTTCCTCCAAAAAAGTTAAACGGGTTCTCTTGAATCGCGTTCAAAATGGTGTAAAATGCCAACGCGAGCGATAAAAAACCAAGGATACTGAAAAGTGGAGCTTTTCATAGTCAAGCCAGATTGGAACGCCGCCGTTTTAAGTTCCTTTGTGCCAACGCTCAATCCTGGAACGATATACGTGGCGATGGGGATACTCGGGGCCATAGTCATGCCTCACAACATATACCTGCATTCAAACGTGATCCAAAGCAGTGATTGGTCGGGAGACGATGCCCAAAAGCGAAAAAACATTCAACGATGCTGTCGGCATTCGGTGAAACTGTATAATATACCTAAACTATGCACTTCGGTTTTAGGAAATCACAGACATGCCAGTCCATATCTAAAGGGATCAATTCTAAGAGCTTATCCCTAAAAAATAGTAATGAAGGAGTGAAGTTCACCTGTGGGAAATATTTTTCCGCTTCTACGACCAAGGCGGTAGCCGCGATTCGAATGGATTATAGGTGCAACATATCCTTCCACTCGCGGTGTGAACTGAAAGATGGATAAACGAGCGATTCGGTCTTGATAAGACTTCGAAAAAAATTTCCTTATCGCTTCTAAAGCAAAAAAAGATTTAGATTTCAAACTTATATTGGATACTGTTACTTTATGACTCTAAATTGTTGGACACCTTACTTATTTATCATTCGTGCATGTTTCCAAAAATTTGGAAAAGATCGGATGTGGTTTGGATACCTTTGAAACGTACTCTGGGTGATACTGCACACCAATGTAAAATCTCTTTTCTGGCAACTCTACAGCTTCTACAAATTCAGACACTGCCGCTACATTTAGCCTATCAGATGGTTCTGACTCTTTTGTTCTGAAGATGTCCTTGAAGGCATTTACATTCACTTCATATCTATGCCTGTGTCTCTCGGATATAGATCCAGTGGAGTATATTTTGTATAAATTGGACCATTCAAATACTCTTATCTCTTCGGATCCCAGACGCATAGTTCCGCCAAAATTAAGTATTCTCTTTTGCTCCTCCATCATATCTACAATGGGATATGGAGTGTTCGGATCGAATTCAGTGGAGTTTGCTCCTTTTAAACCCGCAACGTTTCTTGCGTATTCAATCGTCATGAGTTGCATTCCAAGGCACAATCCCAAAAGTGGTACGTCATGTTCACGAGCGTATTTTATCGCACGTATCATTCCTTCTATTCCGCGTTTGCCAAAACCACCTGGAATTATAATGCCAGAATAATTCTTGAGGATTTCGTTCAATTCACCGTCAGGAAGGTTTTCTAAACTTTCCGAATCAATCATCTTTGGCTTTTTATATCCACAAAGAGCCACGCTTTCAAGTACGGATTTATAGGCATCATCCGTAGACAAATATTTCCCAATCATGGCAATTTTTGCATCTTTTTCCGGTTTGGGATAGTTCCATGAGAAAGATGAAAGAGGCTTCAAGCCAACTTTATCCATAACGAATTTATCCATTCCAAGGGTGTGAATCTTTTCTGGAATGGAGTAAACGTTTTCTGAGTCTTCCAACCCAAACACAGCCTTGGGAGAAACACCACCAAATAATGCGACTTTGTCTATAGTATTCTGTGGGAGCTTTTTTTCTCCCCTCAAAACGATGATATCTGGAATTATTCCAGAACGTCGCAGGAGCTGAATTGACTGTTGTGTTGGTTTCGTTTTAAACTCATTTGTGACTCTCAAATAAGGCACGTAAGTTACATGTACGAAAAGAAAGTTCGAATGGCCGACATCCATTGAGAATTCTCGAATTGCCTCTAAAAATATCTCGGATTCTATATCTCCAACTGTTCCACCTATTTCTACTATGGCTATATCCCCTTTCAACTCGGAAAGTCTGTGTTTGATCTCCAATGTAACATGGGGGATCATTTGAACGGTATCTCCAAGATATTCACCATTTCTCTCTTTCTTCAACACGTTAGAGTACACTTGACCAGCGGTGAGATTGTTAAAACGCGTCATGTTCTTGTGAAGAAACCGTTCGTAGTGACCTAAATCCAGATCGGCTTCGTATCCATCTTGGGTAACGAAAACCTCTCCGTGTTGATTCGGATTCATAGTTCCAGCATCGACGTTTAAATACGGATCTATTTTCAAAACATCGACACTTAATTCTTGTGATTGAAGTGCACTACCTATAGAAGCGGCAGTGATCCCCTTACCTATCCCGCTTAAGACCCCACCTGTAATCGTTACGTACTTCACCTCTGATCAGCCTCCATGATATTTTCTATATTCTTAAGCACTTCTCTTAAATTTTTGAAAGAGTAATCTGGAGAAACTCCATTGAATCCTCTCTTTTCAACTCCACTGATGTACACTGATTTAGCACCCACTCGTTTTGCACCTAATATATCCGTTTCAAGAGTGTCTCCTATCATCACGCTTTCTTCAGGTTTAACTCCGAGAAGATCGAATGCTTTTTTAAAGATATGCTCATTCGGTTTTCCAAAGTACACCGGTTGTGTTGCAGTTGCATAAACGATCGAAGCGCCGAGAGAGCCGCTGTCCGGATAAAATCCATCTTCTTTCGGGAGCAATCGATCTGGATTTGCGATCCACAACGGTTTTCCATCAAGAACAATCCTTATCGCCTTCGTGATCTTCTGAAAATTATAATTTTCATCGTATCCAACTACAACGAAGTCTGGATCTTCAGATGTTAAACATCCTACCTCTTTTAATTCTTCAATAAGTCCTTCACGTCCGATTACGTAAGCACGCTTGTATCCCAATTCTTGAGCACGAAGTGCCACTTCGTAAGGAGAACTCAAAATACGTTCAACGGGAACATCTACACCCATACGATTTAATTTTTCAGAGTAGTACTTTCTGTGAAAACTCGAATGGTTCGTTATCACACAATGCGAAATGCCGTGAGATATCAAGTAGTCGAAAAACTCCACTGCACCTTCTCTCGGTGTTTCACCTTTGTAAACCACACCATCGAGATCTATCATGAAAGCTTTTATCAATTCTCTTCCTCCTTGAATTTGAACAAATCGGTTCTTAAAATTTCAACTCTTTCACTCCAATTTTTCTCATTTACATTTTTGAGGGCATCGATCGCAGCATTCAATCTGGCATCCATTTCGTCGGCAAAATGGATAAGCATGGCTTCCGGAAGTTTTGGCACAACGGGTGAACCGTATTCAAGAGTTCCATGATGACTCGCCATCACATGTGTAAGAATCATCTCCAGATCTTTTGGAAAATCAGGGATCTTATCAATAAACCTCGTAAGCATCTTTATTCCTATAACGATATGATTTTCTAATTTGCCATCATTTGTGTAGTCGTACTCTGGTCCAAAAGTGTACGTTTCTACCTTACCAATATCATGGATCAAACAACCAGTTACGATCAGATCGCGATCGAGAGATGGATAGTTTGCAAGAAGATTCAAGGCATTCTTCGTAACGGATATCGTGTGAAAGAGCAATCCTCCACGCCCAACATGATGGTTTCGAGATGCGGCTGTGGATTCCACAAAGCGCCTGTAGAAATCGGTGTTTTCATCGAATATGAGAACCAGGAGTTTTCTTAAGTATTCGTTTTTTACGCTTTTTACGAGATACTTCAAGCACTTTTTTAAAGCTTCAATTCCCTCAAAATGAGGTATGAGTTTTTCTGTTATATCCGGTACAGACTCAGCATCGACAATTTTCACAGGATTCAACGAAAAAGAACGATAAGTTGGGTTGTACTCATAATGTGCAAACACGAGGCTTCCACTTTTCACCACATCCCATATTTTTACCCTGGATTTCGATGAAGAATCGACAGCCAACGCTTCTGAATATTTATTGCCATTCGAAGATGTTTTAATCGTCGAAGAGGTTATTAAGAAAATCCCACTTTTCGAATCCACGTAATCGCGATCGATTCTTTCTTTCTCCACGACTTTCAGCAGATCACCGATTGTCGGATAGAATTTCCCGGATATTTCTATCACACCACTCGCCTCATTCCATTCATTGAATTTTACCACAACGCTGTGAATTTCACGCCTAACATCTAATACGTTTTTTCGTTAACGAAAAGGGGGAAATCATCATGAAAAAAGTATTGTTGATCGCTTTGGCAGTTTTAGCGGTTGCTTTACTGTTGAGTTCTTGCAGCAAAGTGCCATGGTACTACGAGTATCAGAGAAGCGACAACTTCGGCTGGAACCGCTGCAGCTAATGCTACTGTTGTGGGAGTCGTGACAAACGGCTATAAGGATTACGTTGTTATTCAAGACAACACGGCTGCAATGGAAGTCTATCTTAAAGATTCAAAATTTGCCACCACTTATGCCTCGGTGACAAAATAGCGGAATCGAGATTGTGTCGACATATCTTAAAAGATGTAATATAGAAACGTACTTCAAAAGCGCAAAAAAGGACTTCAATCTTGGTAAATGCAGGTTACGGGCAAAATCAGGACAAAGACATTGGATGATTTTAATAAAGCTTGCGTATCTGATTTTCAAAGAACATATGGAATATTTGAAAAGAAAGTATGAGAATATGTAAAAATAAGATGTATTCAGGATCATTCAAGGTGCACTATCATATTTATCTTCTGATCTCAACGGTGTGAAAGGCAACTATGATCTGTTAGAGACAAATTTTGAGATGGAAGCGGTAACTTAGAATGTTTAAATTTATTCGTAACATTCATCGTAATCTTGACGCACATTAGGAGTATTGAATACTGTTATTTTACGCCCCTGAATTGTTGGACACTCTCTATGGATAATCTCTAAGAATCTGACCTACAATTCGAAGCGGTATGTGTGTATAATAACATTATAATTGTACCCAAATGGTGAAAAGATGGGAAAACGATGATAAAAATAAGTTGATTCTTTCTTCAAAATCGATCTTTGAATCGAAAAAATCAGAAGATAGTGACTTTCCGAAAAACCCATGCCTATTGTATTAATTTAGACGATGAAAGAGTGAACTTTCAAGGATTGTCTTGATTTTTGTCGTTCAACAATAATTCTAACTCAAAATGTGGCCGACTTTCTAATAAAATCGCTTGTCAAAGAACACCAGAACTAAAAATATTAACATTCCTAAAGAGGTGTAAAGAAACATCATATGGAAAAAGTGATAGAGATAAAGGAATTGAAAAAATTCTACGGGCATTTTGAAGCTTTGAAGGGATTGACCATAGAGGTTTACAAAGGAGAGATCTTTGGATTCCTGGGACCGAATGGTGCCGGCAAAACCACAACCTTGGAGATACTTGAAGGATTGAGAAAACCGTCTTCTGGAGAATTGAGGTTTTTCGGGGAAAAAATGCGTGGAGACGTTACGCCGAAGATCAAAGAAAGAATCGGTGTAGTCTTGCAGGAAACGCATTTTCTGGATCACCTGAAAGTACAAGAAACAATCGAGCTGTTCTCTTCATTTTTCAAGAAAACACTTCCAGTTGACTCGGTGATAGACGCAGTGCGGTTGAAGGAGAAAAGAAAATCCTACGTTGAAAATCTTTCTGGAGGTCAAAGGCAGAGATTGGCCATAGCGATAGCCATTGTGAACGATCCGGAACTCATATTTCTCGACGAGCCCACGACCGGTCTCGATCCTCAGTCAAGGGAATCGATATGGGCGCTGATAGAGGAACTGAAAAGATCTAACAAAACCGTATTCCTGACGACGCATTACATGGAAGAGGCCCAGAGGCTGTGCGATCGTGTTGGAATAATAGATCACGGCCGGATAATAGAACAAGGGACACCGATGGAGTTGATAAGGAAGTACGGCGGAACGAACGAAGTCGATTTCGAATGTTCCCCCTGGCCTGAAGAAGATGCCATGAAAGCCTTTGGAAAGAAGATTTCGATCGTCGACGATCATTTCAGAATAGTCACCGAAAATCTCACGGGGACGCTCGAGGAACTGATATTGTGGTCGAAAAGGTTTGGCATATCCCTCACAAACGTGTTTTTGATAGAGCCGACTCTTGAGGATGTGTTTTTAAAACTCACTGGAAGAGGTCTAAGAGATTGAAAGCGTTGTGGGAATTTTTCAGGGTTCACCTTCTTTCCGATCTCAGAAACAGGAGATCGATCTTTTGGGTTGTGATCTTTCCGATCATCCTTTTTTCAATGCTTGTTTTGACCTTTTCAAATCTTGGAGTCAAAGGTTCCATCGATTTCAGAATAATCATAATAAACGAAGCAAGAGCAACAAACAAAGGACTGGATTTCGCCGATGATCTCGTAAAGGCTTTCAAAAAACTTTCCTTTCCTCAAAAAGACGCAATGTTTACCCTTAAAATCATGAATCCAAACGAAAAAGCGCTCGCTATTAAAGAGATAAAATATTCCGATGCTGACGCACTTATCGTAATTCCACCGGAGTTCAACTCCTCCCTTGCCAGATCGCTTCTAATGAATCACTTTGGATTCGGCCTTTCTCAGGCAGTTGTGGACGTCTATTACGTTCCCAACAGGGCTTCTTCAAGTCTTGCACAGGGCGCTCTCAACGGTATCATAGGAAGGATAAATTCGATTTTGACGGAAAAGGTCGGATATTCTCTGAAAGCCATGAGCTTTGGCAGCCGAACGATCGGAGCCATAATGAAGTCCCCTTCTTACACCAACTTCGTCGCTCCAGGAATGTTGGTCATTGCCACCTTTATGACTGGGATGTTCCTTGTCGCTCCGAAACTTTCTTACATGAGGTACAACCACATTTTGAAAAGGTACGCTTCAACACCCGTTGACATGAAAAGTTTTCTGTTTGGTTTTTCTTTGTCAAGGCTTTTCGTGATGATCCTTCAGTACGTCGGTCTGCTTCTATTCGCGATCTTAGTCCTTAGGGCCAGTGTCAACATCTTTTCTTGGCAGGCTTTTGTCTATTACCTTTTTTCATGCACCGTGTACACGGCGATCGGCTTTGCTTTAGGGTTCATGGTTTCTAGCACTACGGCTGGTGGTTTTCTTTCCAGTGGGATAACCCTGCCGCTCGAGTTTCTCTCCGGAATATACTTTCCCCTTTTCAATCTTCCTTGGTACATCAACGTTTTCGTTTACATAAATCCACTCTGGTACTCGACGAATGCACTGAGACAGTACATGGGTGTTTCGATGTCTCCGATACCGATGTGGATGAACATTCTCATTCCCGGAATATGGCTCATGGCGTCGGTCGAATTTTCACTTTTGAAGAGCTTTAAGGAAAGGGGATGAAAAAGGTGAATTCTTTCAGAATGAGAACCTTTGCCGAACTTCTGAAGAAATCTTTTTACATGCTCATTCGCGATCGTCAATCGATGATCATCATCTTTTTTGCCCCCATAGTCATGATGATCATACTCGGTTTTGTCATTGCCGGGCTTTCTGGAGGAACGAGTTCTGTGAGTGTCAGAACTGCCGTTTACATATCATCGAGGATCTTAAAGACTTACAAACCCGAAATGAAAAAAGTTATGGAAAACGCCGGAATAGACGTCTTTTTCGTTAAAAAAGAAGACGATATAGAAAAACTCCTAAAGGATGGCAAGGCCCAGCTCGGGATATCGATGTCAGATTCGAAGGTAATATTTTTCTACAATCAATCCTTTGGACAGTACAACAACTATCTGACAGATCTGCAAGAGTTCATCTCGGAAAGGATACGAGATCAGCTATCAAGGATTCCGCTTTACATCAAATTGAAGCCGATTACAGTGGAAACTGGATCTTCACTGACCGTCATTGGGTTCATAGTACCGGGAGTCATGGCGATAGCGATGCTGATGGCGGAGGTGCTAAGCATGTCTACGACGCTCGGGGCTTATCGTGAAAACGAATCGATAAAAAGACTCAGAACTACGCCCCTCAGCGGAAGTCTTTTCGTGTCTTCACTCGCGTTGAACAGGTTTTGGCCTTCGATCCTTTCGGCATATTTTACGGTTTTAACTTCAGAATGGATCTTTTCCACGAATTACCACATAAATTGGTTTTTTTTCACAATTCTCATGGCTACTTCCATTCTGTTTGCGCTGGGGATGGGAACTGTTTTTTCTCTTATTTTCAAGGATCTTTGGACCACAGTGAGTTTTTCGACTATCGTTTTAGTCATCATGATGCTTTTTTCAAACGTTTTTTACCCTTTTTCCATAATGCCAAATTACATGAGGATCGTAGCCCGTTTTCTACCCATAACCTATTTTGCAGAAGGAATAAGGTACACTCTTGGGATAGAACCGATTTACCTCTGGAAGTTCCTGACAATCAACGTGGTTTTTCTACTGAGTGGCCTTTCGATGCTGTTCGTTGGAGGACGTGCGATGTTTTTTTTAGAGAGACGCTGATCTGAACGTTAGCGCTGAAAGGAAAAGTTTCATGGATGAAAGCTTCGAGATCTTGAGCAACTGAAAAACAATCATTGGCAATCATGAGTTATGACTGCTTAACAATTTAATTTATAAATTATTTATATACATAAAAGTATTGAAGATAAAGAATTTACAACTTTATATAAAACAGAAAATCCCTCTTGACATTTTGGAAAAGGACGGTTATAATTTAAGAGAACTGAATGGAAAATCTCAAAAGAAATCGAAAATAGACAAAATAAATTTTTCAGGAGGTGATTTTCATGTCTATAGAAAAGAGGAGAGAGAACGATCGACTTTCTGTC
>CAJXLN010000033.1 GCA_913056255.1 uncultured Thermotogae bacterium | reverse complement strand
GACAGAAAGTCGATCGTTCTCTCTCCTCTTTTCTATAGACATGAAAATCACCTCCCGAAAAATTTATTGTGTATTTCTTTATTTACCTTGGTATTCCGCGTTAACGGCCTCGCCATCGTCTGGGCCCGAGTTGTTTTGATCGGTACCCTTTCCACCGGTACTTCCAGCTGCGTTGGCAGAAGCTTGTTGATAGAGTTTCTGACCCACCTCTTGAGATTTCTTTTGAAGATCATCCATTAGAACTTTCATTCTGGCATAGTCATCATGTTCTATAGCATCTTTCAAATCTTTAACCATGGATTCCACTTCAGATCTCAGAGCAGGATCGACTTTGTCACCTTGTTCTTTGAGAAGTTTTTCCATTTGGTATACGAGAGAATCCGCGTTGTTTTTAAGACTAACTTGTTGCTTACGTTTCTTGTCTTCCTCTTCGTACTTTTTAGCCTCTTCAACCATTTTGTTGACTTCTTCTTCTGACAAGTTGGAACTTCCACTTATAACTATCGACTGTTCTTTACCGGTGCCTTTGTCTTTGGCAGAAACGTGGACAATACCATCGGAATCTATATCAAATGTAACTTCTATTTGTGGCACTCCTCTTGGCGCAGGTGGAATACCGGTAAGAGAAAATCTTCCGAGTGATTTGTTTTCAGACGCTATTTCTCTTTCACCCTGAAGAACATTGATTTCAACTTCGGGTTGCCCGTCCTCTGCAGTGGTGAATATCTCTGACTTCTTTGTCGGAATAGTTGTGTTACGCTTGATAAGCTTGTGCATGAGTCCGCCTTTAACTTCGACACCAAGTGAAAGAGGAGTTACATCGACCAAAACCACTTCTTTCTTGATATCACCTGTCAATATGGACGCCTGGAGTGCTGCACCAAGTGCTATGGCTTCGTCTGGATTAACGGCTTTAGAAGGCTCTTTGTGAAAGATGTCTTTCAAAAATCTTTGAATGATAGGCATTCTCGTTGAGCCACCAACCAACAAGATCTCGTCTATGTCATCTGCAGTGATCTTCGTATCACTTAACACAGTTTCAATTGGTTCTCGCATTTTCTCCACCACATCTTGAATGAGGCTCTCGAATTTGGCTCTTGTGAGAGTGACTTCAAGATGTTTAGGGCCTGTCGCATCTGCTGTAATGTAAGGCAAATTTATCTGCGTTTCCATTTTGGTGGTAAGTTCGATTTTTGCTCTTTCAGACGCATCTTTCAATCTCTGCAGTGCTTGCTTGTCATTTGAAAGATCAACTCCAGTGTCTTTCTTGAAATTATCGATCAGCCAATTTATTATTCTTTGATCAAAATCGTCTCCACCAAGATGATTATTCCCGCTTGTAGCCTTAACTTCTATAACACCGCCACCGATTTCAAGCAGTGAGATGTCAAAAGTTCCTCCGCCAAGATCACAGACTATGACCTTCTCCTCTTTACCTTTATCAACACCATATGCAAGTGCGGCGGCTGTAGGTTCGTTTATTATTCTCATAACTTCAAGTCCTGCTATTTTCCCGGCGTCTTTTGTAGCCTGACGCTGTGAATCTTCGAAATAAGCTGGCACGGTTATCACAGCTTTTGTAATCTTTCCACCAAGTGCCGCTTCCGCATCTTTTTTTAGCTTTCTCAACACAAATGCACTTATTTCTTGAGGCGTGTACTCTTTGTTATCAATTTTGACTTTGTAGTCTGATCCCATATGTCTTTTTATGGATCTCACTGTTCTCTCTGCGTTCAATATTGCCTGTCTTTTAGCAGGTTCTCCTACAAGAATTTCTCCTGTTTTGCTAAAAGCCACTATCGAAGGAGTTAATCTAGATCCTTCACTATTTTGGATAACCTCGGGTTTTCCATTTTTCACAGTAGCTATTTCTGAATTAGTCGTACCCAGGTCTATTCCAACCACAAATTCTTTTTCAGCCATTTATGTCACCTCCATCTTTTTCATTTGAATTATAACCATCTTAAAGCTGAAAGTCAAGAGTTCTTTTTTATTTTATATAAAGTCGTTAAGTACTGTAAAATAGTGATATTTATTGTATTTATTTTAAATAAATTAAATCGTTAAGCACTCTTAATATATATTTGCCAATTTTTGCTCTCTGTATTACGAAGAGTTCTGCGTTTTTCTAAGATTCCAGCGAATAAGTCCGTGCTCGTTTTTGCCGAGTCGGAGCCGTCGGCGCTTTTTGCTTCAAAAAAACAGATGAAAATTGTAAATTTTCAAATGTTTGAGGTATAATTAAAAATATTATTCTGATAAAAAAGGAGCGATCTTATTGGCGCTTGTCGTGGTGAAAGATCTAAGAAAAGTTTACAAAACTGGCGAAATTCTTTATGAGGCAGTCAAGGGTATTAGTTTTGAGATTGAAGAAGGAGATATGTTCATGATTTTGGGGCCGTCAGGGAGTGGGAAAACGACAGTTCTCAACTGTCTTTCTGGAATCGACGATCCCACATCTGGGTCCATATTGATAGATGGTGTAGATCTGACAAAACTTTCTGACGATGAAAAAACGAAATTTCGTGCAAACAAAATGGGATTTGTCTTTCAAGCGTACAATCTTATCAATGTTTTGACGGCGAAAGAAAATGTTGCCCTTCCGTTGCTTGCTCGGGGATGGCCGGAAAAGCGTGCGTACGCAAAAGCTGTGGAGGTTTTGAAAGTACATGGACTTGGACACGTAATTGATCATTTCCCATCTCAAATAAGCGGTGGTGAAAGACAGAGAGTGGCAGTTTCAAGGGCGCTCGCCGGAGATCCAAAAATAATATGGGCAGATGAACCTACAGGAGCGCTTGATACAAAAACCTCGTTTATGGTAATGGACTTCATGAAGAGCTTGAACGAGAAAAATCATCAAACATTCGTGATCGTTACTCATGACGATAAAGAAATAAAATACGCAACTGCAGTTTTGAGAATAGACAGCGGAAAAGTAGAGAGTTTTGAACGAATAAGGACTCCGATCAAAGCTGTCAATTTTTGATCGATTTCTTCGAGGGTCAATAGGATATTATCAACAAAAACGCCATAAGTGCGCTCGTTTCCAACATCTCTCCTCAGAATGATTTTTCCCCAAGAATTAAAAAGAGTGAGAAAATAGATAAGCCACGCTTTTGCAAAGAACGATATGGGTTCAAAGCTGGCATCAATTTTTTGATGCCCAGTATTGTGATGTTCACTATTTCAGATGTGAAAATTCCAAGCCAAATTAAATCAAACCAATCGTGGCGCTCCAGGATTTTCAGCGCTTTCCTCTTCACAATTCAATAATTCTATTGAAACACTGAATTTTGAAATCACTTCGATAGATAGATGAAAAAATCACGACCGCTGAGTACACGTAATCTGATAGCATCCGAACACCTCAGAGATCGTCACATTGAAAAATTCAACGTACATCGTAAAAGAAAAGATATTCAATATTTTTGATTATTGATTCTTTATTATTCAAAAATTTCACTTGACAAATCAAATATTTTGATTTATACTTCAATAAAGTTGAATAAGAAATAAAAATATTTCTATTTCGCTTTAGGAGGTATTCGTTATGGAAAGAAGTGCAACAGTAGTGGAATATTTTTCCGTTCCCAAAAGATTTAATCGTACAAAGTTAACACAAGAGCTCTTAAGGAGGTGTTTGAAATATCTGTTGTGACTCGTTGCCCGTATTGCGGGCACAAGATGGATGTGGTGGCACTGAAATGTCCTGCATGTGGTACAGGGGTAAGCGGAAGATTTCAGATAGACGATCTTTTCAGCCTTTCCGAGAAGCAAATGAAATTCGTCAAAATATTCTTGAAAAACCGTGGAAATCTCAGCGAGGTACAGAAAGAATTGGGAATATCGTATCCAACTGCGCGAAATCGCCTGAATGAAATTGTTAAATTTCTGGGATATGATGTGAAAGAAGAAAGGATTGACGAACAAGAGATCCTCGAGAAAGTCAAGAATGGCAAAATAGACGCCGCTACAGCGATATCTTTGCTGAAGGGAGAGAAAAAGGATGAAGGAGATTAAGAAATTTGAAAAGGAAATACACGGAATTCAAAGTGTAATCTTTTACACCGTTTCCACAGATCTCAAAATCATACCGATTGATGAACCAAAAATCTCTATCAAAACAGAGGTATCAGGCTTTAAAAATGATGTTGAAAATTACGAACCAGAAGTCAAGATATATGAAGATACCATTGAGGTTCTCTTCTCCAGACGTTCTTCCATTTCCATTTTTGGAATATCAAGTCCGAAAGTCTTAAGAGCTGAGATTCACGTTCCACGTTCTGTTTCACTTAAAGTGGAATCGACATCTGGTGATATTCACTTCGATGAAATCGATCTAAAAAATTTAGCAGTAAAGACTGTCTCTGGCGATCTAACGATTTATGGAGGAAAAACGGAGTCCATCGCGTTCAATTCAACAAGCGGTGATGTTGACATCTCCGGAATTCTTTCACCTCTTAAAGACATTACCATTCACAGCATATCTGGTGATGTGAAGCTGAAACAGTTAAACTTTTCAAAAGCTTATTTCAAAACTGTTTCCGGAGATATAACCGCATTGAATGTGAACCCGAAAGCAAATTCCGTGGAGATAAAAACGGTTTCTGGTGACGCGTACATTTCATATTCTTCAAAACCATCGGTTCATATTGAATTTTCGACAGTCAGTGGTGACATACAAACGGATGTGGGAAGGCACTTCTCCGGTAAAATTTCATCCGCCTCTTTTGATGTTGGAAAGCCACCAAGATCGATCCTGAAATTTAAAAGTGTTTCCGGTGACGCGAAATTCAAATTCGGAAAAGAAGAAAGCGTCAAAGTACAGACTGAAGAATCGGATGAAAATATGAACATCTTTAGAGAAATAATAAATTCAAAAAGAGCCACACCAGATGAAGTTAAGGAACTGATGACAACACTTGGATATTCCCAAGAGAATATCGATAACTTTTTCAGGAGGGAAGAAAAATGAAAGCTTTTTCCATATTTTTGATTTTAATCGGTATTTTGAGTTTTCTTTCGATCTTCGGTGTGATGAATTTAAGCTTTGGAATTTTCATAGGCATATTGTTTGCGATAATCTTCGGAGTAGAAGGTGTAAGAGAGTTGATTAAAGGAAATCTTGTGGGAATAGGAGGGCTTCTCTTCTCAGCGTTTTTGTTCGCACGGGCTTTCGTTTTTCCATTCTCTGGAAAACAGATTTTTTTGGCTTTTGTGGCCTCATATCTTGTGGGGATAGGACTCCACATGCTTTTTAAAAGAAGTACAAAAGTGAATTTTTGGTCAGACTGAAAAGATATATAAAGTCGGAGGAAAAGCATGTCGGACGCAAAAATTTCAAAAGCTTCAAAATTACCAATCAAGCTCTTCAACAAAGATTTTATTCTCTTGTGGTTTGGCCAAATAGTTTCTTCTATGGGGAATTCATTTCAATACATAGCACTGATGTGGTGGATCATGAGCAAATTTCCCACGGTTCAATCTGGCATTGTTATGGGATGGATGTTTGCTTTTAACATGATACCTGTCGCCGTTTTAGGACCATTTGCCGGAGTTTTAGTTGATAGAATAAGTAGAAAAGCGATCGTCGTACTTTCCGATGCACTGAGAGGATTTTTGATATTGTGGATGGCGTATCTTGCTTACACAGGGCAGTTGACAGTTTTTTGGATATACACGATATCGACATTGATGGGAGCCGGCAGTGCATTTTTTAGACCATCACTACAGTCTACAATTCCAAACATAGTACCAGACAAGCATTTAACGAGAGCGAACAGCCTCTACCAAACTGGCGCACAATTCACGCAGATAATAGGACCGGCACTTGGGGGTGTACTCGTTGGATTTTTGGGAACTTCTTTCGTTTTTGCACTCAACGGCACCTCTTTTATGATATCTGCGTTCACGGAGATTTTCATAAACTTCCGCCAAACATTCAGAAAATCTGAAAAAATCAAATCTTTTTTCTTCGATCTAAAAGAGGGTTTGAAATTCGTGTACAGCCAGAAAATCATATTCTGGACGATGATGATCGTCTCTGTTATCAATTTTGCTTTCGCACCGATAGATATTCTGATCGCCAAACAGGTAAAAGATATATACAATCTTGGGGCTTTAGAACTTGGGTATGTGGTCAGTGCTTTTTCCGTGGGAATGGTAGTTGGAGCTGCGCTTCTTTCAATTCTCCCAGAATTCAAGAAGAAGCACAACATCATAATAATAAATATGCTGGTTTCAGGATTGCTTTTTGCCATCATGGGATTTGCCCCAACCCTTATTTTCTTCTTGATCATCGCTTTTCTTATAGGATTTGGCGTTTCTATTCCCAACGTACTATTTACAGTAGTGTTACAAAGAATGGTACCCGATGAAAAAAGAGGCAGGGTTTTCAGCGTACTCACGACATCCGCGACGATCTTGCAGCCACTTTCGCTCGCGATGATTGGAGGAATTTCAGCTGTGATGAGCAACATCATGATTTTCCTCGTACTCGGTTCAATGCTTGTGATTTCCTCAAGTCTCATGTATTTCGTTCCGGGGATGAGAGAAGTATGAACAAACAACAAATCAATTCAAAGAAGTGGAGTTCCGGTAAGGAACATTTTTCCCGCTTGTGCTCCGCAATGAGCAAAGCGAATGAAAGAAGCTTAAGTGGAGGTGCCAGAATGGGAATCCCCATCTGAAAATGAGAACATCTCTACCATTTTTACTCTGAAGGAGGAGTATGTTATGGACAAAGAATCAGTTTTGAATGTTATGAAGATGGTAAAAGAGGGAACCATCACATCTGAAGAAGGAGTGGAACTCATAAATGCACTGAGTGGGAGCGAAAAAGCGGAAGAAAGGAGGTCAAAAAGCTCTACGCGGGGCAAAAAGCTCGTCATCCGCGTGACTCCTAAAAACGAAAAAGGAGAAAAGGCCAACATCACGATTCCATTGGCTTTCGCCGGAAATTTTCTAAAAAAAATCGTAAACACCAAGGATATGAATGTAAACATGGATGATCTGATGAATGGCATGAACATCCAGGTTGATGAAGAAGACGAAATGGTTGATATCCATATAGAGGAGTAAAAATAGCTGTTGCCAGTTACGGTTGTTAAGAATACTCTATATCAACTATTGGAATCCCTTTTTTACACATGGGACATTCTTCAGGTTTGTAAAGATTCAGTGGCATGGTAGTGAGGGACAAAAGTGAAAGTCCCTCTATTTTTTTTATATCATTTCTCTTTATCACAGAGAAAATCGCTATTGCTTCGGAGTCAAATCTTTTGAGAGTGTTAAGCAATTCACGAACAGACTCTCCATCTTCCACAACACCTTCCACTACAACGATATTCCTGAATATTGAGGGATCAAGTCCTCGACTAAAAGTCATCGTTCCATTCGCATCTCGCTCCGAAAATATGAAAGGTATGTCCAGAGTTCTTGCCACTTCATATCCCACAATCATTCCGTTCGTCATTGGAGATGTTATACAATCCGGTGCAAATCTCTGCAATTTGAGAGCAATTTCGGACGCTATTTCCCTGACATGCCAAGTGTACTGGACTGCTTTTGCAAATTTTATCTGTGTATCCGTATGTAAACCATTAGACAACGAAAAATGACCATACGCTATTGCACCCGTATCCTCCAGTATCTGTTCAACATCTATCACTTTTTCACCTCGAAATTATTGCGAAAACGCAACTTCTTCAATGGAATTATAACACGTGAATGAGTTTGAATTCACATACATTTAACATTTTTTAAGTCTTTTTTCGCTTTTCAAGCGAACAGGAATTTTTTTCGAAGCCTTATCAAATCTGATTCACTCGGTTTTGTATCCACAGATATTGCACGTTTATCACTTTTCGTCTACACTTAATCACAAACACAAGATGGTATAATGCAAATGCTTTTCAGATTCATCTATATTTTCCACAAGTCGAAGCCTTCTCTAAAAAGGTATGATAAATCCGAGATGAACGGTTTGGCTGCACGATAACGTAAGGAGAAATCATGATATACAAAATACTTATCTATTTTTCAATCATTGCCATCGGTTACGTGGTGAAAAAGTCAAAATTTTTGGATGAGAATGCCGGAGCAGTACTCACCAGGATCATCATATACATAACATTACCCGTGATAATAATAAAGGCTGTAACGAGCACTCAAATCGAACCACAACTCTTCTCTCTCACGATTTTCGGAATGATATCAGCCTTTGTTATTCTTGCAGTTGGATGGATAATATTTACCAAATCCAAGCTTTCAGACGCAACGAAGGGATCTTTGATACTCACACTTTGCGGATTGAATCTTGCGATCTTCGCTTATCCTTTTGCCCAATTGATCTGGGGCAATACAGGTTTAACGTACATGGCCATGTTCGATATAGGAAACGCTCTTATCATATACACTCTTGGATACTCGATCGCTCTCAGATATTCATCCGAGGCTTTCAGCGTGAAAGTTGTTTTGAGAAAGCTCATCACATTTCCACCACTGCTTGCCTTTTTAACAGCCTTGATTTTGAATTTTTCAGAGGTGAAAATTCCGTATGTAATTTCTCAGTTATTCGGAACGGTGGGTGGAGCCAACACGTTCCTTTCTTTGATCACAATCGGAATATATCTCAATTTTAAATACATACTGCGAGAAATTCACTATATAATATTGGGAATTGGTGCAAAATATTTGACCGGTTTTGCCGTGGGTGTGTTACTTTATTTTATATCTAAGATGATCGTACCAAACAATCCTATGATGGCGGATATCTCACTTCTCAGTGCTGTTATGCCAACGCCGCTGCTCTCACTCATGTATTCAGTGGAAAAAAATCTCGATCCGGAAGTCGCTGGTGGGATGATCACAATCACGGTGATTTTGAGTTCGGTAATGTTACTTTTCGTGTCGACGCGATGAAAATTCTATAAATCGTCTTGATAAAAGTAGATGATTTTGGTACAATAAGTACAAATACCCCATGGGGGCATAGAAGAATTGTAGTGTTGGAGGTGGTTAAGTTGAAACCAAAAATAAAAGTGTACTCTACGCCAAGTTGTCCACATTGCAGAGCGGCGAAAAATTACTTCAAATCTCTTGGAATTCCATTTAAAGATGTAGACGTTTCTAAAAATCAGCGAGAAGCTGAATTGATGGTTAGGAAAACGCATCAGTACGGAGTACCTGTTATAGAGATCGGAAATCAAACGGTAGTAGGATTCAACAGATCTAAAATAAATAAACTTTTGGGAGTGTCTTGAAAGGGCTTTTGCCCTTTTCTTTTCTTCTACCATGTTTGAAGCTCTGATAATCATTTTTATCCTCGTTAGTCTCTACTTACTTCTAAGACCTCGAAAGCATAAAATTCCATCCAAGGCGATACATATTGCATCTATCGGGAAAGATCTATATCTTTCGACTCATGCTGCTTCAAGAATCAAAGAACGAGGAGTCAGTATAAAAAATTTGAGAGAAATGCTCGAATCGAAGAATTCAAAAGCGGTAATGCAACCCAATGGAAGAATAAAAGTGACGGATGGAAAAATCACAGCTGTTTTGGCATTGGATGCTGATGTTCTCGTGTTGGTAACGATTTTCAAGAACGGAAGATCTCATAATCGATGACCTGAAAAGTTGTTAATCTGTTGTTTCTCGAAATTTGCCATTTTACCGATATTGGCATGGCAAAATCAGGAGCGAGTCTCCCTTTTTCTATCCAATATCTTGATTGTTCATTGTTGTATATGCCGGGATTGGCAATTATTTTAAGCTTTACAGGGGCATCTACGATTTCCATTGAGTGTAGTTCTTCTATATTGGATAATTTCCTCTTCAACTTCTCAACGAAGCTTGTAGGGGGAGACGGCTTGAGGTTGACAAGCGCGATATTTTTAGAAAGAGGGCCAATGATTTTCACATTCGCGATGGAGAAATTCAAATCAAATTCTTCGATCGCGGACATCAGTAAAAGATTCGATTTGTAAACGGCAACGCCGTGAAAGGTAGGTACCACCATCATCTTAAGAAGATGTTTGAGTATACAACCCTCGCGTCCTGCATTTTCACCGATTTTTTCCACGTTTAATTCGAGACAGTCAGCCACCATTTTCACTTCTTTCCTTGATAGCGAAAAAATCGGCGAATAAAAACCGTTATATTTTTTTAGCCCACATTGTCCCCATGTGTCATCACCATCGGCACCTGTTGCAACGAGGCCATTAGCATACATTTTGACACTTTGAAGTTTTGGCCCTCTCGTGCATGCGTTACATGCTGGGCCGGATTTCCATATTCGCTTTTGCCAATCAGATCCATCCACAAATGTATGCTTTAATCCGAGAGATTCCGCAAATTTTTTTACCACCCTGATAGTTTTGGGATATGTAAAATCAAAATGTGTTGTCACGAGCTCTACTTTATCCGCTCCAAGTGCAATCTTAGCAAGCGCAGCAGTTACACTTGAGTCAAGGCCTCCAGAGAACGCAACGTATAGTTTTTCCTTCCCAACGGTTTTACGTATATCTTCGACAATAGAATCCACCAACTCACCACACTGAGAGATATTTCTCGCCTCCATCAGGTGCAATTGCGACAATCTTTGAATCACCACTCCCAAGTTTTTTTGAAACTCTCATAGCGGCTGCAACAGCGGCTCCTGAGGATATACCAAGAAAAAGTCCTTCTTTTTCTGTCAAATATTTTGTCATCTCCCAGGCTTCATCAGTTGAAATTGTCACAACTTCATCAACTACTGACGGATCGTAATTTCCAGGGACAAAACCAGCACCTATTCCTTGAATGCCATGCTTTGACGCTTTTCCACCAGACAAAACAGGAGATTCCGACGGTTCCACGGCAAAAATCTTGATCCTTTTCAAAACACGCCTTAAAAATCTTCCAACTCCTGTGAGTGTTCCACCAGTCCCAACTCCAGCGACAAAAGCATCTATTCTGGGAAGTTGAGATATAATCTCTGGGCCAGTTGTGGCAAAATGGATGCTTGGATTCGCTGGATTGTTGAATTGATCGAGCATAATTCCATGGATAGAGTTAACTATTTCTTTTGCTTTCTCAACAGCACCATTCATTCCAAGTTTTCCTGAAGTTAAGATGATCTCCGCACCATATGACTTCAATATCTTGCGTCTTTCAACACTTAAAGAATCCGGCATTGTCAAAATGACGTGAAGTCCATAATACGCACCGAGCATGGCCATTGCTATTCCCGTATTTCCTGATGTAGGCTCAACAACAGTTGAACCCTCAGAAATCTTCCCGCTATCGAATGCATCTAACATCATACCTAAGACAGTTCTATCTTTAACACTGCTGGCAGGGTTGACTTTTTCGAGTTTTAGCCACACTGAATCGTTCATCTTCAGTTTCACCATAGGTGTATGACCTATGAGATCTGTTAGATTCAAACCACATCATCTCTTTTTTTACTCTCCACAATTTTGACTATTCTTGCAGGGTTTCCCACCACAGTACACGCACAAGGTACGTCATGAATAACAACACTGTTTGCCCCTATTTTGACACCATCACATATCTTAACGGGGCCAAGGACAGTGGCATTCGCACCTATGAGGACATCACGACCAATCGTTGGGTGACGTTTTCCTTTTATCAAGTGGACACTCCCCAAAGTTACCCCGTGATAGATCAGAGTGCCACTTCCTACTGATGCTGTATCCCCTATGACAACTCCCATGCCATGATCGATGAATATTCCAGGCTCTATCTCCGCCGCAGGATGGATATCCATAGAGTAGCGCACTCGCGCTATTCCCCTGAAAATCATTGCTAAAAATTTCCACCTCAACTTCCAGAACATATGAGATAAGCGGTAAAGAACTAATCCGTGAAAAGAAGCTGAGAAGAGAATAAGATCCCATTTTGATTTCAAGGAAGGATCAAAACGCATCCCAAGGTGATAATCCATCTTCATTGCTTTAATTGCTAAATGAAACTCGTTGAAAAATCGCACCCCATGTTACCACTCCTTAAGTGTACTATTTTAGTCCTTTATATATTAACACATTTTAACATCTGTATTCAAGTATTCAATTTTTTGAGCACTATTTTGCAACAAAGCACTAATCCTTTTCGCCTCTGCGTATTTGTATAATTCTCAACTACGCACTTTCAAATTGGAATTTGAATATTGATGAATAACGGTCCTCGAAAATAGTAGGGGCATGGCACGCCGTGCCCCTTATGCTCTTCGTTCATGTATAGGATTGATCCTTTTAGATATGGACTGGCATGTCTATGATTTACTAAAACCAAAGTGCATAGTTTTAGAACTTTCCATCAGCGATTGGAATACTTCGTGCATTTTGACAGAAGAAAAGAATTGGATGTATTTCAACTAAATCTATAGACACGACTTTTTTGTATCGTGTCTTTTTAACAGCGTCTAACTGCAAAAGCGTTAGAAAAACTTTCATAGCAAATGCCGAACGGTATCGGCGATTTTTTCAACTACAACTTAAATGTCGACCAAATATTTTTTTGTTCTGTAATTGTTTTGTAACGTTAGGGGTATAAAATAAAATTGCTAATGATTATCATATGCATAAAGAGAAGGAGGAGAATTAAAATGGAAAATCAAACAACGAGCAGAATACCTTTGATAGGGGAAAAGGCCCCGGATTTTGAAGCGATTTCATCCAAAGGGAAGATAAAGCTTTCCGATTTTAAGGGCAAATGGATCGTTCTGTTTTCCCATCCTGCTGATTTCACACCGGTCTGTACGACCGAATTCGCCGAATTTGCCAAAAAACAGGAAGAGTTCAAAAAGAGAGGCGTTCAGATCATAGGTCTTTCGATAGACAGTGTCTTTTCGCACATAGCATGGTTAAGAGAGATAGAGAAATATTTCGGGGTTAAGGTCGAATTTCCGGTCATAGCGGATCTCGACACGAAGGTCGCTAGACTTTACGGAATGATCCATCCGGAAAGTGGAACCACTTCAACCGTAAGGACGGTTTTTTTCATAGATGACAAAGGTATCATCAGGGCGATTGTCTACTACCCGTCGTCCAACGGAAGAAACATCGACGAAATTTTAAGACTGATAGACGCGATGCAGTTCAGTGACAAACACGGCGTAGCAACTCCCGCCAACTGGAATGTCGGAGGCAAGGTCATCGTACCACCACCGTCCACAAAAGAGGAAGCGGATAAAAGGATGAAAGAGGATTACGAAAAGGTCGACTGGTTCCTTTCGTACAAAAAGATCTGAGTTCATATCCTTCTTTTAATACTAATCGAAGAAGCAGAACTTTCACTTCGCGAGGTTCAGAAGAGAGACTGAAAAATGAACAGGATCGTCAGGAAATTGAGAGTCGCGAAGTTCGAAAGCAATTTCGAAAGGATAAGAGTCAAGGCTTTTTCCCCAGTCGTTCATTGCGAAGTGCTCAGATTTTAATCTTTATCGTTGACGGTTTCGATAAATTTGTAAAGAGGGCGTTTTTACGCCCTCTTTTTGTATTGCTCAACTCCTTCGAGCGATCGCCTCAAATGCCCTGAATGGCAGAATATACTAAGAGCTTTTTAAAAATCCTAAAATACGGTGTGAAGTGGAAGATGGCGAGTTCATATGTCTTGATACAGACTTCGGGAGAGTAGAATAAAAAAATCTTTGTTTTGGCGGCAGTCAAGAAACGATAGCCGTGAAGTCGTAAACGATAATACTTGAGATTTAAAGATATCCTGATTATTTAAAGATAGGTTCTAAGTGCCGGTACGTCATCGATGCGCTCTTTTCGTGTACGAATGGTTCGGATAAATCGTGGAAATACGATCGTTATATAATACACCATTACGCTTCAGCGCATGTATACCGATTGTATTCATCCCGGTCATTATTTTCTTCAAATGGTTACGAAAGGAAAGTGCAGTTTACAGCTCATAACATCAAGATCAAAAGCTCAAATTATTTCAGATAAGACGCGCCATAAATTTTAAAGCCTTCTCTGTTTTTGGGGATGAAAAAAACTCTTCCGGTTTTGATTCTTCTACCACCACACCATCAGCCATAAAAACTATTCTATCTGCAGCGTAGCGCGCGAAGTTCATTTCGTGCGTTACAACCACCATCGTTGTCCCACCGTCCGCGAGTTCTTTCATAACGTTTAACACTTCCCCAGTCATTTCAGGATCGAGTGCCGATGTCGGCTCATCGAACAGTATCAGATCGGGTTTCATAGCCATGGCGCGTGCTATGGCGACCCTTTGTTTCTGACCACCTGATAACTGCCCTGGATAACTGTTGAGTTTGTCCGAAAGCCCAACTCTGTTAAGCATCTCAACGGCTCGGTTTTTTGCTTCCCTTTTATCCATCTTTTTGACTTTTACGAGTGGATAAACCACGTTTTTAAGGGTTTTCATGTGCGGAAAAAGATTGTAACTTTGAGAGACGAAAGACATCCTGGATCTCGCGCGCCTCAATGTATTGGGATTTGTTTCCATCTTCTCCCCATCGAAGATGATCTCTCCCCCGTCTGGAACTTCAAGAAAGTTGATAGTTCTTAAAAAGGTCGATTTTCCAGTTCCAGACGATCCCATTATGACGACAACTTCTCCCTTGTTAACAGTCAATGACACATCGCGGAGAACGACTGTTTCTCCAAATGCTTTTTTTACATTTCTTGCCTCTAACACGTTTGTCATGGTATCGCCAGCTTTCTTTCAACAATATTGCTCAGAAGGCTTAATACATAGGTCAAAGTGAAGTACATGAGTGCAACAGTTATGTAGCTTTCAAAGGAAGAAAGAGCCATCGTGGCTACCTGCGTCCCGCGTTGAGTAAGTTCATTTATCGCTATGACGGAAGCCAAAGAACTATCCTTCATAAGACTTATGAATTGACCTGTTAAAGCGGGAAGTGAATTTCTGAAAGCTTGAGGCAGGATCACATCGAAAAATCTTTCCTTTGGTGAAAGTCCAAGCGCCTCAGCTGTCTCGAACTGCTCTTTCGGTATTGATTGAATGCCAGCCCTTACTATTTCTATAACATAGGCACCTTCAAAAGTGGACAAGGCCAAAACCGCCGCCCAAAATCTTGGTATATCTACTAAAGTGCCAACTCCATAGTAAACCAGGAGAATGATGACAAGCAGTGGAATGTTTCTGAAAAACGTCACGTACAGTCCCGATAAATCTCTCAAAGTTTCACTCTTTGATACTCTCATTATTCCCCCAAAAACTCCTATTGCAAAAGAGATCACAATACTTGCAAGAGAAATTTTCAACGTCATGAGAAGACCAAGAAAATACAACTTCAAGTAATGGGCTGGCACCACATTCCAGTGAAATGGATATTGAAGAGACATGAAATAATACACAATTCCAAAGCTCGCGGCGATGAACGCCGCGATCGAAATTCTTTTGAGAATTCTATTTCTCATAAAATCGCCTCAAGAATTTGGTTTGTAGTTGTTGAACCATTTATCGTACAGTTTTTGCCATTGTCCACTCGCTTTTACATATGTTATGAAGGTATTTACCCAATTGAGAAGATTGAATTCACCTTGTCTCAGGGCAACCCCGTAATTTTCGTTGGTCAATTTCTCATTCGTCGTGGAAAGCTGAGAATATTTGTTTACCATGAATCCAACGTATGTAGAATCTCCAACAGCGATGCCAGCCTTTTTCATGGCAACTTGCATAGACGCTTCATCCATTGAAGCAAACTCCAAAATTCTCGCATTTTTGAAGAAAGCCTTTGCGGCATAGTCTCCAGTTGTTCCCATTTGAACAGCTACGGTTAAATTCTTATCATTCAACAGCTCTTTTAAAGTTGGGGGATTCTTGTAGACTGTTTTGTTGTAAAGGATCTTTTGGCTCACCGTGAAGTAAGGTATCGAGAAGTTGACCATAATTGCGCGTTTTGGAGTTATCGTCATCGCCGAGATTATCATGTCAAACTTTTTAGAGGTTAAGGAAGGGAGGATCCCGGACCATCGTGTTGGAACAATTCTGAGTTTGACTCCAAGCTCTTTGGCCATAAGTGTGGCTAAATCCACATCGAAACCGATGTATTTACCACTACTGTTAATTCCCTCAAATGGCATGTAACCTGCGGAATCCATCCCGACAGAAAGATAACCAGATGAGATTATTCTCTGAAGCGCATCGGCGCTCACAAAAATTGTCGTAACGAGAATAAGTAACGAAACTACTACGAACACTCTTTTCATTTCAACTACCTCCTTGATTTTGGTATAGAAAAAGGGCCACATCTTTATTCAAGAGTGGCCCGGTGGGTTTGCTTTGGTTTAAAAGCACACGTCAAAGTTCCGCTCATCCACCGGGCGGGTACTTAACGTGGTGCTTTTTATTCAATTGAGTTGAAGTTAAAAGAACGCATTCATCAACCATGCTGCTTTTCCCTTCTCACAAACTGCCTCAACCGAAGCAGAAGAGTTCTTACTCCACAGTTTATTATCTCTCTAACCTCTCATGAGAATTATTCACATTCTCAATCGTAAATATCTTGGGCTTATATTATCATTTAAAGATATGTTATGTCAAGTTACAAAAATATTTCTTTTTTATACATTTGAAATGTTATGACGGCTTTTTCTAAATATTCATGTAGGGTGTCCAACAATTTAGGAGCATAAAGTAACAGTATCCAATATAAGTTTGATATTTAAATCTTTTTTCGCTTTTCAAGCGAACAGGA
>CAJXLN010000032.1 GCA_913056255.1 uncultured Thermotogae bacterium | reverse complement strand
TGTGCGGCGGATGTTAAGGAAATGAAGGGCTCATGAAGTAAGCATCCACGCCGCTTTTCAACATAAGTCTGAGACCTTTCACCTTCGTCCCCTCGTTTCTAAATTTAAATATTTTATTTTACGATCAAATCAAACGGATTCCACCATTTCGTACATTTTCTCCCAGGCGGTTTCCCATGAGTACTCCTTTTCGACGAATTTTCTGGCCTTGATCGAGAGTTTTTTTCTCTTCTCATAATTTTCCAAAAGATCGACGACGTATCTTGCAAATTGCTCCGGATCGTCTGATACCAAAAGTTCGTCACCTTTGAGGTTTTCTATTCCCTTCGAAGCCGTGGATGTGGCCACCACCGGCCTTCCAATCGCCATGCTTTCAAGGACTTTGTTCTGTAAGCCGGCGGCGATTCTCACCGGAACCACGGAAACGTCAGAATCCCATACGTATTTCCTGACATCTTCCACCCTTCCCGTTACCGTGATCCCGGCCATCTTGCCCAATTCAATAACCGCTTTTGACGGGCTTGAACCGATGATGTAGAATTCCGCATTTTCATGTTTTTTTCTTATCCTGGGAAAGATCTCCTTCGCGAAGAATACTACGGCATCTTCATTGGCAACGGTACGCATGTTTCCGACGAACGATATCCTGTAATTCGATTTTTCTTCGGGTGCCCTGTACGAAAAATACTCCGTATCGACGCCGTTCGGAACTATGAAAAGTTTTCCTTTGTCTAGCGAAATTTTGTTTTCTTTTTCAAGGTAAGAAGGATCCACAAGAGTATGGAATGCGATGCCGTCAAACGAATCTGCGCATCTCGATTCGTACCTCAGCAACTTTTTTCTTTCAAGGGAATAGATCAATTTGGTCTTTCCTTTCACGTGTTTCATGGCCCTCTTGTAATTGAGGCTTATCGCATCGGCGTAAAACAAAACCTTAGAGCCCGTGTGAACCGCGTCCGAATATTTGGCTGTCCTCACGGTTTGGAATATCGAAACGTCGGGTTTGAATTCATCAGACATCTTTTCTATCGATTCAAAGATTTCTTTTCTGAAGTAGAATCCGATCTGGAGAGGTTCGTCTTTGAAAAGATACCCTTTTATCGCGTTAAAAAATGAGGATAATTGCGAAATGTTTCGAACTTCGACGCGCTTTACCCCTGTTTCTTTTTTCAGATTTTCAATATCTTTGGCATCTGTTTTGCCGAATTCGTCAAGGGCAAAAAGCCAGACTTCATATCTTTTGGACAACCCTTTCAGTTGCTGGTAGACAAACAGAACGTCACCTCCTATAGGAGGATACGGAAATCTGGAAGAAACGAACAAAACCTTTTTCATCTTTCATGCCCTTTGGTCAATTTTTCCACGCAGTTAAAAAGCGAGTCGAAATCCCATTTGCTGACGTACCTCGATTTTATGACGTAGCTTCTCAATTGAGGCAGCTTTACTCTATCGGTTTCCTTGTCTCCGATAACAACACTTTCAGACAACGAGATGCTCAAATCTTCTGCCGCTTTCAGCATCATTCCCGGATTCGGCTTCCTGTAGACGGAATCACGTCTGTACCTCTTTATCTCGGCCTGCGGGTGGTAAGGACAGTAATAAAATCCGTCCAACTTCACCCCACGCTTTTCGAGTTCTCGTTCCATATATTTTTCAAAATCCAAGACATCCTTTTCTGAGTAATAACCGTGCGCGACTCCCGCCTGGTTGGAAACGACCACGCACATTTTTCCGGATTCGTTTATCTTCTTCAGAGCCTCGATCGCTCCGGGCAAAAACTTCATATCATCTTTCGAATGGACATACCCTGTATCTTCAATTAAAACGCCATCTCTGTCCAAAAAAAACGCTGGTCTTTTCGTCGAAGATTCCCATTCCGGAAGCAAAATCTGAGCCCTTTCGTAGTCTTCGGGAATCCCTATGTCTATGAAATGGCCTCCTTCCGGATACCCGAACACCGAACCGTTTTCGGCAAGCTTCGGGAAAATGTCCTTCTCCATAGAACATGGCATTCCTTCCGGAATCATATCTAAAACCATTTTGCTCAGGATGTAAATTCCGCCGTTCATGAATCCGGGATCTTTTGAATCTTTCTTCTCGACAAATTCGGTTATCCCGTAATCGCCGTCCACCGAAACGGTTCCGTACCTCGACGAATCATTGGTAACTCTCAATGCTATCGTGGCAATTGAGTTTTTTGTTTTGTCAAAATTCATCATGCTTTTCAGATCGACATCGAAGTAAGTGTCGCCATTTACGAGAAGGAATTTCTCTCCGAGTTCACGGTTCCGTGCGGCGTATTTTATCGCCCCTGCAGTTCCCAACGGTTCTGGCTCCGTCGAACATTCTATGTTCAGTCCTAAATCCTTTTCTTTAACGTGTTTTTCTACGTACTCCCCCTTGTATCCGGTCAAAAGGATCACGTCTTCGATCCCGTTACTTTTCAGCCAGTCGAGAACGTAATCGAGAAAAGGTTTTCCATTCACAGGCGCCATGGGTTTCGGAAGATCCGAAACCACAGATCTCAGTCTGGTGCCTAGGCCACCACACAGAACGAGTGCTTTCACGCAAACATCTCTTTCTCGATTATTTCACAAATTATATGTCCTATCGTTATATGAGACTCCTGTATTCGCGGAGTCACATCTGATGGAACTGTCAGACAGACATCCGAAAGATCTTTCATCTTTCCTCCGGTTATCCCCGTCATTCCGACGGTTTTTATATTCAATGTCCTTGCCGTTTTGAAAGCCTTCAGGATGTTTTTCGAATTTCCGCTCGTCGATATCCCTATGAGGATATCTCCCGGATTTCCGAGGCCCTCGACCTGTCTCGAAAAAACATCTTCGTACGAATAATCGTTTGCCACGGCGGTAAGAACAGAAACGTTGGTGTTCAGGGATATCGCCGGAAGCGCTTTTCTTTCCATGTAAAATTTTCCCAGAAGCTCCGCCGCAATGTGCTGTGCGTCTGCCGCGCTTCCCCCGTTTCCACAGATCAACACTTTATTTCCGCTTTTAAGAGCCTTGACTATATCTTCGGCGACACCCAATATTTTCCTTATAAGTTCATCATCCCGAGTTATTTTAAGCTTTATTTCCGCGCTTTCACTAAATCTGGACTTTATCTCTTCCGTCTTCACTTCACATCTTCCCTCTCTCCGACCCTCCATGTTTTCAGTCCGTGGTGGGTAAAGGAAAAATTCACAATCTCCGCTCCGTGTGATTTCAGGGCGTCTATTATCGAATATCTCTTGTCGAAATCCGCGAAGAAAAACATATATCCTCCCCCGCCCGCTCCGGATATCTTTCCGCCAAGTGCCCCCGCTTTAATAGCAGAGCTGTACACTTCGTCTATCTGAGGGTTGGTAATTCCGGGCGCCATCTGCTTTTTGTACTTCCACTCGGAATCCAGAAACTTTCCAAACTTTCCGAGTTTGCCGGTAACGAGGGCGTTCTTCATCTCGACCGCAAGTTTCTTTATACCATGGATGGCTTTGAGCGAACTTTCGCTTTTGTGTTTCACGTTCTCTATCTGTCTGTCCAGTATTCCTGCAGATTCGTGGCTTCCGCCTATGTACGCTATGACGAGGCTGTACTGAAGCTCGTCCGTGATCTTTTCAGGAAGTCTTAAAGGGTTGACTATCGTGTGGTTTTGGTAGAATTCCATGAAATTGAACCCACCGAACGCGGCGGCATACTGATCCTGACGCCCGCCCTTTATGCCCATGTCCACTCTCTCTATCCTGAAGGCGAGATCCGCTATCTCGTAAGGCGTCAAAGGCAGCCTGAGCCATTCGCTGAATGCGCCTATCAACGCGACGCATATCGCGGAAGAAGAACCGAGTCCGGATCCCGGAGGAGCATCGTTTTGAACGTATATCTCGACTCCCTCCTTCAGCCCGAATTCTTTCTTCATAACCCGTATGACGCCTTTAATGAGATCGAGCTGGCCATTGAAGGCAAATTCCTCGTCTATCTTGTAGTTGACGGTCAGATCGTAATCTATACTTTTAACCACCACATCGCCGTTCTTCGTGGGTTTTAAAGTGACCGATGCGTACCGGTCTATTGTGGCGTTCAGAACCGCACCGCCGTATTCATCGCAATAAGGAGAAACGTCCGTCCCACCCCCGGCAAAACTGATCCTCAGAGGAACTCGCGATCGAATGTACATCCAATTCACCTCTTGGTTTTCATAATGGTTCGGTAAAGATCCGTCGGCCTTTTTTCTATAACCGAGCAGTTGTACTTTTCAAAGACAATGTTTTTCCCTCTTTCGCCCATTTGTTTTGCCATCTCCGGATCATTCGCAAGAGAAAACATCTTTTCAACTATATCATCCACTTGTCTTTGACTCTGTTGTAAAGTTCTATATGTTTTTTAACTCTTCATCTTTTATGTCTTAGGTATCATGATTATAATCATATCACCATTTATCGATTTTTTTTACAGCTTTAGTATACCATCAAAATTGTAGTTGATCTGCGTTGAAAATCGTAAATGCTTTTCAGTACTCGCAAGGAGGATGGTTCACAGGTGGTTCAACTCATCTCCAAAACCGCGATCTTGATCATCGGATCTGGTATTGTGTAGTTTTTGGAAAGCTCTTTGTACTTCTCTTCCAAAAATCCCTGTTTGACGAGAGTGGAAAGGTTGTTGCTTAGGGTCTGATCCGTTATCCTATCGTGATGGATCGAGACGTACTCTTTTATCGTCGAGAAACGATCGATTCCGAAGGCGACTGCCTTAAGGATGTAAAGGTAGTTCTCCGTACGGTTTCGCAGTTCGTCTATTTCTTTTTTCACGAGTTTTTGCGCCATCTTCTTCGTTTCCTCGAGAGCTGTCGGCACATCTTTTTTGGAATAGACCACGAATCCGTACATTGCAAGATACCCAACTATGCCGTCCAAAACCTCCACCGCCTTTTCGATCTCATCTTTTTCGATTTCGATGCCGACCTGATTGAACCCCTTCGAGAGGAAATCCACGGATTTTTCCCTTTGAAACCTTTCCAAACTTATTTCGTTTATGTACCTCCCGAAGAGCGGGGCTTCAGGATCGTCCGATTTCAAAAAATCGTGGAGCAACCCAACCTCTGATCCGGTCAGAATGAGGCTTATACTACCGAGGTAATCGTAAACGTGCGCGAAAAGGTTGAGAATATCCTTTCCGCCCCTTCCGTAGAACCGGAGGTTCTGTGCCTCATCCAGGGCGATGATCATTTTTTTGCCGGATTTTTGAAGTCCTTCGTTTATCCTGTCGAGGTAAGAGAAGAGATCGACATTGCTTTTTTTCTTTGAAAGGTCGAATTCAACCCCCGCGACACTTATTTTAGAGATCGTGCCGAGGATATCTTTCAACTTTTCCTTTTTCAGGGCCGTTTTCACGTTTTCCAAAAAAGATCCGTCGAAGGTGCTTCGCGTTATTCTGCCGTTTCGGACGAAACTCCTGCAGTCCATAAAAACGTGAATGAATTCTTTTGCGCTTTCTTCGAAAAAGACCTGGATGAGCGAGGTCTTTCCGATTCTTCTCAGCCCGTAAAGTAGAACCAATCTCCCGTCCCTGACGGCATTTCGCAGTTCTTGGAGTTCTTTCTGGCGATCGTACAGATCTTCCCTTGTTTTCTTGGGTTCAATTGAAAAGTACACCGGCTCCCTCCTTAGCAACTCAATGTGGGTTGAGTTACTCAACCCGCATTGAGTATACCATGAAAACCGCACATCCTTCAACACACAAAAGAAACATTCTCAAAAACCTTTGCATTATAATATAGGGTGTCCAACGATCTGAATGGAAAAATCATAGGTGATCATTGAAAAAGAGATCTTTTGTATACTGAACAGTAACTTACTCATCAGTATACAATTTTAATCGATAAGACTTCGAAAAAAATTCCCTCATCGAAAAGCGAAAAAAAGATTCAGATTTTAAAGTTATAAATTGACGCACTAAGGAAATAGTTCACTTCAGCAAATGTCCATTCTTCTGAACTGTAAGTATCCAAGCGTGAATATCACTGCACACACTGAAAGTACGACGATCGTTGGGACAATTCCTACGGTTGGATTTTTCAAAACCTCTTTTCCACCCATATAACCGAAGAGATCGAGAAATTTCGTTTGCTTGAAAAGAGGGGTGACGCCTAATCCTACGTATATTGCTATATCAAGGAGAAAGGGTTTAACCTGGCTTTTGAACAGTAATGATGTGTAAGCTCCTATTTGGTAGAGCAAGAGCGTTCCAACCATGGCTCTGAACATCCACGCAAATGCCATTGAAGATGGCAAAGAATATCCCATGATGGCAGCTGCTAAAAGGTAAGCGATTCCACCACCGAAGATGGTGATCAAGGATGCGATGTAGCCGGTTAAAACTTTTGATGAGTATATTTCCCATCGAGTCATTCTTCCAATTAGAAGATAAATCGTTTGTTTTTCCCTCTCTTTTGAGAAAAGTGGAAAGCTCAGCACAACTGCAATCAAAGCCGCCATTTGCATATACGTCTTTCCAAACCATTGAGAATAAGAATAGTACGAAAAATCCTTTATAATCCGCGACATTTCAGATGCCAGACCTTTTCCCATAGGTGAATTTTTCAACGACTCTTGAATTTGAGATGAACTAAGAGTGCTAACAATGGTGTTTCTAAGCATAACCACCACGATGGCCAAGCCAGCGAGAATGGCCAGCATGATCACAGTTCTCATCTGTATGGCTTTTATTTCTTTGTAAGATTTCATTTTTCTTCCCCTTTAACCATTTTCAGAAATGCTTTGGAAAGATCGAGTTTGTTGCTCTCTTTTAATTTATCCAAACTGCCGTTATACAAAATTTTTCCTTCTTTCAAAATGATGAGTTGATCACAAACCTCTTCCACTTCCGATAGTATGTGTGAGGAGTAAACAACGGTTTTTCCATCAACGGCATTTTCTTTCACTATATCAAGCACTTCTTTTCTGATAACGGGGTCAAGTCCCCAGGTTGGTTCATCCAAAAGGTAGAGTTTAACATCTTGAGCGAATGCCAGAGCCACATAAAGCTTCGTTCTGTTTCCCTGTGAAAGCTCTCCGATTTTTCTCTTCATAGTTAAGTTCAATCTTTTGGAAAGAATTCCGAACTTCTTGAGGGAAAAATTCGGTGCAAATGATCCGAAGATCTTCACCATTTCGGAGATCCTTACCCATTCGTACAAAGACTTCTCTTCCGGGACAAATGAGATTTCTTTTACGCCATTTGGGAATGGATTTTTTCCTACAGTGAGAACTTCTCCAGTAGTGGGTTTTATTGCACCTAATACGGATTTAAGCGTTGTTGTCTTGCCAGCTCCATTTGGACCGAGTATCGCAAAAATGCTTCCTTTTTCCACGTTGAAACTTATGCCTTTCAGCGCTTCAACTCCGTTTTTGTAAGTTTTTGAAAGCTCTTTAACTTCTATTACGCTCATTCTTAAACACTCCTTTCAGGATAGTCAAGAACCTTTTTATCTCTTCTTCTGAAAGAGAAAACCTTTCGTATTGTTGTACTAACGCAGAAATCATTATGATGTAAATGTTTCTAAATGTCAAGGCGAACGAAGTGTTGGTATTCATGGAATAGAGTTTCAAATTGGAAATGAAGTTCAAAGATGATCGGCCCCATTACGTTCTTTTGAAGCACTATGTTGTATAATATACTAAACCAACTTTAAAAGTGAAGTCATTTGACTTCAGCAATTGCCTTTCGGTGTCTGGTCCTCGCTGTGCTGCGGAGGCCACCTGCAAGGCAAGTTTGCTCTCCGTCAAATTTAAATTATATTTCGGATTTTGAAAAAGAGTTAGTATACAAACAACAGGTGACGATATGTGTAGAATGATCGCGATTGCTTCTCAAAATCCCATAGATGTTGCCCCTCATTTCGAGGCCTTGAAAGAGCAAGCTTTACATGGTCGAAATTCTCCTCATGGAGATGGATGGGGAGTTGCCCTTTACAACGAGGGAAATTTTGAATTGAAAAAAAGCGATGGCTTCATATGGGATGTTCCAAAGCTCAATGAAAAAGCGCATATGGCCGTACTTCATGCCAGAAAATCCAGTTCTCCCGGAGCTTCTGTTTTTTTCTCCCATCCTTTCATCAACGATCTTCGTGGAAAAACATGGGCCTTTGCCCACAATGGCGTCATCAAGGGATTAGAGGATCTTTCCAACGGTTATATAGATACACAGGTCTATAACAGGTACTTCGTCGATGAACTCAGGGAACGTGATCCCGTTGAAGCGATGAGACGAACTGTAAAAAGAATTGAATTCGAAGGATTCGAGTACACATCACTGAACGCATTTGTGGCAAATGGTTCACAGCTTTACGCTTTCAGAATCACGAATAAGGATGAAGATGAGTCTCACACTATTTTTTACAAAAATGATTTCGATGTGATCGTACTTTCCACAGAGCGTTACGGAAGAGGCAGATGGACCGAATTGAAAAACAGGAAATACGCCTTTGCAGACAGAACGAGTGGCAAAATAGAAGTTGGAGTTGGGAAAATTTGACTCGTTTTGGATTGAAAATTTTGGAGGTGACATTGTGAGAAAGATCGTATCCATTTTGGCCGTATTAATTTTGGTAGTTTCCAGTATATTTGCTTATTCGCTTGACAAGATCTTGCTTAAAGATTTCAACACCGTCATGACATTGGCAAAATACGAAGGTAAAGGCGCTATAATCGTCTTCTCAGATTCGAACTGTGCGTATTGTAAGAAGCTCAAAGTTGAAACTCTTGTGGACAAAAAGGTTCAGCAATTGCTTGCCAACAATTTCATAATTGGTGAGATATATCCAACTGATGAAAAGGCAAATTTTAATGGCAAAATCTATTCCTACAGAGATCTTTTTTCTGGATTCGGAATTCGTGGGACACCAACTTTGGTATTTTTTCAATCAAATGGTAAACCCATAACGTATTTACCAGGATACGTAGGGCCCACCGATTTTCAAACGATCTTGAGATACATTGCAAAAAAAGAGTACGCGCACAAGGTAAGTTTCAAGGAATTTGCGCAAACACATGACACTTTTATGGGAACACCAACTGTGTTGGAAATATCCACCGAAATGGGAAAATACATTTTGGCACACGATCCAATGGCTTTAAAGATCGATAAGACGCCAAGTAAAGACGCCGATCATTACACGAGATACGTTGTGGAAGGGAAAAACGCCAAATCCATCGCGAATGATATGATGAAATCCGGATTTTACAGCGTTTTTGTCGTGAGATGAAAAAAGTTTGACGGGATATGTTAAGCCGGATATCGATGAATTAAAAGTGAAAGATTTGAAGCTGTACAGGGCGTATTACTGCGGTATATGCACGGCTTTATCTAAAAAGTATGGCCCACTTTCCCGAATGTTTTTGAGTTACGATGCAACTTTTATTGCCATTCTTTCTGATGCCTTTTCAGATGAGAAAATAACCTTTGGCAAATCACGTTGCCCACTTCCGCCTTTTCAAAAAAAGCGCGTTGTGATAGAAAACCGTTCTATCGATTTGGGTGTTGAGATCTCGCATCTGGGCACACGTTTGAAGATCGACGACACAAAACGTGATTCGAGACTTTTTAAACGCGTTCTTGCGATCTTAGCCCTGCCTATTTTTGGAAAAGTCGACACTTCTCTCATGAAATCCGTAAAACCCATGGTGAACAAAATGATCTTTCTCGAATTGACAAAGTCTCCAAATCCTGATGAGATTTCTGATGAATTCGGGAAGAGTATAATGGTCATGGCAAAAATGATAGATAAGTTGCGACGTGCAGAGCTTTTTCTTTATCTGATAGGCAAATGGGTTTATCTCATAGATGCTCTTGATGACATTTCGGAAGACATCCAAAAAAAGACATACAATCCGTATTTTTTCAAATATAAGAAATTCTTTTCGGAGAAGGATTCAGACGATTTTATCGCATTTGTTAAAAAGAACGAGGAGCCTTCCATGAAATTTCTCATATCCAGAGTTCAAGAGGAATTTTTGAGCATGGAGAGCGATATGACAAGAAATTCTCAGCTGATCGAAAATGTGGTATCCTATGGGATGCCAAAGATCACTTCGAAGATCTTGAAGTCTTCATGATCGAAGGCGAGAGCGGTAGCCGAGAAGGGATTCCCAAACGGAGGGAGTGAAGTTGCCTTTTTGCAACGAATTTTATGAGAGATCCTTATGATGTTCTTGGTATCAGGAGAGGTGCGAGCAAGGACGAGATCCGTGCCGCTTACAGAGAGCTGGTAAAACGCTATCACCCTGACAAATTTCAATCGAATCCCGATATGCTTAAACTGGCGGAAGAAAAGATGAAAGAGGTAAATGAAGCGTACAATTACCTGATAAACCATATTGATGATGATGATGTGTCACGCGATGATGCTGAAGATGAGCGTATATACGCGCAGGTTAGGCAGATGATTCAATCAGGGGCGTTTTATGAAGCGGAAGATCTGTTGGTAAAGGTATCGGATAAGAGCAATCCGGAGTGGTATTTTCTGAATGGGATAATTTACGCTCAACGTGGATGGTATGACAAAGCTCATGAGTACATAAAACATGCATACGAGATGCGTCCGGATAATCAAGAATACGCGCAAGCTTACAGAAGTTTAAGTAGAGCCTCTAAAACTTACGGTCCGGTTTACAATGGTGGGCAAATAAACGAGACTGGGCAGTGTTTAAGTTGTTGTGCAACTCTTGCATGTGCAGACTTGTGTTGTAATTGCATGGGTGGCGGGTGCTGAAAAATTGAAAACGAAATCTATAGCCCTTGGGGCTATGTATTCTGCTTTCTCCGTTTTGTTGTTAACTTTATCCGTGACATTTGGAGATGATATGTTTTTTCTCATGCTTTCTTCACTCTTGATAGCTTTTGTGACGGATCATTTAGGCTACAAAACTGGAATTATTTCTTATTTCACGGTTTTAACGTTGTCATTCGCTTTTTTCGCCCTTAGACCTGCGGTCATAGAATTTGCAGTGATCTTCGGACCGTACACTTTGATAAGATCATTCGTTTCAAAAAGAACTCTTTCTAACATCATCTTAAGATGGCTAACACTCGTTGCTCTCTCATTGGTGGCTTACGAAATACTGAAAGTTTTTGTCGGAATCCAAGAAAATTATTTAAAAGTGGTAACGATAGTTCTTGCAGCCGTCGCACTGTTCCTCTACGAGAGACTCGTTGAATTTTCCTTGCGATGGCACAGGAGATTTATCAAGAGGATTTCAGGTACGGAACGATAAAAACATCCCAGTAATCTTTAAGCAGTATGGCTATTGGAACTGCCACGAAGGCGCCAATGGGGCCTATGATTTGAGTAAAAGCTATTATGGCAATTACCATCCAAAAAGGATTCAACTTCGATTGGTTTTGAACTGCTTTTAAAAAGATCACAAAGGCTGCAGAATGCACCACGATTAGAATGATCCAAAACCATATGAAAACCGTTATACCTTTCATGAGCGTGGCAATCGCAAGTGGAATGATTTCGAGAAATACACCCACAATCGGTATGTAATTCGTTATAAAAACCCAGCTACTGAGTAAAAGGCTAGAATTCACATTCGAAATCGTTAAGAAGATTCCCATGGCTACAGTTGTAAAGAGTGCCGCTATCGTTACACCTACTATATAACTTTTCATGTGACGATACGATCTTTTCAAAAAAATTTTAACGGGTTTGGATGAACTTAACGGGAAAAAATAACTGGTGGAGATCTTCTTGAATTTTTCAAGATAATACGAAACATACACACTTCCTACAATTGAAAAGAAGAATGTTGCTATCATCGATGGAGTGGTTGCAACCAATTTCGTTATTTCATGAGTTACCCAATTAGTAAGGCTTGGCTTCACCGTGTTTATCAGGTTGTTTATAACGTCCTTAGAATCCGGAGAGGTTTTGAAATACGAAAGTTTTTCCCAATCTTTGTTTTTAATGAAACTCTCCATGAAGTTCAGAAAGTATTTCCCTTGCTGGTAAATAACAGGTATTAGAAAGGTGATAATTAGTGCGATGAATCCGTAGAAAAGGATCAAGGAGATCGTGATACTAATAAATCTTTTCCCTGTGAGCTTGGTGAGATAATCCGATACCGGTTCAAGCATAAGGGCAACGAAAAAGGAAAGCACAGAAACTTCAAAAACGTGGGGAAGTAGTCTTCCAGTTAGCAAAAAAAGTATCAAATAAATGAATACGATGATTGTCGATTTCCGTCTACCGTTCAAAATATTTTCCCCCCTGTGGACACATATAGCAGATTTTCTGTGATTATTCAGGATTATACCATTCAATTCGCGCGAAAAACGTTCGAATTACTGCAAAAAATGGTAACATTATTTTTGAGTAATTGGTGTGTGTGCTAATTGTTCCACAAAAGCACGCTTTTTAACCCATTTTAAGGCGGTGCATGTCGTTGAAGAAAGACAAGATGTTTTACAAATTTTCCCTTTATGGATTCCTCAAAAATCTGAGATTTTTTGAACCTTTCATGGTGCTTTTTTTTAGAGAAGTGGGATTGTCCTTTTTTGAAATAGGATCACTTTTTGCCATACGTGATCTTTCCACAAATCTTCTTGAAATTCCCACAGGAATTTACGCCGATGCCTTTGGACGAAGAAGATCTATGATAATGGCTTTTGTCTCTTACATAATATCATTCGTGGTTTTTTACTTTTTTTCTTCCTTTGTCATGTACGTGTTAGCCATGTTCCTTTTCGCTTTCGGGGATGCATTCAGATCTGGAACTCACAAAGCTCTTATACTTGAATATCTCAAAATAAATCGTATGGAAGACATAAAAGTCGAGTATTATGGCCACACACGTGCAGCTTCACAATTGGGTTCCGCTTTTAGTTCTTTGATAGCTGCAGCACTTGTTTTTTACAGTGGGAATTATCGATACATATTCATAGCTTCAGTCATTCCGTACGTTTTGGATTTGATCAACCTGGCCACTTATCCCAAAGAGCTCGATGGCGAACTTCTGAAAATCCAAAAGGGTGCTATGCTCAATCAAATTAAGGTTACTCTTAAGGGTTTTCTTGGGATTTTCACCAGCCGTGATGCGATGAAAGCGATATTAAACAGTGCGTTTTTTTCTTCGTTCTTCAAGGTTAGCAAACCGTACTTGCAACCGATCGTTAAAACTTTTGCACTCTCGATTCCAATTTTTGTTGTGATGAACGGTGCAAAACGATCATCAGTTATCATCGGTCTCGTTTACTTCATCATATATTTCTTGACGAGTTATGCCTCGAGAAATGCCAGCAAGTTCAGCAAAAGATTTAGAGATCTCCCGATGGCTATAAACTTGACTTTTCTTGTTGGAGCGATATTTCTGATCTTGTCCGGTATTTCAACACATTACGATGTGCAATTATTGTCGATATTTCTATTTTTAGTGCTCTACGTTTTGCAAAACCTGAGACGTCCTATGAATGTGTCTTTCATAAGCGATAAAATACCCCACAAAATGATGGCCTCCGGACTTTCAGTTGAATCTCAGCTTACGACTATCTCCATGGCAATAATGGCACCGATTATGGGGATACTTGCGGATTTACTCGGCGTAGGTACGGCTCTTTTGATCATGGGAGCGATCATGTTTCCGTTCGCCTTTGTTTTAAAGGTAAAAAACGTTTCTTAGAGCTTATCCCTAAACAAAAATAGAAGCGGAGATGTTGAGTGAGTTTGAACTATGCCCTTAATTTGTGCGTCTTTCAACTTTGAAATCTAAATATTTTTTCGCTTTACAAGCGATAAGGGAATTTTTTTCGAAGCCTTATCAAGACCGAATCGCTCGTTTATCCATCTTTCAGTTCACATCGCGAGTGGAGGGATATGTTGCACCTATAATCCGTTCGAATCGTGGCTACCGCTTCTCGGCTACCGGTCTTTCACAAATGGAATTGTTAGATAGAAGACAAAGCCAAATTGTTTGTTTGCGATGATAATCATCATTCATAATTAAACAAAGATATACCAGAAGTTTTCTTAAACTTTTTTCAAATTACGCCGATAAGAAATGAGGATGAGCTCTCGCATCGGTAGAGGATAACATGAAGGTCAAAATCTCTAACGATTTGAGGCGATAAAATGGTGGGGTAAAGTTATCTTTCAATTTTGGATTCAATCTTAAAGAGGCTTACGTGAAGGTCCTTCCGCAAGAGAGAGAGAGAGAGAGAGCTTTGAATTAGTTAGGATCACTGACAATTTTGCTTTCATTCCCTACGACAGATTCTTCTACAGGATCTACCTTCCAAAAGGTGGAGAGTTCTGCTTTCCAACAAATAACCATGGAGTAACTGCCATAGGCAAAGTCCCGTGGGCCGATACTTCCGAATCATCTTCAGAGAAAGTCTTCATAGATAACATACAAATATCTAATGTGTACCACAACAACTTCACATTCCCTTATGAAAAAACTACATTTTACAAAGGCGTGGACAACATGATCTCGACTTTGTGATATTCATAACATCTCAAAGCCTGAGGTGTTCACGTTTGTGCTTTTGAACCAAAAGAAGAGACTTTTGCTGTTAAGAGAACGAGTTTTGGTTCCAAAGAGGAAAGATTACCTGAGAACTTTTGACCTCTTTAGGATCAATACAAAAAAGCTCAAAAGTGGTTATTACTTTCTTGACTACACTTTGAGTGGAAAGGTATTTTATGAGAAAAGGGTTCGATTTGATGATTTCACTTACGATTTTCGGAGGAATATAATTTAAAGAAGAAGTGATCATGTATATAAGAAATGATATTCATTCTGTGGGAAATAATCAAGAAGGTCTGAAGAAAGCAATTAATGGCACAAATTTGTCTATTGATTCATCGAGGGCAGGAATTTCTGAAAAAATTTCACGTGTGCTTGATCGTCAAAGAGGATTAGAAGATATTTTTGGAACATCCGATCAATTTGGCATGAGATCTGATGGAAGTTACGGTGTTCCATATCGATATGCAAAGGATTATAATATGTCAACAAATGGAGTGAACATGATAGGCTTTGAACAAGAAAATGATGAAAACAGATAGACTGTAATACCAACATTTCATCAAATCGAACCTTTCCTAATACTTTTCATTTTGAGAAAAAACGGAGGTGTCCCGAATGAAGAAGATCTTTGTATTGTTACTCATGATCGTTTTGATTTTTTCAACGTTCTCATTTGCACAGAGTTTGAAAGTGAGAAAAACTATCTGGCTCTGGAAACTTGGAAAAGTTGGAATATTGCCAGGACTCATACCTGAAGGAATAGGTGTCAACACAAAAACAAATAAAGTATATGTTGCAGACAATGGAACGAATTCTGTTAGTATTATAGATGGAATCACTAATAAGCTCATTGGAAATGTGGAAGTTGGTGGATTTCCTACAAACATTGGTGTGAATTCACTTGAAAATATTATATATGTAGTGGATAATAGTGGCGATGCCGTAAGTGTAATAGATGGTTCAACGGATGAAGTAGTTGAAACGATACCAGTTGGAAATGAACCGTTTGGAATAGGTGTGGATGAGAAGAGCGATGTAGTCTATGTTACTAACTACAAGGATAATACTGTAAGTGTAATAGATGGAAAAAGATGGATTGTTTTGAAAACAATTCACGTTGGATATGGTCCAAAATGCGTTGCTGTTAGTGCATCCACGAATAGAGCCTACGTAACGGATTACAATGAAAATGCGGTTAGCGTGATCAACACTTTGACAAATAAGGTTATCAAGACGGTCAGAGTTGGTTTTCAACCATTTGGAATAGCCATTGATAAAAAGCGCAACAGGATATACGTTGCCAATTATGGAAGCAATACGGTAAGTGTTATAGATGGAAAAGTGAACAGAGTTATTAGAAGGATATACGTTCCCGGATGGCCAATGTACATGACTGTTGATGAAAAAACGAATAGAATATACGTGTCAGATAATGAAAACAATGCGGTAAGCATCATAGATGGAAAGATTGACAGGGTTGTTCGAACGATAAAGGTTGGAAATTGGCCAAGGGAAATGGATTTTGACCCGAATACACAAAAGGTATATGTGACAAATGAAATAGATAATACTGTAAGCGTGATATACGAAAGGGCAAATAATAATATTGTCAAGAATATTTTGCTTGGCATTGAACCTTTTAGCATCATTGTAAATTCACGTACGAATACGATGTATTTTTCTAATTTTGGAAACAACACTATCGGTGTGATAAATGCCCCTAATTGGGACACGATCAAAACAATAAAAGTTGGATTTTCTCCGGCGGGAATGTGCATAAACTATTCCACAAAAAAGATCTACGTTGCTAATTATGTAAGTGATACAGTAAGTGTTATAAACTTTGAAACAAATGCGGTCGTTAAAACAATTCATATTGGAAGTTTTGTAGAAGATTACCTTCCTGAATATCTAAGTGTGAATCCTTCTACAAATAGAATCTACGTTTCAAATAATGGTGAAGACGCCATCAGTGTTATAGATGGGAGAACGGATCAGATTACACATAAGATATCTGTTGGAAAAGAACCATGTAGTATAGGCGTGAACGCGTCTACAGATAAAATATATGTTGCAAATAAAAGTGATAATACCGTTTCCGTCATAAATGGCTTAACAAATGAAGTTATTAAGACCATTCAGGTTGGAAACCAGCCCTCAAATATAGCGGTAAACCCGCGCACTAACATGATATACGTGACAAATAACCAGGATAGAACAGTGAATGTTATAAATGGGAAAACGGATAAAGTAATTGCCACTGTCCCTGTTGGAGATCAGCCAGACGGTATTGATGTAAATGAATCAAAGAATTTGATCTATGTTACAAACTGTGTAAGTGGAACGTTAAGTGTTATAGATGGAAAGACAAATCGAGTTATTCAAACTATTTATGTCGGGAAATATCCAGCTTGCGTTACGATGAATCCAAAGAATGGAAAAATATACGTTGCGAATTTTGGCGATGGTTCTGTAAGCGTTATTTACTGAGTTTTTGTTGCTTTATATGTGGTGATTAGTATAAACAGGAAAAAAGTTTAAGCGCCATCAGGCGCCTAAACTTTTTGCGTAAGTTCTCCATTTTCTTTTTAA
>CAJXLN010000031.1 GCA_913056255.1 uncultured Thermotogae bacterium | reverse complement strand
TCGGTCTTGATAAGGCTTCGAAAAAAATTCCCTTATCGCTTGTAAAGCGAAAAAAGATTTAGATTTCAAAGTTATAAAGTTGATACACAAATTAAGGGCTTAGTTCAAAGTCACTCGACCTGTCGGGTCTCGACTACCATATCGGCTTCGCCTCGGTCACGCAAGCGGGAAAGATGTTCCTTACCGTAGCCTCACTTCATTTTTAACACGTTTCAAAACTATTCCCGCTACCACAGCATTTGCCACACCCGAGAAAACGCCCAAGATTTCCATGTAAGGAAGATATCCCAATATCGCCCAGCTTGATACGATTTGAGTGCCAATGATAACTTGAACGATATTGTTAAGCAATGCCCCCAAAACGCTGTGAAAAGCGAGCCCTGCTTTTTTTAAGAATTTGAAGGTCAAGAACATGGAAAATGTTGCAACGATCGATCCGAAAATTCCCATTATAAAGGTTGGACTTAAAAATCTACCACTCAACAACCCTCCAATAATGGCTTTCCCAAAGGCGAGTGCCAAGAGCCATGAAAGTGGAGTATCAGGTAATGCGTAAACGATGATCATATTCGAAAATCCCCAACGAGCACCGGGGATGGGAACGGGAAAGGGGACGAAATTTTCAAGAACATAAATCGCTGATCCTACGGCTACAAGAAGACCATAAAGTGGAATTTTTTTACTCATTGTGAAGTCATCACATCATACGATACTGATTTTTTTGCTCCTTCAGTGTATATGATCACACGGTTAGGAAGGCACACGATAGCCTGACCATCTTTCGAAATCCAACCAGTATGGACACATATTTTGCGCAAACATGTGGATTTCACAACTCTAATGGCACCGGATTTAACTTGAACAGTTGAAAGATACACCCCTTTCCATAAAATGTTGAACGTGGAATCCTTATCAAGAGGTACAGTTTTGTATATCTTTCCATGCACAAGAATAACGGCTTTGGTTGAATTTGGTTTGAGATACAGCAGACCTATCCAAATACTCAAAACTGCGGTAACGGCCAGGATCAAAATGATATCAGTACGCGCGAAAGTCTTAAGGCTTTTCATAATCTTTCCATAAAGAATTTGTCTGAATCTTTCCTTCTTCGTTAATACTCATGTAAGCAACACCAAATTCATTTGCCCAATTTTCGGCTTTAGAAGGACCTCCTATCATTGCAGCTGTGCCAAAAGCATCTGAAAGTATTCCTCTTTTTGATATTGTAGTTACCGATTCAAAATAGTTTGAAGAATAACCAGTTTTGGGGTTAAATATATGATAGTATCTTTTCCCATTCATTATGATGTATCTCTCGTAGTCACCCGATGTGGCTATGGTCCCCTTGTAAAGGTAAACGAAAGCGATAGCATCGTTCATGGTACCTCTCGGATTACGAATACCTATTTTCCAGGGTTGATTTCCATACTTCGGACCAATTATCCCTATATTTCCACCTACATCAACATATCCTGTTGAATCTTTATCATTCGATTTGGCTATGGCTAAGAGCATATCAACTGCATATCCTTTGGCGATTCCTCCGAGATCCACCCAGATGCCATTCAAAAGCCTAACTTTGTTTCCGTTGAACTCGATGTTTCTGTATCCCACGTTTTTCAAGGCGTTCGATATCTCATAGGGGGCAGGCAATCTCCACTTGTGAGGATTATCTGTGTTAAATCCCCAAAGCACGACAACCTTTCCTAAAGTTGGATCAAAGTCTCCATTTGTTTCTCGAGCAAAGTCAAACGAGTATTTTAAAACGTAAAGAAGTTGGGGATCAACAACCATCCACTTTCCGTTGGAACGATTTAATTTGTAAAGTTCAGATCCAGACTTATAGGGATTAAAAATGTTGTCAAGCTTACTTAATTCGTCAAACATCACATCAACGACAGCTTTCGCATTTTTCTTCTTCGTTGCGCAAGCGATCTTAACATTCGTACCAAATGCGATGCCTTGACGGACATAATACTGTGGTGGTCTTTTATATATTACGGCAAAAATAACGGCCACAACCACTGCAAGTGTAAAAATTGAAAGTACTAAAGTACGTATTCTTCGCATTTTCACCTACCGAATTGCTATTTCGTGATTGCATTTTGTGCATCGTCCTTTTTCATCGAGTCCAACGATTTCCACATTGTAACCATTACGTTTTACAACAACTTGTCCACAAGATGGGCACACAGTATCTTCGTGCATTCCTGGGACATTTCCGACATAAACGTAATCGAGATATTTTTTAGCAACATTCCAAAGTTTTTCCAAGGTATCTAAACTCGTTGGAGGGCGATCGTATTTGTAATTCGGATAATATCTTGATAAATGAAGTGGTATTGAAGGATCAATGGATTTCAACCAACTTGCAAGTTCTTCCATTTCATCCAAGGAATCATTATCACCTGGAACCACCAAAGTTGTCACTTCGATGTGCACACCCATTTTGTGCGCGAACTCTATATTTTTCATCACTACATCCCGATCGCCACCAAGCACTTTCCTATAGTAATCGGGGTTGAATGATTTCAAATCTATATTCATCGCAGAAAAGTATTGTGTTAAAAGTTTCAAAGGTTGCTCTTCTATAAATCCATTGGTAACGATGATGTTGTGTAATCCTTCTTTCAAAGCGTTTCTTGCACAGTCAAGTATGTATTCGAACCATACTATTGGTTCAGAGTAGGTATAGGCGATCCCTTTAGATCCGTTAACCTGTGCGAGAGAAATGGCTTGTAGTGGGGAAAAACTACGAACATGCGGTTTTTCTTGCGAGATCTCCCAATTTTGACAATAAGGACAGTGCATATTGCATCCCCAACTGCCTATGGAAAATACCTTTTCGCCAGGGTGAAAATGAAAAAGTGGTTTTTTCTCAATAGGATCCATTACTGCTGAAGATACCATTCCATAATTCAGAGAATAAAGAGCTCCACCAACGTTCTTTCTTACTTTACATATTCCCACATCATTGAGCCCTAAGATGCAATGATGAGGGCAAAGATTACACTTAATTTTATCATCATCGTATTCATCGAAAAACAATGCTTCCCTCATAATTCAACCTCTTTTTTCTTTTCAAGGCACGCGTAAGCGTTATGAGTGTGGATAGATTCATAACTCGTGACTTTCAGCCTGTACCAGGTAACACGTTTATCTTTTTCAAGTTGAACGGCTATATCCCTGACTACATCTTCAACGAATTTGGGATTGTCGTAGGCATGTTCGGTTACATACTTTTCATCTTTTCTTTTAAGCAAAGTGAAAAGCGGCGATGAAGCGGCGCTTTCAGCTACATCTATGAGATCTTCTATCCAAACGAGTTTTTTCATCCTCACCGATACATCTGCTTTTGCTCTTTGGTTGTGAGCACCGCGTTCACTTATTTCTTTAGAACATGGGCAAAGTGTTTGCATCGGGACTTCGACTTCAAGAATGAGATCGAAGTCACCGTCTTTTTTGCACAGAAATTTTGCGCGATACGGGGTGTAACTTTCTATTTTGGAAATCGGAGCTTTTCTCAGAACGAAGTAATCAAAAGCCACCTCAAGATGAGCAGTTTTGGCATTGAGATGTTTTCTCATATCGTCAAGGATCTTTTCCATATTCTTGATGGTCATCTTACCTCGGTGAGCGTTGAGAACCTCAACAAATCGACTCATATGAGTTCCCCTGAAATCCCCCGACAGATCGACATACATGTTAATACTGGCCACAGTGCTTTGGTATTGATTGGTTCTATCTAACACGACTATTGGATAAACGAGATCGCTAACCCCAACTTTATCTATAAAAACATTACGAGTATCTCCTTGTTTTTGAATATCCGGAAGATCTTTTTGAAGCTTCAAATTGTATTGCACCCTTCCCTTTAAGAATACATATTTATACTAAACCAACTTTAAAAGTGAAGTCATTTGACTTCAGCAATCGCCTTTCGGTGTCTGGTCCTCGCTGTGCTGCGGAGGTCACCTGCAAGGCAATTTGCTCTCCGTCAAATTTAAATTATATTTCGGATTTGAAAAAGATTTAGTATATTATAGCACTTTATGGGAGAAAAACCGCTTTATTGTACACAAGACTATCTCGTCTATCGTTTTACATCGAGTCGATCTTTCAGAACATTTGAGAAAATGAGGAGCCAATTCAATTATTTGACATTTCACAGTAATATAGTATATAATTAAACGTTTAGTTATAAAACAAGCACACAACTATAATAATTCAGTAAGGAGGGAAGAAGTGTTTTTTGAGTGTATTAGTTCAAGGAGGTGTTGTGAATGAAGAAATTCATCTTGATTTTTGCGATTGTTGGACTTAGCCTTGTGCTCTCAGGATGCTTGAAGTTAACTCAAAGTGTCCTAAGTGTTGCATTCGTTAACGACTACAGTGGAAGTATGTCATCTACATCAATAACGTAGACTGTCCAAAAATTCAAGAGTCATAAAACTAGTTTCCTGTTGTTGGGAAGGCCGTTGAGAATGTTGGCCAGGATCACAAGGTTGTGAGTCAGAAGCTTCAGGCCGACTGCCTTCTCGTAATGCCTGTTGGGAACGTAGAAGATGTGCTCGAGTGAGTAGAAGAAGATGGATTTAAGGTTAGCGTTCACCCTTTCTATCTCCCAACGTCTTTTGTACAAATGGGCGTACCTGACCCTAAGGTTCTTCCTTATCCAGCGGTTGAGGCTGTCTTTGTTTGAGGGTCCGGAAGAGCCTCTTCTCGGGTTGACATCCACGACCGGTATCGCCGAAGTCCTTTCGAGGATCATGTCGTAGACCTTTTTGGAATCGTAAGCCTTGTCGCAAAAGATGTACCTGCTGTTTCTGAGAGAACCGACGAGGTCCTCGAAATGGGTTGAATCGTGTTCCTTAGCAGTTGCAAACGAATATTCCAATACCATGGACGATTCGGTATCGCACGAAATGTGAGCCTTGTAGCCGTATTCCCATTTGTCCTTCGTCGTTTTGGTCCACGAGGCGTTTTTGTCTTTGTACTTCCCGGTCTTTCTTTGAAGGCGTGCTCTGTGGTCGAGGCACGGTTTGACCATCGTGGAATCGACCGCGTTGAATTGAGGGGCCCTTGAGGACATCTCGTAGAGCATGACTGTCTTTTGGATGAGAACGTGGAAATCCTCGAGAGACTGCCTGTAGCTCAGAGTGCTGGCGGAAGGGATTGAATCCCTTTTCAGAAGGCAGAGTTTCCTGTACGAATCGTTCAGGTAAAGCTTTCTTACAACGTCTCTGAAAGAGAGATGGAGGATCTCTTTTAGGACGAGAATTCTGAGGATCTGCTCCTGAGAGTATTTGGGATTCCTGCCTCTTGAACGGGTTCTGTCGGATGGGGACATGACAGAGATTGAATCGAAAAGAGTTGAGGCGACTATGGTGTCGAGATCTGCCTGAAGTTTTGCTATCATTTGGTTGACCGTCTCCTTTCCGTGTGTTTTTAGTCAACCTCATGTTAGCGCATGAGGAGAACGAATGGAGACGGTCTTTGAATTGTGACAGCCTTCTGAAGCTCATTCCCAACGGTTTGTCAATGACCCTTCGTTTTTCCCTTAACCACGCTACTTATTTTTTGGACAGTCTACATCAATAACGGATATGGAAGCGGCTGTTAAGACTTTCATCGGGTACATGAACCCCAATGACAGAGGAGAATACATCGCATTTGGTTATAACATAATCGACGAATCTGGAGGATTTGTCGCACCTTCAGCGCTTGAGAGTCATGTCAAAGGTGACGGAGTCGATCCAGGTGGCACGTCACTGTACGACGCGATCTATCAAGGATTGACAGATCTAAATGGACAACCGGCAGGACACATCAAAGCCTTAATAGTCATGACAGACGGAATGGACAATTCTTCTTCTCATACGGCAACCGATGTGGTCAATCAGGCTAAGAACTTGAAAATACCTGTTTTCACAATAGGGCTTGGTTCATACGTGAACGACACACTGCTCAAAAAAATAGCAAATCAAACGGGTGGGAAGTATTATTACGCGCCAAATTCTACAGATCTTCTTGCTATATATCGTTCCTTGATAAAAGTTGTAACTGGCAGGATCTACCTGTACTAAGGTGGTGATTGAGATGAAAAATTACATCATTATCGTTGTGTTAATTGCCGTTTTAACATTCACAACTGTAGGACTTTCCAAAACGAGTATAGGTGCTTTTGGAGCCATGGAAATGCCAAATTCATCGCCAATTTGGCTGGGTGCAACTCTTCGTTCTGTGGGAGGAGGGCTGATTGGCTTAGAAGTCGCAGCTATGATTGAGAAAGATGCGTTATTTGCTGGAGATCTTACATCTTTTCAAGTAATGCCGACTTTGTATCTTTGCATTCCCATGGGCTCAGCTTTCACGCTCTATGCAGGAGCAGCACCTGTAATTCAAATTCTTGGTACTTCGATCAACCTCAAGAAAGATGCCTTTTACGTAAGAGGTGGAGCGCAGTTTTCTACTGGGACTTTTGAAGTCTTTGCAAGTGCTTCTGAGCTCTTTTTTGTTCAAGGTTTTACCCCTTCGAAGAAGTTTGGGATAGAAGGAGGCATGGCTTTGAATTTCTGAATGCAAACCACCTCAAAACCGACCTCTTTAAGAGGTCGGTTTTTGTTTGTTCGAATTTGCATCTACTTACCGTTTGTCAAAAGAGTGCCGATCTTTTCACCCATAACGGCACGCAAGAAATTCCCACTCTGGAAAAAATTCATGACAATGACCGAAATGGAATGGGCTTCGCACAATGCAAATGCAGATGTGTCCATAACACTCAAGCCGAGTTTTATCGCTTCTTCGAAGCTCAAATGAGTGAATTTTTCGGCGTTAGAGAATTTTTTCGGATCCTTTGAGTAAACTCCATCAACTTTGGTACCTTTTATTAGAATATTCGCGTGCATTTCAGCAGCACGAAGAGCCGCGGCGGTATCTGTGGTAAAAAGTGGATTAGATGTTCCACCTGCGAATATGATGACTTTTCCATTTGAAAGTGACTCGTCAATTAGATCATAGGTAAGCCTTTCGACTGATGGAAGGTTTGTTATGTGAGATGCAACTACGGAATCTATTCCATGCTTTTTAAGAGCAGAACAAAGATAAAGGGAATTTATCACAGTACCCATCATCCCGATCTGATCGGCATAAATCGAACCAACGTAGGAAAGTTCTTCTCCTCGAAAGAGATTCCCAGCGCCGACAACTACTCCAAGCTTTACTCCCTTCTCAACCACACTGGATATCTCTTCAACTATCCAATCTCCTCTGTTGGAATCCAAACCCTTCTTGCCTTCTCCAGAGAAGATCTCTCCACTGAGTTTTAAGAGTACTTTTTCATACATACAGATACCTCACTTTCACAAATGAAAAGGTGAGCTTTCGCTCACCTTGCATCATTGGTTAAGTTCAAATCTGACGAATCTCCTCACACTTATATTCTCACCCATTTTCGAAATAGCCTCTTTTATAATATCATCGATCGTTTTAGAGTCGTCAAGAAAGTACTTTTGTTTCATGAGACAATTCTCAGAGTAAAATTTTTCGAGTTTGCCTTCGATGATCTTGTTCACCACTTTCTCTGGTTTCCCAGAGTTAGCGAGTTGCGCCTTGTATATCTCTTTTTCCTTTTCGATCGTTTCAGAATCGACATCTTCTACAGTGACATATTTGGGGTTTTCCATGGCTATATGTTTACATATATCACGTCCAAGTTTTTTAAACTCATCTGTTCGGGCAACAAAATCCGTTTCACAGTTGAGTTCAATCATGACTCCTACTTTGTTGTTGAAATGGATGTAATCGACTATTGCACCATTTTCAGCTACTCGGCCAAGTTTTTTATTGGCCTTGCTGAGACCTCTCTTTCTGAGTACATCTTTGGCTTTTTCCATATCTCCATTTGCTTCGACAAGCGCCTTTTTGCAATCCATCATCCCTGCTGCAGTCTGATCTCGAAGCTCTTTTACCATTTTGGCAGATATTTCCACTTACTTGTCCTCCTTTCAAAATCGCGTCTTTCGACTTAGTCAATAAAGTGGCACTTCCACTTGCATTTCACGCTTCCGTAGAATTCTAACATATAAATGCTAATTCTTCAATTAACGTACAGAGATTCGAAAATTCCACGGATTTTTTCGCTCTCTCTAACCGTTTCAAGTGCAATTTCAGCATGACCTGTCATATAACCGTTACCTATAATCATGTTAACATCCTTTCCCACACCTTCAGCACCAAGCGCCGCTTTTGTAAAAGAGGTTGCCATTGAGAAGAAATAAACGATACCATAATTTTTCGTCGCCAAAATGGAGGCCATTTCTGTGTTCGGAACATTAACAACATTTATCGTAACATCGGCCATTTCCCCATTTGTGAATTTCGAGACGATACTTTCCACCTCTATGGCATCTGTCGCATCGACCTCTGCTATATTTGTTATTCCCAGCTTCTCAAGGTGTTTAGCCCTCTCTTTAGAATGAACAAGTGCGATGACTTTCCCTGTAACCCCCGCATACTTTTTAGCGACATATGAACAGAGGGTGCCTGATTTCCCCGAGGCGCCTATGATGACAACCTTATCTCCTGGTTTCACCAATCTTGCGGTTTGGGCAGGAGCACCTGCTACATCCAAAATTGCCAAAGCAAGTTTTCTGTCCATATTCGATGGAAGTTTGGCATAAACGCCACTTTCGAAAATGATGGCTTTTGCTTTCACTTCAACTTGATCGGTATTCAGATGAACTTTCTTGATCCGTTCTATCTTAAGAGGGGTCAAAGAAAGGGAGACAAGTGTTGCTATCTCATCTCCAACATTGACCTTCACCTTACCTTCAAGTGCTTTTCCAATTTTCGATATCTTGCCTATAAGCATGCCACCCGAGCCTGTAATGGGATTGTGCATCTTACCACGTTTACCCACGATTTCCATTATTTTGTTGGCAACTTTTTCCTCATCTGCGCCCACTTCCTTCTTTATCTGAGTAAAAGATGCCGCATCGATGTTCAACATGGAAACATCCACAAGTATTTCATTGTCGTACAATACATCCATGTTGTTGTCAATTCTCAATGCTGGCTGAGGCAAAACCCCTTTTGGTTCCAAAACTCTGTGTGTACCGTATTTGTTTCCAAGCATTTGCTTTCCTCCTCACACTATTTTTTTATTTTTTAGATTGCAAAAGCCTTTCGGCAATTTCTCTTACCCGTTTTCCAGAGGCCTTGCCTTTAAGTTCTTTCATCGCGGCTTTCATGACTTCACCTATTCCTTGTGGAGTGGCCTCCTCCCTTTTGATAATTTCAGATACAATTTTTTCGATTTTTTCTTCAGAGATTTCCGGTGTGGCGAATTCCTTGAGAATATCTCGCTCTTTTTCCTCCTCTTTCAGGAGTTCTTTACGCTCAGCTCGTTTGTAATCTTCTATCGCTTCATTTCTCTCTTTTATTTGTTTTTTAACTATTGCATCGAATTCTTCCTTCGTCACGGGCCTCCTTTTGGAAACTTCTTCGTTCTTAACAGCCGAAATCATCAGCCTGAGAACTCTGGTTCTGATCTTGTCCTTTGCGAGCATGGATTCTTTTAATTTTATCCTCAGTTCTTCTATAACACCCACGTTTTCATTCCTCCTTGAATATGTTGTCCAGCTTTTTCAATATGTGATCGTTGAAATAATCATACGCTTCTATGGTCTTTCTGGTTCCGATTTCTTGGGCGTATATCATGAGCATATATCCAAGCAAGTAAGCATCCGCATCGGTTAAACCTCTGAATTTTTTTATTCTTGATCTGAGTGAGCGTAGACTCATACGATTAGAGAAAGAACGTGCAAAGTCCGTACGCTTTTTAAGATGGTAGTTTATCGTATCAATTAAAACATTTGGGCCTTCATCGATTATGAATTTTCTCAATTCCATTGATGCTTCATTTTCCATATTTTCAAGCAACAAATTTCCACTTCGGAAGATGATGCTTATACTCCTTTCATTCACTTCGTTCATTGCAGAGCGCAAGTGGGAAAGATATTGCCAAAGGGCAATCCCGCTCCTCCGCTCTCTAATCTACCTTTCTCCGTAACATCCTAAACCAAAGGTTTTGGGGCCTGTATGTGTGGGAATAGTAGGCCACAATTTCAAAACTTCTTGCGGAATTTCTCCAAGATCTTCAATTTTCTCATCTATCATACGCTTTAATTCTTTCATCGGTTTTAGGGTAGATTGAGAAGAATAACCGAATATCATTCTCACTTTTTTGCGATCCTTCAAAAAGCGGTAACACGTATCTGCCATTTTGGGTAAGAGCTTTTTCTTTCCTCTTACAACGGAAAATGTTCCAGCTTCTCCATCTTTAACGGTAAGAATTGGAGACAATTTCAAAATAGATCCAACAAGTCCAGCAGCTTTCCCGATTCTGCCATTTTTTATGAGAAAATTAAGGTTCTCTACCGTGAATAACACCAGCACATTCTCACGAATATTTTCTATCTTCTTTACAGCTTCATCTATAGCCATTCCATTATCTATAAGTTCCACAATTCGTCTCAACATTAAATAGGCCCCAACGGATATGTTCAAACTGTCTACCACATGTATTCGTGAAGGATCAACGCTGTTTGCAGCTAATCTCGCAGCGTTAAATGTTCCACTAACTTTGGATGATATGTGAAAAGACAATATCTCGTCATAGCCCTTATCAAATATTTTTCTGTAAAGCTTCTCAAAATCAGCAGGAGACGGATGAGATGTCCTTACACTTTCACCAGACAAAACCCGATCGTAAAATTCATCTTTATCGATTTTTCCGTCCTCGTACTCAACTGAATTCAGAAAAATTTTTATTCCTATCATGAAAAAAGAATCTCTTTTCATGAACTCATCGCTGATACCACACCCACTATCTGATACAATGGCAAACACATATATCACCTCTTATCCATCTCTATTATACGATAAGAAACATCATTTCCGAAATTGAACACATCTTAAGTTGTGAATCTACTGATCTTCGAGAATTCATCAAACACGAATCGTTTTTCGAGAGATAAGGAATTTTTCCGGAGTTCAAATAGGGCCCATTTTAAATGTCATACTCTTCAAAGTGACAACTTTACAGATATGAAAGACCTTTCTCTTCGATCTTGATTGAGATACCGCAGATCTTTGAAATTATAAAAGATTCAAATACTCCACCTCATATAAAAAATGATTATTTCGAACGGGCAACTGCCCAATTGAATAGATTGGGAAAATTGTTGGATCAGCTCCTTTCGGAAGCCAAAGAAGAAATGGCTTACAGATGGAAACCAAAAAAGATGCAAATTCTCGTAGATTCCGATGAATCCCTTTTTATTTACACGGATGGAAGCGCACTCTACAGAATAGTAACGAATCTTCTTTCCAATGCCATAAAGTACTCATACGAAAATGGCAAAGTGATGATCTCGGCGAAGGAAAAAGGAGAGTCGGTGGAAATATCGATCGAAGACCACGGCATAGGAATAAAAGAAAAAGAGCTACCTCGTATCTTTGAAAGGTTTTACAGAGCTTCGAACTGTTCTCAAACTGGTGCAAAAGGAATGGGACTTGGTCTTGCACTTGTGAAACATCTGTGTGAGATCTTGAATGCAAAAATATCGATAGAATCGAAGTACACATTAGGAACCAGCGTTACTGTTCTTATTCCAAATTCAAAATGAATGGTCAATTCATGTTGACAACACTTCCGTGATTTTCTTTGTTCAAATCAATTTTACATCTGGTGTTGTCGGTTTTTCAAGTGTTTATGCCTTTTTCAATGACCTCACTTTTCTCTTGTGTTAATTTTGTTACTTCCACGCACATTAGGAGTTATTTAAGATATTTCCCATGAAAAGAGAGTTGTATCCATCCGGGATTTTCTTGTTCATCCAGTTATTTGTTTGCAATCTTTCAATTTCAAAGGGATTGAATCCCGATCTTCCGAGATTCTTGCACAAGGTTGGTAAAATATAGAAATATAGAAAGTAGGTGATTTGAATGAGAAGGATAGAAATAGCCAACGGAGAAATCAAATCTTCCGAAATTGCACTTGGCTGTATGAGAATTGCAGATATGTCGGTAAAGGACGTTTCGAAGTTGATAACGGCGGCCATGGAAGAAGGCATAAATTTCTTCGATCATGCCGATATTTACGGTGGTGGGAGATCAGAAGAGGTTTTCGGCAAAGCTTTGAAAGAGATGATCGGGGTAAGAGAAAAGATATTCATTCAAACGAAATGTGGTATAAGAGATGGTTATTACGATTTTTCAAAAGAGCACATTTTAAAAGCTGTCGATGGTAGTCTGAAACGCTTGAAAACTGATTACATAGATGTGCTTTTGCTTCATCGCCCTGATGCACTTGTCGAGCCAGAAGAAGTTGCCGAGGCCTTTTCGATATTGCACGCAAGCGGCAAAGTGAGAAACTTCGGTGTTAGCAATCACAACCCCATGCAAATCGAATTACTCAGTCGGTATCTTAATCAAAGGTTAATTGTGAATCAATTACAACTCAGCATCACAAACACCGGTATGATCGACGCTGGATTGAATGTCAACATGCAAATAGATAAATCAGTCGATCGTGACGGTAGCGTGCTTGATTATTGCCGATTGAATGGAATCACGATTCAAGCATGGTCGCCATTTCAATACGGATTTTTCGAAGGAGTCTTTTTGGATAATCCTAAATTCAAAACACTCAACGATGAAATGGACAAAATTGCCAAAGCTTACGATGTCCCCAAAAATGCCATACCAATCGCTTGGATATTGAGACATCCCGCCAAAATTCAACCAATTGTCGGAACAACAAATGTGAAGCGTCTAAAAGAAATATGTCGGGCCTCAAATATAACTTTGACGAGAAAAGAATGGTACGATCTTTACAAGGCGGCAGGAAACAAATTGCCTTAAATCACAATATCAAAGCAACAAATGATAAAAGTTAATTGTGCTTTAATTGAATCTTCATAAGCATATGCTAATATGCTTATGAGGTGATTTGATGTGGATTCAAAAAAATTTGAAAAGATCTTCAGTGCTTTATCGAGCCCGCTAAGACTGCAAATAACGCTTTTGATGGCAAAAAGGCCTCTTTGTGTTTGTGAACTTGAGAATATCTTTGATGTCAGTCAACCTGCCATTTCTCAAAATTTAAAAATTCTGAAGGAAGCGAATTTGATCGACGAAAGGAAAGAAAAGCAATGGACTTTTTTTTCGACGAATAAAGAAATTTTGCATTCTGTTTTTAGTGAATTTTTTGAGCTCTTGGAAAAAGAAGATACTTTCATCGAAATTGCTGGTTTGAAAATCTCGGATCTTCCGTACGATCCTAAAAAGTCATGTGAAATACTTCGGAAAAAAAAGAAGCTTTAAAAAGCGATTTTTTACAAGGAGGCAATTGAAATGGCTGGGAAAATGTGGCACGGTGTCGCTCGTTCGGAATTCGAATGGGCACCGGTTATCGATTATTCGAAATGCGATGATTGTGGATTATGCCTGTTAAGTTGTGGAAATGCCGTTTTCGGTTTTTCGAAGTCACGGCAGAAATATTTGGTTGCAAACGGAGGAAATTGCGTTGTCGGGTGTACGACGTGCGGAAAGGTTTGCCCTGAAGATGCCATATCATTTCCCGAAGACCCGACTAAATTCGTGAAAGCCCAAGTTGTGAAATACAAGATCTTTCCGACTGTGAAAAAAGAGCTGCAGGCAAGACTTGATAAATTTCCGGATCATGTCATCTCGTCTGAGAAAGCGGGTGATTTAAATGGCTGAAGATATGTTTGCCAAATGGCATGGATTAGACAGAAAAAAGATAAATTGGGGACCTGTTATAGATCCTGATAAATGTACGGGATGTGGATTGTGTGTCGTAACATGCGGAGAAAAAAGAAATGTATTCGGTTTCGATGTCGATAAAAACAAAGCCGTTGTCATGTTTAAAGATCACTGCATGGCCGGATGCAATAACTGTCAGATCGGATGTCTTTGGAATGCGATCTCCTTTGAGACGGATACTGAATACATAAGGGGAATTGCAAAAACGATTCCTCAAGAACAGATAAAAAAAGAATTAAAAGCAAAACTCGAGGCAAATCCAGATCTTGTCATTGAATAAAATCACAATTTCCCGGAATTCATTTACCCTCACTTCCAATTCTTAATTTCAAACTCAAATCTATTTTGACATCGTTTCTGTTTAATTCATACTGTTAGGAATAAAGTCTAATATTTTAACTCGAATGTGGTCATCTTTCTAATAAAATCGCTTGTCAGAGAACACTAAATCTGATATTAACATTCTTTGTTACATTCACGCACATTGCGAGGTAATTGACGTCTCAAATTCTTCTAACACTACCTGCAAGTCTTATGTGGTACGATTTCATATTTATACCAAAGGCTTTTTTGTACTCGTTGGATATTTTTTTTAAATCATCATCAAAGTAATCTTTGGAAATGGCCAGTATGCTTCCGCCAAATCCAGCGCCGATCATCCTGGCACCGTAAACGGATTTGATTTTGCTTAATCTCTCAACTATAAAATCCGTTTCTTCAGTAGAGACTTCATACAGATCTTTTAAACTTTCGTGAGACTCGTAAAGCAAACGACCCAGATCCTTCCAGTCCCTTTCTTCAATGGCAAACACCGCGCTTTGAACTCTGTTATTCTCTTCTACCACATGACGAGCTCTTTTGTAAAGGGTTTCACCAAGTTTGTTTCTCTTCTCTTCCAGCATTTGAACGTTTACGCGCTTGAAGCTCGTAGCAATTATTTTTTTTGCTTTCTCGCACTCACTGCGGCGCTTGTTGTATTCGCTAAGTGCAAGCTCATGTTTCACTCCAGAATCTACGACCGTGATCTTCGGGAACCTCAAAGCTCGCACGTATTGAATAACACGATTTATCTCCGTGTCAATGAGCATAAAGCTTCCTTTCTTTCCAAATGCCACAGCGTATTGGTCCATGATTCCACATTTGACACCCACGAATTCACTCTCCACTTTTTGCGCTATTTTAATTATCTTTTCGCGTTTCCTGTACACACCTCCCAACCTCGAAAGCGCATAAACTATCCCAACTATCAAAGATGCGGAGCTTGAAAGGCCAGCACCCATTGGGAGATCCCCTGATATCTCTATTTTCCATGGCTTCGGTTCACGTCTTAATCCCCTTAAAGAATAAAGTACCGCACCTTTGACGTAGTTAACCCATTCGACCTTTTCTTTTTTCTCGTTAAAAGAGAATCTAACACGCTGATCGAAGTACTTAGAATACACTTCGAAGTGATCTGATTCTTCAAAAGTTATGTACGTGTATTTATCTATTGCAGCTGGAAGAACGTATCCTCCATTGTAATCGGTGTGTTCGCCTATGAGATTTATCCTTCCTGGCGATCTGAACGTGTATTTCAAGTTCTCATCTCCCTGACAATTTTTTCCATCTTTAAATGAATTTTTGTAAGATCGTGCCCAATGTACATGACCACGAAGATCAAAAGAAAAGCACATAAAAGCCAGAACAATGCCAATATGCTCAAAACCATCATCGAACTAAGTACCATTGAGAGGGAGCCCCAACTAATTTCCCTATGCCGCTTCCCAATGAATTTGTAAAATATTTTTCCGCGATTTTCAGCTTCGTTCTCCCCTCTTATACAGGTATAGTGATTGACATAACTCTTTAGAAATCCTTCCTTTTAACAGATCGGATGTTCCTTTTTAGTTTTTGTAATCTTCTTTGCTTTTGTTCCCTCAAGTGCCCTACATGCATTCATTATATCCTTAAAAAGCATCTCAGCCATGTCTCGACTGAAATTCTCTTTTACCACTATGCGCAGAACAGCGATCTTTTCAGCATTAGGCGGTAAGGTGTATGCGGGAACGATCCAACCACGTTCACGAAGTTTTTCCGAAAGCTTGTAGACGTCAAAATCGACTGCTTTTTTGAGTCAGAGCGCCAACACCGGGAGAAACATTCTTGAATTCAGCTCCTCGAATATTCCTGTTTCTACAAGTAGTTTGGATAAGTAAGTGGCATTCTCAAGGATGTTTTTCATGATTCGCTTATAACCCTCTTTTCCGAGTCTCAACAAATTGTAATACTGTGCAAGAACCATATCACTGTTTTTAGAAAAATTCAACATGAATGTTGGCATCTCACCACCAAGGTAATTGACATTGAAGATGAGCTCCTTTGGCAAATTTTTCTCAGACAACGTGGACATCGGCACCAAAAACGATGTTGGGTTTATCAATTGATCGCCCTTCAGCCCTTTGGCGCTCTTTCCACATCCACTTATGGGCAAGTAGAGCGAGCAAATGGCTTCAGAAGATCCTATGGTACTCACACACCAACAAAATCATTCTCTTCAGGTACTTGAAAAAGCCGTGCAAGCATGTTAACAACACACTTTTCTATCAGAGCCGTTTGCTGATATTCATCATGATCTATGAAATTTTTGTGAATATTCTCCATTATCAATTTGTCCGCTTCGGGTTCCATCCACGTTGTAACAAAGGTGGCGAGGTTAAGATCAGGGTTGCCATCAAGGTTGAGTTCGTCGTGTATCAACTGGTAAACAGCGTTAGCTGGCATTCCACTCTCAGCCATTCATATTTTGGCACACTCTCCTCAAAAAATCTCGTTCCGTATTTGGTTGTCAGCCATTTTTCTGATTCTTTTATCTCTTCCAAAGGAACTTTTTTTGAAATCATAGGCCCATCTTCCAAATAATCTTATTTACACCACATAAGGTGCATTTTAGAGCGTTGCTATCTCCGATTCAAAGAGTTTGACTCCAACTTATCTGTCCAAAAGATCTGAGAAGTCCTTTGACTTAATTCTCCACGGAAAATCCAACAAGTTGACGAAGGAAATGATATCAACGTTGATCGTCTTCTTGGATACAATTATATACCTAAACTATGCACTTCGGTTTTAAGAAATCATAAACATGCAAGTCCATATCTAAAGGGATCAATCCTAACATGAACAAAGCATAAAGGGCACGGTCTGCCGTGTCCTTCCTATTTTCAAAGACCGTTATTCAGTATTCAAGTTCCAAATTGAAAGTGCATATAGTTGAGGTAATATATGCCGTAAGAAAACTAAGAGCTTATCCCTAAAAAAAATAGGAGCGGAGGAGCCGAGAGAGCGGAGGAGTGGAGGTGCCCTTTGGCACCATCTTTTCCAC
>CAJXLN010000030.1 GCA_913056255.1 uncultured Thermotogae bacterium | reverse complement strand
TGTCTCTCAGCCTCGCTTTTGTGAACTTCCAGATGGCGAGCTCATATGTCTTGATAGTGTCGAGAGTGCCAGTGGCACTCGTTACTTCGACATTCCTGCCCGAGGCGATAGCCGAGACTTCGAGGAGGGGAATTGCCCAATGGCAATATTTTTCCCGCTTTCACGACCAAGGCGATAGCCGCGAGAGAAAGATAAAGGCAAAGTGGAATTTAATTACGAAGATGCTTACAATATAAGAGATTATGAACAAAAGGAGGTGAATGAAGTGGGTAGAACCGTAACTGCTCTTCGATGGACGGCGAGAATATGGAGCTTGGTGAGTCTGGGATTCGTTTTGCTCTTTTTTGTGGGAAGTATTTTGGTGGAACCACACGATGCTTCTCCGAAATTCACAGAGTGGGGAGAGTTTGCCCTTTTTCCGTCAGGAGTTCTTGTAGGAATATTTTTGGCGTGGAAATATGAAGGCATTGGATCCTTGATATCCATTCTATGTCTCTTGACTTTTTACCTGGTTGAATGGAGTTTAAAGGGAAGATTTCCGGGTGGACCTTTTTTTGCACTCTTAGCCATGCCTGCATTCTTGTTTTTTGTATGCTATGCACTTAGGCGGTTCAAAAAAAGCAGAAAGACTCTGAGGAAGTTATAGGAAATGCTACAAGTCATGAAATGAAAAATTTTACAGCACTCGCAATTATGGCAACGAAAACGATATATCTTATCCATTTTATGCTTTTCAGTATTGTGAACTTCGTTCCAAAAACAGCACCTGTCATGTTCCCTGCTGCAAGCACAAATCCAACGAACCAATTAACCTTCCCATTCGCGACAAAAATCGTAAGCGATGCCACGGTGTATATCGCTATGATGGTAACTTTGGCGGCATTTGTCTTGATCAAATTGAAACCTTCTACAAGGACAAGGGCAGCAATGAATAAAAACCCAACTCCAGCCTGGATAAAACCACCGTATATGCCTACCCCAAAAAAGACAAGGTACGAAAGCCATTTGCTTTTGCCTTTCCTTGCGATCCCTTTTTCCCATATATTGGGTTTGAAAATCATGAAGATCGCCATGATCAAAAGCAACACCCCAACGATTTTCTGAAGCATATTCTGATCTATCTGAACAACTACAAGACTCCCGACTATTGCTCCCATCGTCGCTGGGAATGCAAGTGTCAGTGATCTTCTTAAAACATCCACTTTCCCTCTTTTGAACTGTCTCGTGGCGACGATGTTTTGAAGAAGAATTGCAATTCTGTTTGTACCATTTGCGACATTTATTCCAAGTCCGAGAAAAGTCAGCATTGGAAGTGTCAGCATTGATCCGCCTCCGGCAACCACGTTTAGAAATCCAGCAGCAATACCAACGAAGTAAGTGAGTACGTAAAGATACCACATGAGAGACTCCTTCTTCTTCTAATGTGCGTGGAAGTAAGGGAATTAGTGTGATTGAAAATCAAGGTCATTGAAAAATGCACAAACACTCTCATGCCGACAACAGCAGATCAAAATTGATTTGAACAAAGAAAATCACAACAGGTGTTGTCGGCATGAATTGATATTGATCATTTGAAGATGTGAACTATGCATATTTAAAGGAAATCAAAAGACACTCCATATTACAAGCATATATCTAACTCTGCTTACGCAAAGCTAAATGAGTTTTTCAACCTTTCATCATGTCTTCCGGGTTAATTCTTAATCTTTCACACATATGTGGTGAGAAGATTCACTTGTCTATAGGCATTCCCAGTGCATCTTCGGTAGCTTGCATCAATATTTCAGATATTGTTGGGTGGGGGTGAATGTGTTCAACGAGTTGTTCAAGTGTATATCCTCTTTGAACCGCCATAACACCTTCCATCAAGACCTCAGTGGCCATAGGGCCGACAATTGTAACACCCAGGATCTTGCCGTTTTCGTCTGCCAGAACTTTAGCAAATCCATCGCTAAATTCAAGCGTTCGTGCACGTCCAAGTGCGCTCATTGGGAAGATACCTTTAGTGTACTCCGTGCCTTCACGTTTCAACTCATCCTCGCTTTTTCCTGTATTGGCGATCTCAGGAGTGGTAAAGATGACACTTGGAATCGCGCTGTAATCGATTTTCGACTCTTTTCCACTCATGTTTGTCACAGCCACAATTCCTTCTTTTGATGCAACGTGGGCAAGCATGTACTTACCGTTTATGTCTCCAGCTGCGTAAACACTTTCAAGGTTGGTTCGCATATGTTCATCCGTTATCACATTCCTTTTACTGTCAAGTGCCACACCAAGCGACTCAACATCGTCGAAAACATTGGATTTTCTTCCAACACTCAATAAAATCTTATCAAAAGTTTGCTCAAATCGTTCATCAGATTCAAAGATAACTTTATAACCATTGTCTGTCTTATCAACAGACAATGTCTTGGCTCGAACGTGAATATCAATGCCACGTTTTTTGAGTGCACTTGCAAGAGTTTCGGCCACATCTGTGTCCATCGTTGGTAAGATATGATCCATGATCTCTACAATAGTTACTTTGCAATTAAAAGATGAAAAGAAAGTCGCCATCTCAACACCTATGACTCCCCCACCAACTATAAGTAGATTCTTTGGAATCTCATCAAGAGAAAATATTTCGTCACTTGTCAAAACTCCTTCAACATTGAAGGGTGGGAATTTTATTGGATGAGAACCCTGTGAGAGAAGTAGATTTTTGAACTCTACCTTTTCATCTCCAATAGTAGCACTGTGAAGATTCTCTATTTTGGCATGGGCGCTGAAAAACTTAACGTTGTTTTTCTTGAGAAGGAACTCTATACCTTTTCTGTTACGCATGACTACACGATTGGTTCGGGTCTTTACTTTTTTCATATCTATAGACGCATTTTCCACAAAAATCCCGAATTTTTTGGAGTTTTTGATCTCATTGAAAAGTTCAGATGACGCGAGCCACGCCTTTGTTGGAATACAACCAACATTTGTGCAAGTTCCACCCCAGAATTTCTCTTCAGCAATGGCAACTTTCATGTTTAGCTGTGAAGCCCTTATGGCAGCAACATATCCTGCGGGTCCTCCTCCTACCACAAAGAGATCGTAGGTCATATTTATTCCTCCTAATCATGATATTTTGTTCGTGAATATCATAACATATATTTTCACGTATCAGTCAGTGAATTTGAAACAATCCAAAGAATCCGGCACAATTGAAACGACATATAAGATTATAAGGTGGTGATCCTGAAAAGTTAGGTTTTGCACATGACTACCGCAATGATATGATGGTTCTAAGACTCCGATCAAGGCTCGGTGACCGAAATGATCATTTTAATAGAGTTCTCGTCTATAATGTTTTTCATTGTGTGAATCATTCAACATCTATATTTTATACGGGAGGCGATGAAAATGATAGCTTTTATATCAGATTGGGGATACGATTCTTATTACGTAGGAATTGCAAAAGCCGTGATCTACGGAATATCTCCGAAATCCACGGTAATCGATGTAACGCATGGCATAACACCTTTCAACATAAAAGAAGCTTCTCACATCGTTGAAAGGGTATTCGATGATCTTCCAAAGGGAACTGTGCTGCTTGCCGTCGTTGATCCCGGAGTGGGAACGGATAGAAAGGCAATAGCTGTAGAAATTGAAGGAAAATTCTGCGTTGGCCCAGATAATGGGATATTCACTCGCCTTTTTAATCGAAATATCGCTTCATGTTTCTCCATTGAAAATCCAAAGTATATGTACAAAAATCCACCTTCTACAACATTTCACGGTAGAGATGTTTTTGCCGCAGCTGCAGCTCATATCGATAATGGGGTGTTCATCGATGAACTTGGACCCAAATGTTTGGGAGTCACAAAACTTGATTATACCGATCCGGAAATAAAAGACGGTTTGATAAATTCCGAGGTTGCTTATATAGATGGATTTGGTAATGTTGAAACGACGATAACAATGGATGATTTAACTCGGGCTGGAATCACAGAAAATATCCTATTGTTAAACGGTAAGCGTGCCGTTTTCGTTAAGAATTACTCCGAAGGTGCAGAAGATGTGATACTTGCACATTTTGACAGTTCTGGATATCTTGAAATATCATCGAGTTGCGGAAAAGCTGCGGAAATTTTGAATCTTTTATCGGGAGATCGTATTGTTTTCGAGAGAAAAAGAATGTGATTTCAAATTCAAATGAGTTTAACAACTCTATATTTTTTGTTAATTATAGGTAATCATTAATATAACTTGATATAAAACATTAACTGTGTTAAAATATGAGCAACGCGCAAAACACGTGAAGTGCACAAGAATGTGTTTGAATGCGTAAGAATACAATTTTGTTGGTGGGAGCAATGCTCCTTATTGATATTGTTGGGTTCTCTGCCATACCAAACACATGATCTTGCAGTAGTTGATTACATGTCTGACTACGTGGCTGTCATGTACCTGGGCCAAATCATGGAAATGGGAACTAAGGAAGACATCTTCAACAGTACTAGTCATCCTTATACGATTCTTCTTATGAATTCTATACCGGTTCCGGAGCCGCGCCGTAAAAACAAAAAGATGATTCCAAAGGGTGAAATTCCAAGTCCGATTACTCCCCCACCTGGTTGTAGATTTCATACAAGATGCCCTTACGCCAAAGAGATTTGTAAAAAAGAAGAACCAAGATTCGTTGAGATTTCAAAAGGGCATTTTGTCAAATGTCATTTTCCGATAGTTGAATAGAATTTGAAACGCACTGTATCATTTGTTTACGCCGAGTGTTTTTTACATTGCCACTTGATAAAAACGCAAAGCATTCTTACGAGAATGTGATTTTAGATTTATGAGCTTTTTTTTCAAAAAGCGTTAAAATTTGATCGAAGTTTTTACCATTCAATGGGGAGGTAAAATGATGGCAAAGGAAAGTCTTTTCGAAGGCGCACTCAGACAGTTTAACAAAGCAGCTGACTTGTTGAAGCTCGACGGTGGAATGCGTGAAGTCCTCTCAACGCACAAAAGGGAATTGACCGTTCACTTCCCGGTTAAGATGGATGACGGTTCAGTACGCGTTTTTACCGGTTATCGTTTCCAGCACAACATTACACGAGGTCCAGCAAAAGGTGGGATAAGATATCATCCCAACGTTAGCGAGGATGAAATAAAAACACTTTCTTTTTTGATGACCTGGAAATGTGCGGTGGCTGGTATTCCTTTTGGCGGATCGAAAGGTGGTATAAAAGTCGATCCGACTGAATTGTCGGAAAGTGAACTTGAAAGATTATCCAGAAGATATTTTTCAGAGATTTCGATCATCGTCGGACCCACAGAAGATGTTCCAGCACCTGATGTGAACACAAACGGCAAGATCATGTCATGGTTTCTCGATACGTATTCTATGAATGTCGGTCATTCTACCCTTGGAATCGTAACTGGCAAGCCTCTTGAATTGGGAGGATCTTTGGGAAGGTCCGAGGCAACAGGACGTGGTGTTAGCATCATAGCTAACGAAGCCAGCAAGTATTTTCTTGGTGATGAGATAAAGGGTAAGACAGTTGCCGTTCAGGGATTCGGTAACGTTGGTTCTTTTACAGCCCTTATTCTTGAACAGACGTACGGAGCAAAAGTCGTTGCGATTAGCGACATTACCGGAGGTTATTACAATCCAGAAGGTATAAATGTAAAAGAAGCCTTTGATTATGCAACGGCCAACAAAAGCCTCGAAGGGTACAACAAAGCTCAGAAGATCACCAATGAAGAGCTTCTCGAACTTGATGTCGACGTTCTTATCCCCGCGGCCCTTGAAAGAGCCATTACTGCGGAAAATGCCGACAAGGTGCGTGCGAAAATCATAGTGGAGGCTGCAAACGGTCCAACGACTCCTGAAGCGGATGAAATACTTAACTCAAAGGGTATAAAGATCGTTCCTGATTTTTTAAGTAACTCTGGCGGTGTTACGGTTTCTTACTTTGAATGGGTTCAAGGCCTTTACTCTTACTTCTGGGATCTTGAAAATGTTAGAAGCGCTCTTGAAAAAATAATGAAAGGCGCGTTCAAAGATTCTGTAGATATGCTAGAAGAACAAAAAACAGATATGAGAACAGCTTCCTACATGGTTGCGATAAATAAAGTTGCAACGGCAACAAGACTGCGTGGAATTTTCCCATGATCTTAATTTGAATGTGTAAAAAAGAGGATGCTTAAGCGTCCTCTTTTTCTTTAACCTTGTCATCATCATTGTTCTCGATTTGCTCCCGTTTTTCGTATTCAAGATTCAGTGAGGCTTTCAAAGAAACCAATCCAACTTCCAACTGAGAATTATCTGGTTCCTTTGTTGTGAACTTTTGGAGCCATAAGCCTGGCACAGCTAAAGGTCTAAGTGCAGGATTATCCAAATGTTTAGCGGTAAAGCGCTGAAATTCATAAGCAAGTCCGGCAACTACTGGGATCAAAACGATTCTCCAGAATATCTTCCATAAGATACTCATCGGTCCTAAAGCACCAAGTATACTGAAAACTATTATGGCCGCGATCATGGTGATCATGAGAAAGCTCGTGCCGCACCTTGGATGCAAAGTGGAATATTTTTTGGCGTTATCAACAGTTAAATCTTCGCCGGCTTCATAAGTGTAAACCGATTTGTGTTCAGCACCGTGATATTGAAAAACACGTTTTATATCCGGAATTAAAGATATGATCCAGATGTATATCAAGAAGATCACGGTTCTTATGGCACCCTCAACAAGGGCAAAAAGAGCTCCGTTTTGTCTAAGAGGCTTGAACAGAGATGTTACAAAAACCGGCAGAATGGAAAAAAGGCCTATGGCGAATGCAAAAGCGATCAAAAGTGATAGCACTATATCCTTTGTTGTCAACTTCGTATTTTCATCCCCAGATACGTTTGCAGAAAAATTCAATGCCTTTATTCCGGTTACCAAAGCATCGTACAGTACAAAAGTTCCCCTTACAAAGGGCCAACCTTTCCAGCCTTTAGGACGTTCCATGTTTCCAAAATCCGAAACAGTGATTGTACCGTCTGGTTTTCTAACGGCAACCACCGTTTTTATTCCCTTCATCATTACGCCCTCTACAACAGCCTGACCTCCTACACTTAAATTGCGCGGATAGTTTGCCATATCATTACCTTCCTTTCAAGCGATAGGTAACAATGAAACGAATTTTATCCTCAAGCAACGATTTGAAAAATTTATAAGCATGAATATCCGAAACATCGTTTTTAGATAAAAAGTAAACATCTACCTTTTTTGAAAATTCCTTTCGCTGAGCGGGATCCATTTCGTTAAGATCAAAAACAATGCGCCGAAGCTCTTCATCCTCGGCGCAGGATTTTACGATTTCTTCTATCTCTCGCTGAACCTCATTCACTCGTTGCTTGTTATTCTTCGCTTTCTGTGGATACGTTATCTTTACTTTCTCCCGTTATGAACACTTTGATGGATATACCGGTTCTTTTTTCTCCACCGATTTCGATATCAACAAAGCCTGGTATCATGCCGATATCTTTACCAGCTTCTTTGAGAAAACGGCGTGCCACTGCCACTGCTTTCACAGCTTGATTTACCGCCCCTGCTCCAATTGCCTGAAGCTCAACAGCTGGTTCTTTGCTGAGTGCTCCAGCTATAGCGCCTGCAACAGAATTAGGATTGGATTTTGAACTGACTTTAAGTGTTTCCACGTTCAACGCCTCCTCGTTCGCATGAGATGAGTTTATCAAAATAAGCATTTACAACTTCTGTGAGCGAATTGAAATCGCTCATTTGCAACATCTTCACCTTAACGGCATGAGAGCTGGGTAATCCTTTAAGGTATGCAGCGAGAAATTTCCTGAAAGTTATTATACCATGAATACCGTGTTCTTCGATCGAATTCAGCAAATGTTGTTTCAAAATATCACGACGTTCTTTGAAAGTGATAACTGTGGGCTTCCCTCCAAAAGTCATTTCTTTTATCTGACGAAAGATCCATGGATTTCCAATGGCCCCACGCGCAACGAATACCATATCAGCATTCGTGAAAGTCATTGCATTCAGTGCATCAGATGCAGAAAAAATGTCTCCGGATACACCGACTTTTATTGGCATTTTTTCTTTTAACATACGTGCTGGCTCCCAATTTGCTTTTCCTGCGTATCCTTGCTCCACAGTGCGTCCATGGATCGAAACGAGAAAAGCACCACCATCCAACGCGGCATGTGCAACTTCCATGAAATTCTGCTCTTTTTCCCATCCAATTCTCATTTTCACAGAAACGGGAAGTCCTTTTGATGCCAACGTTTCGACCAATTTTCTTACGAGCGTTGGCGATCTCATTAAAGCAGCTCCATAGCCATTTTTAACGACTTTTGGAACTGGACAACCGGCGTTTAAATCCACCCATTTCGGACGACAATTCCGTATCACATCTGAGGCGCGTGCAAAATATTCCGGGTTGTTTCCAAAGAGTTGAATTACCGCATTTTCTTCCGAATCGGGTAACATTTCAAAACTTTTTTTGTTTCCATTTACCAATCCATTCACGCTTATCATTTCAGTGAAAACCATATCCGCGCCCATGGATAAACACAGGTTTCTAAATGTTTTATCGTTAACTCCAGCCATCGGAGAAAGAACTGTTATCAAATGATCACCTCGAAACTTGAAATAGGTTCAATTTCACAAAGATTATTTTATCATAAAGAAAAGGGGCATAGCCCCTTTTCTTAATTTATTCGTACAGAAACCAAAAACTAAAAATTATTTTGCTCCAAACTGATCACAAGCGTCTATAACATATCGCATGTAGGCCACAGCGGGACCGCCACCCATTAATCCTGCTACGAGAGCAGATTCCATGATTTCTTGACGAGTAGCCCCCTCTTTGATGGCGTTTTTCGCGTGAAACGCTATGCAATATGGACAGTGTGCCGTTACACCTAATGCAATCGACATCAACTCTTTTATTTTGGTGGAAAGTGCTCCGGGTTTTTCAGCTTGTTTTACAAATTCCATCAGGGCCTTTGCATAACCTGGCTCGGTTTCTCCTGCTTTTTTTAGCAGATCCATGAATTGATCGTAATAGCGATTCATGTCGGCCGCTAAAGGTTTCTTTTCACTCATTCAAATCATCTCCTTGTGAAATATATGACAATGTCATTGTATCACATTCAATTGTTTCTATTCAAAGTGAAATATATGACAATATTATTGTATAACATTTAATTGTTTCTATTTAAACCCAAGTGTAAACAAAGCGATGAGATTTCCCAAAACTGACAGTAAGTACAACGAGGATGCTGTTAGGACTATAGAGCTTGAAGTCAAATTGGTAGCCATTAAACTTGGCATAAAACCAAAAACTTGGAGCACGATTTTTCCAATCCAGAAGTAGGCCACCGTGGCGATTACAGCGCCTATAAAAGTGACAAAAGTTCCTGTCTCAAAATTGCCGATGGCTTCAACTATGGCTAATCCCAACATCAAGCTCAAAAGGTACAGAAGCCATGTTGGAAAAAGCTCGAATGGAGATAATAAAATTGAAAGTTCCATGAACAAAAAAGGCAGGGAAAATATCACAGACCACAAAAACATTCCGGCTCTTTGTCTCATTGTGATTCCTCCTTTCTAAGAGTTCCCTCGATCGGAATCACACTTCTCAGATCATGCCCACCAGCAAAAGTATGTACGATTACATAACCAGTGTAAGTTATTGGCATTTTTCTGAAATTGGCTTTGAAGTTCTTAACTTCATATCCCGTGAGTTTTACATTTTCAACCGAAGAAAAAGTCTTTCCTCTGAATTTAGCGATCATTCCTTCTCTACCAACTATCCTATGATAACCAAGATCGCTAAAGCCGCTTTTTAAAAAAATCTGCACGCCAGAAACAAACGCTCTTTTCTGCACTACATTAGACGCGCCTTTCAAGCGAATTTTTATATCGACGCTTGTTGCGCTTGTTGAATATCCAACGAGAGATATGTTAATCCTCAAATCTCTCAAAAATGTGCTGAGCGAGTTGAACCTCGCGATCTGAATCGCGAGGTTCACAAATAACGCAGAAGCTATTATCAAAAATAACACAGTTCTTTTGAATGAAAATTTCAAAAGTGTCATTTCTCCTTCTTGTCGTACAAAAAACACGCAACCTTATGTCCACTACCAACATCTAACAAAGGCGGTTCTTTTTTGGCACAAATATCCATTGCAAGTAGGCATCGATCGTAAAATCTGCATCTTGGTAATGGATCTATGGCCTTTCCAATACCACCCTTTATCTGAATCGACTTACGTTTAAATTCAGGATCAGGCACTGGTACACTTGAGATCAAGGCTTTAGTATACGGGTGAAGAGGATTTTGGATGATCTCCTCAGTTTTACCGTACTCCACCATTTTACCAAGATACATAACGCTTATGTAATCTGACATGTAGCGTGCGACGGCAAAATCATGTGTTATGTACAAAAAGCTCATGTTCATATCACTTATAAGATCCATCATCAACTTCATAACCTGAGTTCTTATGGAAACATCCAACATAGAGGTTGGCTCATCTGCAACAACGAATTCCGGATTCATTACGAGCGCGCGAGCAATGGCAACACGTTGTCTTTGACCTCCACTGAGTTCATGAGGATATCTCCACAGAAACGCATTTGGTGGAGAAATTCCCACCCTCTTGAGAATTTCCATAGTCTTTTCTTCTCTGTACTTCAAGTTCCCTTTATTCTGTATATTCATGGGCTCCGAAACTATATCGAATATCGTTTTTCTGGGATTCAAAGATTCAAATGGATCCTGAAAAATCATCTGACTTTTGCTGTGAAACCATTTTTTATCCACATCTGATCGAAGATCAGTTACATCACGATCCAAAAATTTTATCTTTCCACCTGTTGGTTCGTAAAGTTTCACAAGGGTTTTGCCAGTTGTAGTTTTTCCACATCCTGATTCTCCAACAAGAGCAAGCACTTCTCCACGTTTTATTTCGAAACTTATGTCATCCACTGCGTGAAGAAAACTCTTCGCCCTCGAAAAAACTCCCTTTCGGACCGGGAAGAACTTCTTCAGGTTTTCGACTTTGAGTACGACATCTGTAGCATTTGCCATTTCAACCTTTGGCATATTCATTCACCTGCTTTCTGAGATTCTGTGGGTGAAAGCATGCAATAAAATGATTGGGTTCTATTTCTTCGTAAGGTGGTTCTTTCTCTAAGCATTCTTTCGTGGCAAACGGGCATCGTGGAGCAAATCTACAAGAATCTGGAGCGTTGAGTAGATTTGGTGGTTCGCCTGGTATCGTCACCAGTTCTTTCTTTTCTCCCTTTACAGAAGGAAATGATGACATGAGCCCTATAGTATATGGATGTGCAGGCCTTTTGAATATCGTTACAGAATCCGAAAGTTCGACCAATTTCCCAGCATACATTATTCCGATCTTTTCAGCAACTTCTGCTATAACGGCAATGTCATGCGAAATGTATATCATCGACATATTGAGCTTTTTTTGAATTCTGGACATTTCTTTGAGAATCATATCTTGAACGATCACATCAAGCGCTGTCGTCGGTTCATCGGCTATGATCATGTCCGGATTACACGAAAGACTCATCGCGATAATTGCCCTTTGTTTCATTCCACCGGAATATTCGTGGGGATAATTATCTATTCTTTTCGGATCAAGACCCACTAACTTGTACAGATTCACAACACGTTCTCGTGCCTCTTCAAAGGTAACATTCGGCTCGTGCGTGATAATTGCTTCTATGATCTGATCACCCACTTTGTAAACTGGATTGAGTGAGTTCATCGCGGCTTGGAATATCATTGAGATACCAGCCCATCTAACTTTATTCATTTCCTCATTGTTGAGCTTCAGAAGATCTTTACCTTTAAAATATATATGACCGGATAGTATCTCGGCATTTTCCGCCAACAATCTCATTATCGCCATTGAAGTGGTGGTCTTGCCACATCCAGACTCTCCGACAAGGCCTAGCGATTCACCCTCGTTCAAAACAAATGAAATTCCATCAACAGCTTTGACATATCCTAATTTCGTACTGTAGTACATCTTCAGATTTTCAACTTCAAGTATAGGTTTCAAAATGCTCACCTTCTCCTCAGCCTTGGATTCACTACTTCATCCAAACCACGACCTATGAAGTAAAAAGCCCCACATATCAAAGTGATCGCCGCCCCTGGTGGAAGCCACAGCCACCAATAGGTACCTATATTTGTTCCGACTATGTAACCAGCTGTATCAGCGGTGTAAATCATCAAACCCCACGACATACGGATGTTCAAAAGGCCAAAGAAAGATAGAACAGCTTCAGAAAAGATCGCACCCGTTACGTTGAACATCATGTACAAAAATGAAAGAGGCATGATGTTTGGAATTATGTGATTGACTATGATGTAAGGATTACTCGCACCGGAGACTTTCGCCGATTCGATAAAAGGCTTGACTTTGACTATCATGGCCTGAGACCTTAAAATTATGGTTATGCCTCCAAAACCTGATAACACACCAAGTATTAAGGCCAGCATAAAAAGGTTTACTGTCATCATTCCGCTTATGACGATCAAAAATGGTATGAAAGGAAAGAGCAAAGTGAGATCGGCCAACCTCATGAAAAAAGTATCAACAACTCCACCATAGAAGGCTGATATAGTACCTATAGTTGTACCCAAGAAAACCGTTATCAATGCCGCGATAATTCCAAGTGCAAATTCTCTCGGTGTCGAATAGAGAAGTTGCGCTAAAATATCCCTTCCGAGCGGATCGGTACCTAAAAGATGTGTTAATGATGGAGGAGCCGGATTGCTTGCAATCGTAAAATCGTATCCAGTAACTGGATTGTACGAGACCATGGATGACAAACTCGTGGATTTCCACACAGTTGATGCCAATATCGGATAAACGATGAATCCTGCCACGGCAAATATTATAACTATCCAGAATCCCAACATGCCTATCTTGGATTCTGAAAAGATCTTCCAATTTTCCTTGAAAGCCCTCCACATCAACTTTAATTTTATCTTAAATGGTGACTCGAAGACCTCTGAAGAAGCAGTCATTTCTTCTGTTGTGTTTGACATAATTCAGACCTCCTTAGTACCGGATCCTTGGATCAAGAAATGCGTACACGATATCAACGATCAAATGAGCAAAGAGCACGAATATTCCCGTGAAGATCAGAGCACCTGAAGCAAGAGGATAGTCTTTGGCAAGAGTGGAATTGAGTAGTGTCATACCCATGCCTGGCCATGAGAAAAGCGACTCGGTAATGACACCACCACTGACAACGAATCCCATAGACAACACGAAATTTGTAATAACAGGCAACATAGCGGTTCGTGCAGCATGTTTATCACGTACGACTTTATCTGGAAGTCCTTTAGCACGTGCTGTGGTTATAAAATCCTCTTTGATCGTTTCAAGCATCGAATCACGCATGACGAGCATCGTGCCGGCGTAAGAAACGATGGTCACTGATATAACCGGTAAGATCATGTGCCACAGTATATCAAAAGCGTATATTCCAACCGGGCTTACAGCCCACCAGAATATCGCTAAAGCCGAAGCAATAGCAGTCGAAATGTAAAATATGATCTTCCTTGTTTTAACCCTGTGAGAAATTTTTTGTGCCAGTATAAAAGATACAAGCATTGCAAGACCAACAAGTGATATCGTAAGAAGCAAATACAGAAAAATCGTTTGAGCATCAAGATTGGTGTGAAGCCAAAGATCAGGATTTAAGAATTGATTCAATGGAAAGATACCGAGAAAAGAACCGAAGAACCATATCAAAGTGAAGATCAAAAGGGGTGTGAAGATGGTGTATGCTATAACACCAATAACCGTTGAAACGTACTCTGAGATCTTTCCTCTTTTCCATGCAAGAGATTTCCCCGAAGCAAAACCCACAAAGAAAGAAATAAGTGTCGCTGATGTGAAGAGCAAAATGGTCCTTGGCAATCTTTGCGCGATAATCGTCCAAACTGGGGTCGGATAAAATGAGTAAGAGATCCCCAGATTAAGTGTGAAAATATTTTTCAGATAAAGCACGAATTGCATGGGCAGAGATTGATTAAGACCAAAGGCTTTCAATATGGATTCGCGAGCTGCGGGAGTAAGAGTTGGATTGGTAGCCAATATGGCTTTAATGCCACCAGGCATGGAATGAAGAAGAAAAAAAACAACTGCCACATAAATCACCAAAAGAATGAGAATTTGGGCAAGTCGTTTTCCTATATACTTGATCATACGATTTCACCTTCCACTTTTCTTCCTCCTTTTTGAATTTTAAAAGCCGGGCCACAGGCCCGGCAAAAAACTACGAATTTCATTTATTTGCTGTATTGAACAGCTTTGACAAGAGACGTTTCACCATAGCCAGAATAGCCAGATTGTATTCCATCAAGGGCTTTTGTATATGCAAAAGATATCTTGTCAGTACGGTAAGCTTCGAGCATCGGTGTGGTGAAGAGTACCACGTAAGGCACGTCTTTGTTGAGTATCTCTTCAGCTTTAAATGCATATTCGCGTGCCTTATTCATGTCGGTTTGATCGATAAACTCATCAGCAATTTTGTCAAACGCTGGATTATCGTAGCCTGGGGTATTAAATCCACCAGGTCCTGCATTTTTGGAGTAGAAGAAATCTCTGATGTAGTCCGGGTATATGGTGATTCCCCAGCCGAGCATGTATATATCAAAGTTGAAGTTTTCACTCCATACCGCATTGACGATGTTGTTGAAACTCGTCAGATCGGCAACTATCGGTATGCCTATATCGTTGGCCCATTTTTCGATCCACAACGCTGCCGTGGCTCTCATTGGATCGTATCCGGCAGATGGTGCCATCATCGTTATCTGTTTGATCATTTTACCATTTGGAGCGATGAGTCCCATTCCGCGTTGAACGAGATGCCCGTTTTTGATCTTTGGCTCAACAAGCCATGTATAACCTGCGTCCTTGAGCACTTTGATGGCAGCTCCATAACGTTCAGCAGTAGTCATCCCCGCACCGTACGGTTTTACTTTCGAATCGTACCAGAATTTGTTACCAGGTGGCACAACCGTAGAGAGTGGTATCGCGACACCTTGCAATATTTTATTACAAAGCAAATTTCTATCAACTAAATAAGCAATCGCGACACGGAAAGCCCTATCACTCATCGGATATCGCCTCATGTTGAAGGCAATGTATCTGAATCCGAGAGATGGGTTACTAACGATCTTGATATTCGAGTTGGTTTTGAGCTGCGCGACGAATCCTTTCTGCATGCCGTTTGGATTGAGTATAAACCCTATGGTTCCCTTAAGAAGGGCAGAAACAGCGGCAGACTGGTTCTGATAGATCTTGTAGATTATTGAATCTACGTAAGGGCCTGTGACAAACGTGTTGTCAATCTTTCCTTCAGCCTTGCCGTAATATGTATCATCCTTGTTGAGGCTTGGAATAACGTAACGGATCGCTCCGTTAGCATATTCGATCTCTTGTTGTCCCTTGAAAGTGTAGTCGGAAACGGCGTTAGTTGCAAGGAAAGCACCTTTCTGCCATTTTGGAAGTGTGAAAGCTCCTATGGATGGCTCGTTCAAAACTGGTCCGTAAGACATCATGTATTTCGCTGGATCTTTTGCCTTAAGAGCTTTCTCGTATATGGGCTCCCAATACTTCTTCTGAACAATCGTGCTCATAAGAATACCGTAGACGAACTTTCCACTTGGCTTTTTGATGTAGATCTTGACCGTGTAGTCATTCACTTTCACGATCTTGTCAAAGATACTCGGGTCAAGAGTAGCTTTCCAGTTTCCTGGTAACGAAAGTTTGAAAGGCACCTCGTAAGAAAAAACCACATCATCTGCAGTAAAAGGTGTTCCATCAGACCATTTTACACCTTTCAGAAGCTTAACAGTTGTAACGTACAGTGTTTTCCCATTTTCGGTGACTTTCTTGAGTGGCGTCCAGAAACCGTCTGCAAGATTTGGTACCACTTGGTAAGTCTTATCCGATTGTCCGTACAAACTTCCGTATTTTACCAGACCGGGATAGAAATTCCATGCCGTTGCATTTGGGCCGAGCATTGACCAAATGTTAAGAGTTGTTACTCCTGAGAGCATTGCGTAGTTGATAACTCCTGCACCAAGGGTTATGATGCCGAAAGCTGCTATCACTATCAACACTAATACAGAAACTTTCTTCATGCATGAAGCCCCCCTTCGATTTTTTTCTCCTTGTTCGGAGAATTGCAATGGATATTATAACGCGCTCTTAACAAGTTGTCAAGCTTAGAACAGATGGAACATTCGAAAGTTAACTCCTCAACTAATGAAAAAATATGTTACCGATTCGTATTTTAACGTTTCTCTTGAATTGGTGTGGATTACATTTTTTTATGTTTGCTCCTTATCTTGATAGATCCCTATGTGAAACGCTGATATTCACTTTGCTTTTGAAAATAGAAGCGAGCTTCTGCACGATATACACAGATCTGTGTACTCCACCACTACAACCCACAGAAATGTAAAGTACGTCCTTTGCTTCTTTAGAATAATTTTCAATTACAAGATCGATCAAGTTCACAATATCTGAAATGTAATTCGTCATCACATCGAATTTTTCAAAATATGTAGCCACTTCAGGATCAGTGCCATTCTTGGATTTGAGCTCTTCTATATAGTAGGGATTTGGTAAAAAGCGCGCATCAAAAACAAAATCTGCACTTATAGGTATTCCGTATTTAAATCCGAAAGACTCCAAAATGAGCTTTAAGGATCTATCGCTTTTACCTTCAATTATTTCTAAGATCTTTTGTCTCAATTCGTGGGGATTCACAAGAGAAGTATCCAACTTGTAATTTGCCAAATCTCTTATATCTGAAAGGAGAGCACGCTCCTTTTTTATAAGCTCACTTAATGAACTATGTCCATCTGAAAGCGGATGACGCCGTCGCGTTAAGTTGTATCTGTTCAAAAGTACCTCATCCTTAGCATCAAGAAATATTATGTGAACTTTTACCCCGGCTTTTCTTAATTTCATGATGACTTCCTTTAGCCCTTCGAACGACTTACCAGTTCTAACATCCACAACTGCGGCAAGTCTCTTCTTCCCCATGGAAGGATGTTTCATGAGAGAAACCAATTCAAGAAGAAGATCTGGTGGAACATTATCCATGCAAAAGTATCCTGTATCTTCCAACACACCAAGAACTGTCGATTTTCCAGCTCCAGACATTCCGGAGACGATGCTTATTTCAAGCTCCATTTATCATCATCCTTCTCAATACATAATCAATTATGCCTGTTGTTTTTCTTGTTTCATATTACACCATTTTTCGAAGATAATGTACTTCTCCTAAATACGTATTCACGTATTCCATCGATACGGCAAAAAAGACGGTTGTAAGCTTTTCGTGATCGTTCTGGCTTTAGCGATTCTCATGTTAGGCACCCTCCGAAAACTCACTTTTTCACCGTCTAAATTGATAAAATAGACATGAATTTTTCGGGAAGTCACAACTTTTGATTTTTTCGGTTCAAAGATCGGTTTTTAAGAAAAAATCAGCCTATTTTTATCATCATTTCCAATCTTTTCTGCCTTTTGGGCACAGTTATCCTATTATACACACATACCGCTTCAGATTGTACGCCAGATTCTTGGCACTCACATCACGCTTCACGCACTCAATCCCATGAACTCGAGACGTTATTCCTCTCATGAATCGGATCATGTATCCAAAAATGTGCTCAATTCTTCCGTCATAACGTGCTTGACCCGGGATCTCAGCCTTAAAAGACGAGATTCTGAACAGTTCCTTCGAAACTTTCACAATGACAGACTGCGAGATCCCGAAGGGCTTCTTCGAAGGCTTAAGATAGAAAGGGGGTGGCTATCATTTTGTTTATTGGATTATAATCATAATGAGCGAACATGAGATCTCCAATCTTCACTTCATCGTTCCATATCTTAACCTTTTCCGTTTTAGATGAATCCGCGACGACGGCAAAGGACGCTATTTACTGTGATTTTATATTTTACCATGATGGAAAGGAATGTTTTCTATGCAAAAATTATCAAAATTGAGCTTTATCTTCGATTTTTCGGAGAAAAATTCGCCGGTTCTTCGTCTTAAAACCGGCGAAGAGATTTCGATCGAAACGATGGATTGTTTTTCAGATCAGATTCGAACTGACGAAGATCGTCTTGAGAACATGGACTGGAAAAAGATAAATCCGGCAACAGGTCCGGTTTACGTGGAAGGCTCGCATTCGGGAGATGCCCTGAAGGTGACTATTAAAAAGATAATCTTAAAAGATCGTGCAGTGCTCGCCACCGGAAGAGATCTTGGAGTTCTCGGAGACAGGATCGATGGCTTGAGATCGAAGACGGTCAAGATCACGAACGGAAAGGTTATTTTCGATGAAAAGCTTTCGATCCCCGTCAAACCCATGATAGGAGTCATAGGAGTCGCTCCTAAAGGTCAAGCGATAAATTGCGGAACGCCCGGGTCCCACGGCGGTAACATGGATAACACCATGATCGGAGAAGGAGCAGTTCTCTACCTTCCGGTTTTCGTCGAAGGCGCACTATTTGCACTTGGGGATCTTCACGCTGTGATGGGAAACGGTGAAATAGGAGTGTCTGGCGCCGAGGTTGCCGGAGACGTCCTTGTGAAGATTGAAATAGTGAAGAAAGCCGGTTTGAAAAATCCGATCGTGGAAACATCAAACGCGATAGCAACAGTCGCATCAGCAAAAACTCTCGATGAAGCTGTCGAAATGGCCGTTCACGACATGGAAGCAATCCTTTCTCCGGCTATCGGAAAAACCACGGATGAAACTGCAATGCTCCTCAGTTTGGTTGCGAATGTGGAAATTTGCCAGGTAGTCGATCCCATGAAAACGGCGAGATTCGTACTTCCAAAATGGGTTCTCGAAAGGTATGGAAAAGGCATCATGGATCTCGTCAAAGCCAAATGATAAAGAAAAAATGGCTGCTCAGGGAGAAACTGAAACTACATCTTCAATTGCTCAAAGACCTTTGTTTTATTCAAATCGTTAGAATTTTTGACCTTCATGTCATTCCGCTACCGATGTGAGAACTTACACTTGTTTCATCGGCATGATTTGAAAAAAGTTTAAGAAAACTTCTCGTATATCTTCGTTCAATTATGAATTAGTATGTCCAACGATTTAGGGTCATAAAGTAACAGTATCCAAGTTTCTATTCTTTTTGGCAATCCAGCGGCACCATCTTCTCCGCTTCTCGACCAAGGAAAAGCCGCGACCCTTTGGCACCATTACTTCCACTTTTATGCCCGAGGCGGTAGCCGAGACCCGACAGGTTGAGAAGCAGTAGCTGCGAACCCAAGAGTGACTTTGAACTATGTCCTTAATTTGTGCATCAACTTTATAACTTTGAAATCTAAATCTTTTTTCGCTTTGCAAGCGATAAGGGA
>CAJXLN010000029.1 GCA_913056255.1 uncultured Thermotogae bacterium | reverse complement strand
GCATTTAGATTGGCAAGAATTACCGGAAGGGCAAGATTGCAGAGTAATTCTCTATACAGATGGAAATATACACGACAAAACAAAATGGAAAGATTATTTTCAATGGTTTCAAGAGAAGGCAGAGAAGTTTCATAAGACTTTCTCAAAGCGGGTAAAACGATTAAGTTTATAAAATGAAAACCGCTGCCATTCGACCATCTTAAGAACTATCATCTTCATGTACCTCATGTACCCGTTGACGCAGGATTTTGCCGCCCACATTCCGCCCCGGAGAAGTTTTTTCGCACTCCAGATGGCATGGTGCCAGAAATCGTTTACAAGGTTTGCGAATTCGGCCTCGGAAGGGATACCAGGCCGGGTGCTTTCAGAAAAGCTTTCTTTCAAATCGCCGATAGTTTCGAGAATGCCTTCCCCGTTGAGAAAGATTCTAAAGCCCCTATCGAAAACACCTCTGGTCTCCGGCGCGAAAACGAGTTTTTTGAAATGCTCCGTGCCGAAGACGGCAAAATCCACATCTAGATCCTCTCCGAAGATGGCGCGCCTTTCCTTTCCGCCACCGACGACAGACTCTTCGACAAAGGTTATTCAGCAGTCTCCGATCTCTCCGAGCCATTCGGAATAATCGATGTAAAGAGCTGGATCGTCAGCGGCAAACACGATATCGAGATCCGACCATTCGTCGGCCGGTGTTTCTTTTCTCGCCCTCGAGCCAATCACCATCGCTACCCTCACATCTTATCTGTCTTTGATAAAATTGACGAACTTTTCCATGATCTCTTCGAATTTTCCGAGGTAATTTTTCATAGTTTTTTCCATTGAACGTATTTGTTAAGATCATACCATTCGAGAAAACGTTTCAGATAAATTTTTAGAATCGTGGAAAACAAAAAATCCGAATGATATAATCTTATTTGTTTACACAGATCTCAGCCACGTATCCTCAATCATAATTGAAAGCCCGTGTGATAACTTGAAGAAAGCGGTTTTTCTTTCACTTTTCGTGGCCACTACGACCACGATGATCGGAATCGGCATAATAATGCCAGTTTTGCCCCTTTGTGCAAAAAGCCTCGGAGCGATCGCGTTCGTGGTCGGACTTCTCTTTTCGACTTTCGCACTTTTCAGACTGTTCCTCGCGCCTTACATAGGGAGCATATCCACCGGTTTGCCAAAGAACAGAAAGTTGGATACTGTTATTTATGACCCTAAATTTTTGAACACACTATAAAGATATTTTCTCAATTTTCAATTCTTTACTTTTGCGCATCATAAGTCACGCTTTACCATCCAGCTGCCTCCCGCAGTGGGCGAGCTGAACTGCCGCTGCCTTTTCTATCCCGGAGTTTCCTCCGGTTACCAGGCACACCTTCTTTTCCATGACCACAGCTTTCTTCTTCAGCGGTTTGGATTTAATCCATTATAAAACAGCCCGCCCGTGTTTCGCCAAAACCCTTTTTCATCCCACAAATACCCGGGGTCGGCTGACCGATAGTTGTTTGCTTTGCGAACAAAGCCGCTTGTTTTATAGAGAAAAAGATTAATGACTACAAAAATAACTACAAAAAATGTTATAATTTATGTGTTTAACAAACATCAAAACATCCTAAAATAACGCATATCGAAACTAACAGAAAAACATCGATTCGATTCACAGCAAATGTGTGACAAAACAGTTAAACACTTTTTAATAACATCCATTACATGATTCAAACAAAAGAGGTGAAAGTATGAAGTATTTTGTAGTCGTTACTCTGATGATCTGCGTTCTTGGTGTTTCGTCTGTCTTTGCCACTCAGGCTAAGACGGTAACGTCAACCCAGACGACAGTGTGCCAAACGGCCGTTCAGAACAACTCTACCATGGATTTATTAACGCAGCTTCCAGCCATTATGGCTAAAAACACGGTCAAGTACTTCATGCCGATAGAAAGCCTGCTTTCGGTCATTCCGTTTATCGGCGTCTTCTTCTACTTGCCCCTGCTCGGGCAGTTAATCATTCTGCTTTCTCCGATTATGCTCGTTTATATGATTTTTGGAGGTCTGCTATGAAAAAAATCGTGATGGTTCTGGCCCTGACTCTCCTGATTTCGGCAATTGCATTCGGAGGAGCGTACTGGGAAATAGGCGGAAATCCGCTCTGGTTAATAATGATGCCGTCGCCGGGTCTATTTTACCCGAAACCGAAGACACCACCTCCGGTCTTTCCAGCCAAAATATTGCAGAGGTTGGAAGGAATATATGTCCTTCCCGTATCCGGTCATTTCTCGGCAACGGCCGATTTTGAAGGTTACAACACGAGCAGGCTGTACTACAATGCGTTTTTCGTGAGCGGAACGGTCGGGATGAGGTACACGTCCGACGTCATGGACTCCTTCCTTGGGCCTCTCAAGGTCTTCGCGGGCGTAAACGGCGGCGGGATGCTCCTGGTCGGCGGAACGACTCTGTACCCTCTGGTTACGGCTGATCTTGGCGTCTCTTTCAAACTGACCGATACGGTTAACACATTCTGGGATCTCAAATTTTACGATTCCCTCTGGAAACAGATAAGCATTTCTCCGAATCCTTCTCTGTCGGGCGGCGTGGATTTTAATTTCTGAAAAAGGGAGAAACATGAGGTATTTCATCGTTATCGTTCTGGCGCTCTTGCGGTTCCGTTAACGGTCTTCGAAGCCTATCTGGAAATAGGCGGAAGCCTTCACTCGGCTCTCGACACCGCCAGTTCGATAGTTTGAATGACGTATCAAGTTTTGTTTTTTCCGCCCTTCCGGTATACATGCGACCACATGAAGAATACACTTACGGAATCCCGATTAGTAAACACCTGTCGGTGGCGGCAAAGGCCGAAAACTACTTTTTCGTCTATACAGCCAATACCGTGATTAGCGGAACACACGGGCTAAAAAAGAACAGGAGGTACAAAGACAAAAATGCCTCTTGGATAAAAACGACGAAGGACAAATGGGAATACGAGTACAAGCCCCACATATCATGCGACACAGAAACATCCCTGGTTCTGGAATATTCTTTTGCCATCGCGAAGGAACACGATTCGACCCGTTTCAAAGACCTCGTTGGCTCTCTGAAAAACAGCAGGTACATCCTTCTCGACAGTGCTTACGATTCCGAAGGGATCTACAACATGATCCTCGAGAGGACTTCGGCGATACCGGTCGTGGGGTTTTGTGGATGTCAACCCGCGAAGAAACTCTTCCAATCCCTCGAACAAAGACAGACTCAATCACTGGATAAGGAAGTACCTGATTCTCAGGTTCTTTCTTATTCGGATGTTTCCCGGGTACTCCTTTAGGTTTCTTGTATACAAATTCATTCCTTACTAAAAACTCTTGCATCCCTTGTGGGTGTAAGCAATCCCAAAATGTTTCTTGACCCACTTAATTACTACTTTTGTGCTGGTAACAAGAGTGTTTTCAACAAATTCCACTACCGCTTTTTCTTGATCGCCTGTTATCTTGTAATTATGACCTTTATATCTATTCTCTATGAACTCAGCAATGCCAAATAACCTGTACCTTTCAACGGAATTGCTTATTATGTGCTTTGATACCATAATGGATGTCTTCAATCGTTGATCATTTCCATCCCTTACCCCAGGCTATAACGCAATTTATTCTTATGCTGGTCCTTTTGTCTTTAACACTGTTGTAAAAAGCTCTATATGTTTTTTAACTCTTCATTTGACAATCTTTGTGTCTTAGATATTACGATTATAATCGTACCACCCTTTATCGATTTTTCAAAACAGTTTTAGTATAATTTGGCAAAGGCATTTATAGAAATAGACGTTGGAAGAAATCTAATAAGAAATGGAAATGTGAACGGATTTGAGCATTTCAAAAAAGCGTTAGTTCTTACAAAATCCATCATCGACAGATTCGCAAGAGATTACATTCGATATGATATAAGATGGGGAATGCGTGTAAAAATATCAGATTCTATGAAAAAGTACGCTAAAGCGTTTCATTTCAAGAAAACTCCGGCGGCGCTTGCGTATTATGCTCTTAGCACTCAAAAAGAAAGAGAAAAACTATTAGAAGTGCTGGAGAAATTCGGGTAACGCGATCAATTCCATTGGAACCGCTATCAAAATAATAACAATTAAAACTGGGTTGTTGAAGGTAAAAGAAAAAATTGGGCGATGAAATTCGTTGACAAAAACGAATTAGGACCAAATCCAGAATACTTTTCAGCGCTTAAGTTCAAGAATCTGGACCTGACCCCAAAGACTTGCTCTGAATCTGACATCAATTCTGCTTTTTCATCAGGGAATCTACAAAATTCATTATTTGTTTCGAATTGAATGTGAGATAATCTGGCACACCGCGCACATTTCTCACAGGTATAGGCATATTTAATATGGTATTTCCCTTTCCAAGAATTATTACCTTCCCCATCATTGAAAACATCCAGGGATAATCAACGCTGTTAACAATTTTATGTGCACTATTCACCGTTAGTATTGGAAAACTAAGACCATTAAATTTTAACAATTTCATGATATCAAAATCGTTCCAATGGTCAACAATGGTCCCTGTTCCTGCTTGTGATATTGGAATTGAAATTACTTTGAGCCCCAGCGGTGCATATTTTTTGTATAAGTTAGATACTGCATAAGCCATATCATTATTTATTTTAGTGTTTGAACCGTATTCGTTAAACTTCACGGGTGGAGAAAAAAAGTATATCAGTGTTACGTTTTTGGAAAAAGCTCTTAGATCAGTTTTTTTGCCGCTCGAAAATTCCATTTCGAAACTTGGAAATTCTTTTCCAATTTCATAGAAGAAGGGTAATTTTTTTGAAGAAGTCCCGATTTCGCTTATTATCATCTGTGTGCCGGCTGGTGATATAGAATCTATTCTGTACGATTTTCCATCTATTACAAAGTGATTTTGCCCCACAAATATTCTGTCAAGTTTGAATAGGACCTTGGTATCTACACTTATCAAATCATTTGCAATGTCACCATAGGAACCATTATTCATGTTGTAAAGATATATAAAATGTTTTTTTCCATCTATTTCAATCTCTCCAGACATGAAAGAAGCAGACCAGTAACGAATTGAAGTTATTTTTTGAGAATTTGTAGATTTGAACCACATCCAAAATACAATGGGATACGCGTAGTTGCAATTATCATTGCTGAGTTTTACATTTAAAATTGTCGTACAATGGGGGAAATTTGGCCATCCCATTCCGTAGTTTTTAGGGCCAAGTGTTACCTGATCTGCATTTGAGATTGCTTTACTTCCTGGTTTTCCAACGAAGAACACTGGATCATCACCTTTATATCCAATTGCTATGTAGATCTTCTTGTTTACCAATTTAAAGCTGCCATAGCGAAGATCAGATGCTGTCAGATCGCACTTTAGCCCTTGAGGTATGTTAGGAGAGAGCGCAATGTTCTTGTTTGAAAGACTACTATATCCCAATCCTAACGTATAAAATCGAGAAAGGTTAATGGTATAAGTGTTTAACGCAAATGCTGCTACGACAAACACAAATAAAAACACAAATGTTATCAAAAAAACAAATTTTCTGTTTTTCATAAAAATCATCTCTATTATTGCCCAGTTACTTGTATACTTGATCCAATTTTAAGAAGGCGAACTCCGAGTAAAGCAAGATAAAGCCCTCCTGCTGGTCCACCAGTAGCGTTGAGTATGGTAGCTCCATACCCGGAACCACCTGCCGATACGGTTGTTGTTGTCCACCACTTTACTGTACCGGTAAGAGTAGAACGAAGTGTCCAATAACCAAGAACTTCATAACCTGTAAGATTGAAATAAAGTGGAATTTGCTTTCCATTATGTATTGAGAACGCATGTCCCCAAACTTCTAGACCCCATGTACCTACTCTGAATGCCGAAGAACCAACGTTATTAAGTGCTATATTTACAATTGGCTTTGACGCTGCCATGGTATAAGAGGCAAATATGCTAATTGCCATTATCACAAGAACAAAAATTAAAATTTTTTTCATTTAAAAACATCTCCTTTCAATATTTGACATTTTTGAAATTTGAAAGCATTTTGAATTGTGAATGGTTATCATGGTGACTTATATCTATTCATTTTCCTTCATCTCCCATCACATTTTATTCACAAATCGCCCTTTGTTTTATGTCTAAACTTTGAACTCGATACCCTCAACTGAACTGCTTTCCAGATTCCAATTTGCTTGCGCGGATGGAATTTCATTGAGAATAACGGATGTCTATGGATTTGTGGCATTTGTGTCGTTCGTACCTCCTCCATCATCGCTGAAGTGAATTGTTTTACTTGAAAGAATGACAGAAAAAACCAGAACAAAAGTGAGCACTATAAACACCAAATATCCAAAACGCTTCATCTTCTCACCCCCAAATTAAGTATATCAGCATGTTTTCTGAGGACCAAATTCAGCGATCTCGCAAATCCTTATGAAATAAGGAATTGAGATAGGTGAAAATTGTAACAAAAATGCATTTTTGAGCACTTTTGAGTTATAATTACCTATCAACCTATTTGTAATGCAGCTAAAAGGGGGATTTATGGATTATAAATTTCTTAGGGCTATACGTTTCATAAAAACATATGGTTCTTTTTTTAAGCCCTTCCTGAATGAACCTTTGGATCTCTTTTCAACTTCAAATGCGGAGAGAGCATTTCTCAGTGTTTTAAGATGCGAATACGATCTTGAGTATCAAAAAGGACTAGAAGAGATCCAAAAATCAATCAGGAAATACGCTTACAATAAAAATATTGAATTCCTTTTTTTGGTGAAGAAATTGGAATTTCTTAGGCGTTTGGGAAGGAGTAAACAAGCAGAAAAGGTGTATCACAAGCTTAGAAATAGCGTGTCTACCGTTTCTCCAAACATAAGAAGTACCGTAATAGACGAAATTATTGGTTATTGTTCCATGACCAATCTTTCGAAAAATTGTCTTGGGAAGTTTCACATGGATGGAAGTTGTTTAAATGATTCGGCAAAGGCATTTATAGAAATAAACGTTGGAAGAAATCTAATAAGAAATGGAAATGTGGACGGATTGGAGCATTTCAAGAAAGCGTTAGTCCTCGCAAAATCCATTCCTCATCCATCTGGGATGATAACATCCCTGAATGCGCTGGCATGGTACGGGCTGAAATACTATTCAGATGAAGCGGTCTATTATGCAAAAGAAGCACTTTATTGGATGGGATGGTACTACGAAAAGCCAAAGCTTTACGTCTTCGACACGACTTTGGAGATTGTAAAAAGAATTCAAGATATCTCTCTTTATCACGTGGCCAAAGATTTCATTTTTCTTTATGAGTTGTCAACAGATGAAGAAAGGAAGAAGTACAAAAAGCGACTCACACAGGCAAAGCGTATTCTTTCAACTACTTTTTACAAATCAGATGGCAAAATAAGAAGATTCTTGAGAAAGATAAACAAAACACGAAGCCTTGAAGAGATAATTTCAAGGAGAGAAGTCTTTAACCTTCTCCATTCAAAAGTGAAAAACATACGTGGAGAAACGATAAGAAAGATAATCTCTGCGAATTACGAGACAATTAAAGATACGGATTTCCCCAAACTTCCAGGAGGTTTTGCTTGCGAGATAGTCAAAAAAGAAGAAGATCTTCAAGATGGAATAGACTCAGTGATAAATGGACAAAAGAATTTGGATCCATTCGTCCAAGCAAGAAAAGATTTGGCAAGACAATTCTTGGAAAGGATACCAAAAAGGCCAAGGGAGATGTTCATCCAAAGATATCTCACGCTCAGCGATGACGAAAAATCCATCATCGACAGATTCGCAAGAGATTACATTCGATATGATATAAGATGGGGAATGCGTGTAAAAATATCAGATTCTATGAAAAAGTACGCTAAAGCGTTTCATTTCAAGAAAACTCCGGCGGCGCTTGCGTATTATGCTCTTAGCACTCAAAAAGAAAGAGAAAAACTATTAGAAGTGCTGGAGAAATTCGGGTAACGCGATCAATTCCATTGGAACCGCTATCAAAATAATAACAATTAAAACTGGGTTGTTGAAGGTAAAAGAAAAAATTGGGCGATGAAATTCGTTGACAAAAACGAATTAGGACCAAATCCAGAATACTTTTCAGCGCTTAAGTTCAAGAATCTGGACCTGAGCTTCCACTCAATCATTTTGGTTGTAAAAGTTCCAATATCGCAAAGAAGTGAAATACACTGCCACCAACAACGAAAATATGCCATATAGCGTGATGGTAGGGGAGCTTTCTTTTGATGTAAAATATCGTGCCAGTTGTGTAAAGAATACCGCCAACAACCAGAAAAAGCAAGCTTGTTTTTGGCAAAACCACCACAAGGTTTTTCATGGCAATAACTATCATCCAACCCATAACGATGTAAATCAAAGTCGATAGAATGACAAACCTTTTGACAAAGAACACTTTGAAAGCGATCCCCACTGCGGCCAATCCCCAAACGATCCCGAAAATTGTCCACCCAAGCGGACCCCTCAAACTCACCAATGTAAAAGGCGTGTATGTTCCGGCTATGAGCAAAAAAATTGACGAATGATCCAAAATTTCGAAAATATTTTTGGTCGTACCCTTTGGAAAACTGTGATACAAGGTTGAAATTGTGTAAAGTATTACAAGTGTGGAACCGTATACGGTAAAACTAACGATATACCAGGGATTTCCGTGAATAGATGAAAAAACAATCAGCAGGACTAATGCGGCTATTGAGAGAAGAGCAGCTATACCGTGAGTTATCGAATTTGTTATTTCTTCTCTCAACATGAAGTTTTCTGTATTATTCATGACAATCCTCCTCAGGCGTCGATTACACCTCTCAATGGAAATGAAAGATTATTTTTTCTTTTTTACTTTTCTCTTTGTGATAATGTTTAACCAGGTTGTGCATTTCACCGGTTAACTCGGAAGATAAATCTCCGCTTCACCAGTTATGACATCTTTACCGTAGTCCATTACGGTTGTGGATAAAAATAATCTGTGTCTTTCAGGATTTTTATTTTTCACTTCTATTCTTATTTTTACCGTATCGTTGACATAAACTGGTTTGCGAAATTTAAGAGATTGCGAAACGTACACCGTACCAGCTCCCGGGAAATCGTGTCCTAAAACTTTTGATATCAAAGAGGCAACAAGCATTCCGTGCGCTATGCGTTTGCCGAAGATGCTTTTTTTCGCGAACTCCTCATCTAAGTGAAGCGGATTGTTGTCTCCTGTAATTCTGGCAAATTCTCTCACCATTTCATCGGTTACCTTTGATTCGAATTCTCTGATATCACCGATATTTATTTTATCGAATTTCGTAAAAATCTCCTACCTTTCGCATGGTAAAATGATATAGGTACTCGATCTATTGTAACAGATCACGATGCAAGTTTAACGGTTAATTCTTCTAAAGAGATGGTAATTTCAGATCGAATTTTGTAAAAAGAGGAGAAAAGTTATGATAATCTACGGTAGAAATGTCTTAAAAGAGGCAATGAAGTCCAGAATACACATGAACAGAGCGTATATTGTAGATTCTCCAAATCTTTCGCAAGAAATGAAACAAATTGAAAACGAACTGAGGCATGCAAAAATACCGATCGAGAAGGTAAATGCGAAGAAATTGGAAGATATTACACATTCCAAGGATCATCAGGGAATAGCGGCAAGAATTAAAGACTACAAGTACGCGGATACTTTTAAGGTTCTTGATCGTCTCGAACATCCTCCGTTTATCGTGATCTCCGATCAGATCCAGGATCCACACAATCTTGGCGCTATTATACGAAGCGCTTACGGTGCGGGAGTAGATCTGTTGATCCTTCCAGAGCGTGGTGGATGTCTTGTAACACCAGCCGTTTTAAAAACTTCTGCGGGATACGCCTTCAGAATGCCAATATCCGTAGAGACGAATCTTGCAAGGATAATCGAGGAACTAAAAAAACGGGGTGTGTGGGTGTATGCAGCCACTATGGGTGGCAAACCTTATTATGAAGTTGATTTGACTGGACCAATTGCCTTTGTTTTTGGAAATGAAGGAAAAGGAGTGCGAAGGCTTATTTTGGAAAAAAGTGACGATCACCTGTCCATTCCCATGTCACGAAAAATGGATTCTCTCAACGTTTCCGTCAGTGTTGCCGTGATTTTATTTCGTGCAATGGAGATGAGAAATAATGTCAATTCATAAACTCCCAGAGGAAATTGTGAGGAGAATCGCAGCCGGTGAAGTTGTAGATCATCCATCTTCTGTTGTAAAAGAGTTGATCGAAAACAGTTTAGATGCCGGTGCCAGCAAGATAAGAATTTCAATAGACGGTGGTGGAAAATCCAGAATAATTGTGGAAGACGACGGAAAGGGAATGTCCACTGAAGAAGCTAAAATGGCGATTTTACCTCACACGACATCTAAAATAGAGAGATACGAAGATTTATACAGAATAAGTACCTTTGGGTTCAGAGGAGAAGCCTTAGGTTCAATAAGTGCTGTCTCCAAAATGAGAATAGAGACATCTACTTCGGGAGAAATTGGAACAGCGCTCGATGTAACTGGTGGAATGATAAGTGAAGTTAGAGAGATCGCCAAAGAGAAAGGTACGCGCATGACTGTGTTGGATCTGTTTTTCAACATACCGGCGAGAAGAAAGTTTCTCAGTTCTACTTCTGTTGAGACCAGAATGGTTACTGAGGTGGTTCAAAAATTCATTCTCTCCAAAAATGCAGGCTTCAGATATGCTCATGATGGTCAAGAGGTTTACAACATAAAATCTGGTCTTCCTCTTGAAGATAGGATAAAAGCAGTTCTTGGAGAATATGACCTTGTAAAAATGGATTCAACCTTTGGTGGTATTAGAATTCACGGCTACGTCAGTACTCCAACGGTTGGAAAACAAAACAGAGTGAACGAGATTATTTTTGTCAACGGCAGATACATTCGCAGTGGCCTTTTAATGAAAGCAATTGAAGTGGGATACGCCCAGCATTTGAAAAAGGGAGAATTTCCTGTGGTCGTCATGTTTATGGATGTTCCGCCTCAATTGGTGGACGTGAATGTTCACCCTCAAAAACTGGAGGTGAAGTTCAGCGATCAGTCAAAAATATTCGGAATGATCGTTGGAGCCGTTAAGGAAGCGCTGGCATCTCCCTCGGTTTTTAAGATACCGATAGAAGGTAAACAAATAAAAACTTCTGAACCTTCGAAAGTAACGGATTATTTCGAATCATCTCCGAATTTTCAAGATCTTACTTCTTCCAAAACCAGTCCTCATTTTGAGAAGAACAAATTCAAAAATTCAGGTACGTACTTTGATACGGATATGGTACCAAAACGTCCAGAATCGACGGAAACACGTGAAAAACTTTCAAAAACCAGAGTTCTTGGTGTTGTACATGCAAGGTATATAACATGTGAAAGCGAGAGTGCTTTATATCTCATTGACATGCACGCGGCACACGAAAGAATTCTTTACGATAAGTTCAAGGCTACATCTTTTAGCACTTCACAACGTCTTGCAATGCCCATGAAGCTCGATCTCACGGAAACGCAAAGGGAACTTCTCGAGGAGCACAAAGATGAAATGCGAGACTTTGGCTTCGAATGGAAAGACGATGAACTTATAGGTGTTCCAAGTTTGGGGAAAGCTGTAAATTGGCAGGAAGTATTCATATCGACCGTTGAGTCATTTAGACTCTCGTTTGCCGAGGATCCCCGAGATGAATTTCTGGCAACTCTTGCATGTAAAGCTGCGGTGAAGACGGGAGAAAAAGTGTCTGGAGAAGAAATTTCCCAGCTTTTAAGAGATCTTGATAAACTCGAGGTTTGGTCGTGTCCACACGGGAGACCACTCGTGTATTCCATGGATTTCAAAAGATTGGACAGGTATTTCGGGCGATGAAAGTTGAAGAAGCTATCGCTAAAACCTTGAAAACAGAATCTCACGAAAGAATACAAGAAGAGATCGAAAAGGCCGAAGAATTGGGAGTTTATCTTATTCCTTACGGTAATGAGTTTTATCCGAAGCCTTTGATTGAGATCCATGAGCCACCGCTTCTTCTATACGTTTGGGGAGAGAGAGTTGATGCGCTGAATAAATTTTCCATAGCCGTTGTTGGATCCAGGAAAGCAACTTCCTATGGAAAGGCGGTAGCTTCTCAAATCGCGGGAGAACTTGCAAAAAATGATGTTGTGATCGTAAGTGGATTGGCATATGGCATAGATTCCACCGCTCATGCCGCTGCAGTGAAGAAAGGAATCACTGTAGCTGTTCTCGGAAACGGAATAGATGTCGTTTATCCACACGCAAATGTGAAACTCTTTGAAGAGGTGAAAAAGCATGGATGCCTGGTGAGTGAATTCCCATTTGGAACAAAACCTAATAAATGGACATTTCCAAGACGCAACAGGATAATAGCAGGGCTTTCCATGGGTACTGTTGTGATTGAGGCGGCAAAACGCAGTGGCTCTTTGATAACGGCTCGCCTGGCTCTTGAAGAGGGAAGAGAAGTTTTTGCCGTTCCAGGGTCCATTTTCTCTTCATCCAGTGAGGGCACGAATGAATTGATCAAAAGGGGGGCAAAGTGTGTAACATGCACAAACGATGTGCTGGAGGAGTTTGAATACGTTAAATTCGTTCAAAAAGATGAACGAACAGATGATCCGATCGTCAAATCTTTGAAAAACGGCCCCAAAACAGTTGAAGAGATATCCCATTCAGTTAAAATGTCTATGGATGAGTTAAACGTTAAACTCACGATGCTTGAAATAAATGGTGATATCGAGTATGATCCCACTGGAAAATTCAGGCTAATTCAATGAACGTTGTTCACTTTCGATCGCGTTTACCGGTTTGACATCTGCATTTTCATATCGTACGATGTGACTCTCATTTGAGAAAAGAATGATTCCAACTTCAATTCTGTTTTTAAAAATAAGAGAAAATAGGCGAATAAACGAGAAAAAGTAAGAACAAGATTGAAGATCACTTCAGATCGTCACGTATGCTTTATAATCATTCGTATTCGTCTTAAATATCATTTGCAAAGTGGACTGTATTATGAGAAAATGTAGTGTAAATGTTTTCATTTATGTTGTATAAGCTAAATTATTGAAAATATCTATTTTTTAATTCATCTTTGTAACCGATCGATGTACTGTTTTTCATGTATGTAATCGCTTTCAAGGGAGGTCATATGTCAAGCATAAAGGATGTTGCCCGTGAAGCTCAAGTCTCAATTGCCACAGTTTCGAGGGTTTTCAACAATCCAGGAGTGGTCAGTGATCAGACAAAAACAAGAGTTTACTCTGCAGCAGAGAAGTTGAAATACACGCCTAATTTTTCTGCGAAAACCATGAGAAAATCCATTGTTGGCACTATAATCGTGATGATCCCAGACATTTCGAACACATTTTTCATTGATATAGTTCATGGAGCACAAGACTATGCTGAAATGCGTGGTTACAACATCCTGATGGGACGTTTTGACATCCTCCATTTTGACCTTCGAAAATATGTCGAATTGGTGAAATCCAAAGCAGCCGATGGAATAGTAATGGCGCTGGGTCACAACAGGCACTTTGCTTCTGTTGCTGAAGCGAAAAATATTCCGATTGTCACAATAGAAGAAAAGTTTATGGAAAATCCTTATATATACGTTGACAATTCCGAAGCGATAAACAAGATCGTTGAATATCTCATTTCTAAAGGAAGAACACGAATTGGATTTTTGGGATTTAAAAGTGAGAAAGAGCGCCTTTTCGCTTTCAAAAACTCCATCACGAAAAATGGTCTTGAATATGACGAAGAACTCGTCAAAAAGGGCGATGAATTCGGCGAAGCGGTTTACACAAGCGCTCGTGAATACGTTGAAACGATTTTAAAAAATGGAAAGATTCCAGATGCGGTTGTCTGTGCTTCTGACGTGCTCGCCGCTGGTGTCATAAAATGGCTGATAAAAAATGGATTGAGAGTTCCTCAAGATGTTGCCGTTACCGGTTTTGACAACATAGAAGTTGCAGAACTCGTTCATCCAGGAATAACAACTGTAGAACAGCCTCGCGAAATCATGGGACGCGAAGCGGCACGATTGTTAATAAATAAGATAGAAGGCCAGGAAGTGGCAAAAAAAATCGGTTTTCGAACTAGAATTGTGATAAGGGACTCTGCATGAAATTACGCCCGAAAGGGCTATTACAATAAAAGGAGGGATTTTCATGAAACGAAGTATCATTTTAACACTTGCGCTCATATCCATTCTTGTATTCTCAAGTTTCGCCGCAACTTTGGTCATGACCGCTGGTGCCGTCGGTCGTGAATACGTGGTGCTTCAACAACAAATTAAGGTATTCGAAGCTCAAAATCCAGGCATAAAAGTAGTTCTCATGCCTATGCCGAATTCTTCAACAGATCGGTACAATCTTTACGTAACCTATTTGAGTGCTGGAATGCCTCAACCTGACATTTTAATGCTTGACGTTATATGGCCCCCAGCTTTTGCAAATTTCCTTGTTAATCTCAACCCGTATTTCTCCAAAGATGATTTGAACGATTTCTTCCAGGGAGCCGTGAATGCTGACACTTACAATGGGAAGCTCGTGGCAGCGCCGTGGTTCATAGATGCTGGACTGCTTTATTACAGAAAAGACTTACTCAAAAAATACGGCTTTGAGCCGCCAAAAACATGGGCTGAGTTGATTCACGAAGCACAGGTCATATCGGCAAAGGAAGGAATAAAGGGATTCGTGTGGCAAGGTGCTTCTTACGAAGGGTTAACTTGTGATTTCATGGAATATGTTCATTCTTACGGTGGTGCAATACTCAACGAAAAAGGTCAAGTGGTATCCGATTCTGCAATGGTAAAGAAATCACTCCAAACGATGGTCGACATGATTTACAAGTACAAAATAAGCCCCGTTGGAGTCACTACTTACATGGAAGAAGGAACACGCCATATATTCCAAAATGGAGATGCGGTTTTCATGAGAAATTGGCCATACGCCTGGCCTCTGCTCAACGGCAAAGATTCAAAAGTGGCAGGAAAAGTTGGAGTAGAGCCACTTCCAGAAGGAACAGGCTTTGCGAATGTTAGACATTCTGCGACCTTAGGTGGATGGCAACTTGGAATCAACAAGAACAGCGAACACGTTAAAGACGCTGTTAAGCTTATCAAGTTCCTTCTCTCACCAGAACAAGAAGCGTACAAAGCAATTCACGCTGGTCAAAATCCTTCAAGACTTTCGGTTTACAATAATCCGGCAGTTATAAAAGCAAATCCATTCTACAAATCACTCTGGTCAGTCTTCCAAAATGCCGAGCCGAGACCAAAATCTCCTATTTATCCTCAGATTTCGAGGATACTGTTCACCAATGTTAATAAGGCTCTCACAAAACAGCTGACAGTTGATCAAGCCGTTGCAAACATAACATCACAGCTCAAAGATCTTCTTGGACAATAATTGCGTTTGTGATAAAAAAAGCGGGGGAAGCTCCCCGCTTTTTCTAAACTGAAGGGAGGATAAAATGCGCTCTAGAACTACAGATCCTTTACATCGTACGGATCCGATTTACGCGGCAATATTCGTTATTCCAACTCTTGCAGTTATTGCATTCATAGCATTTTGGCCACTTGGGCAAACCTTTTACAACAGCCTTTTCAAATTTGCACTGATGTATCCGCAAAACAAGATTTTTGTTGGCTTATCAAATTATGGCAGACTCCTTCAGGACTCGAGATTTTTGAACGACTTGTGGAATACCATTCGTTTCAGTATTTGGTCTGTTGGATTGGAAACACTTTTGGGAATGTTCGTCGCACTTATGCTTAACAGGAAATTCAAATTGCGTGGATTGGTGAGAGCAGCTGTTTTAATACCGTGGGCCATACCAACTGTTGTTTCTTCACAAATGTGGCGTTGGATGTATAACGATAACTACGGAATTGTGAACAACATCTTGCTCTCTTTACATATAGTGAAAAACCCTGTCGTTTGGCTCGCTTTTCCATCAACTTCTATGCCCGCGATCATAAGTGTTGATATATGGAAGACAACGCCTTTCATGATCTTACTCATATTGGCAGGTCTTCAAATGATACCCGGAGAATTGTATGAAGCAGCACGAATAGATGGGGCAAATGCTTGGCAGAGATTTTGGTCGATAACTTTTCCGTTGATACGTCCAACACTTGGAATCGCTTTAATATTCAGAACACTCGATGCCATGCGTGTCTTCGATATTGTTTATGTCATGACGAAAGGTGCCGCTAATACGGAGACTATCTCCGTGTACAATCAGTGGACACTTTTCACAAAAGGATTTATCGCTCCATATTTTGGATATGGAAGTTCAATGTCTGTTATGATATTTTTAATCATAAGCATTTTCGCATTCTTTTACGTTAAAACCATGAAAATAAAATTGGATTAAGGTGAGAAAAGTATGAAACATAAAAGACTGAGAAGTTTTTTCTTTTACATAGGTGTGGCCGTAGTCTTGATCTACTTTCTCTTCCCATTTTACTGGGCAGTGGTCTCTTCAATACGTCCAGCGTCTGAATTGTTTTCAGCCCATCAATCTCTCATTCCACTTAAAGCTCAATTTAAAAGTTACATAGAAGTTTTTACCCAGAGACCATTCGCTCGAAATATACTTAACAGTACGATCGTGGCCGGATCAGCAACCTTACTTTGCCTTATCATAGGATCGCTTACAGGTTATGCCATTGCACGCTTGAAGTTTAAAGGGAAGATGCTTGTGATGTTGTTTATCCTATCGGTGAGTATGTTTCCTCAAGTTTCAATACTTGGCGCACTTTTCCAAATACTGCGATCTGTCAAATTGATAAATACCTATCCTGGGCTTATCATTCCATATATAGCACTTACAATTCCCCTGACTGTTTGGACACTTCAGAATTTCTTTCGTGATATGCCAAAAGAATTAGAAGAAGCCGCTTACATAGATGGAAGTGGAAAGTTTTCAACATTCTTCAGAATAGTTCTTCCTCTGTCAATTCCGGGATTAGTCGCAACAGGACTGTTGACGTTCATCTTCTCATGGAATGAATTTCTCTTTGCACTAACTTTCGAGCAATTGCCAAATATGTACACCGTTCCCGTAGCAATAGCCATGTTCACTGGATATTATGTGGTTCCCTGGGGACAGATAATGGCAGCATCCGTGATCGTTACGGTTCCTCTTGTGGCATTGGTTCTTATTTTTCAAAACAAGATCATATCTGGAATGACAGCCGGTTCAGTTAAAGGATGAACTTATTTCTAATTCATATCATCGGGGGGTGATCTGACTTGAAGCGATCTGTTATTTGGTTTGTAATATTTGTTGTGATCGTCGGGATTTTGTCTTTTGCGACAACTTACATTACCATGACATCTGGAACATTTGGAAAGAACTATCAAGTTCTTCAACAACAGATAAAGATATTCGAGAAAGAAAATTCCGATATTAAAGTGAACATCTTATCCATGCCCGACATTCCACTTGAAATGTACAGTCTTTACCTTAGATACTTGAAACTGAAAGCGCCAAAGCCTGATGTTTTAACATTTGATGCAACATGGGTTCCGGCACTTTCAAGCTTTTTGGTAGATCTACGGCCTTACTTTGAAAATGATATCAAAGGTTTTTTCTTTACAGCGGTGGGAGCAGATATTTGGAAAGGAAAGCTCCTGGCAATGCCCTGGTTTATGGATACGGGTGTACTTTACTACAGACAAGATCTTCTCAAAAAGTATGGATTCACTCCTCCAAAGACATGGAAAGACTTAATCGCTCAAGCCGAGATCATATCCAAAAAAGAAAAGATTTTCGGTTTTGTTTGGGAAGGAGCTGAGTACGGAGGGTTGACAGACGTTTTCAAAGAATTCATCCATTCCTATGGTGGTCGCCTTTTAGATTACAACGGAAAAGTTGTCACGAATACTTCTATGGTAAGAAAGGGTCTCCAGGTAATGGTAAATATGATATACAAATATAAAATCAGTCCGTTAAGTGTGACTTCTTACATGGAGGAAAATGCAAGAAACACCTTTCAAAGTGGCAACGCCGTTTTCATGAGAAATCGACTCTATTGCTGGCCACTTTTCAGCACCGAAGGATCAGTGGTTAATGGAAAAGTTGGGATCGAAATGCTACCAACTGGAATGGGGGATTCCACAGCTCAACATCCTTCGATTTTAAGTGGAATGCAGCTTGGTATCAACAAGTACAGCAAACACATAGATGCAGCTGTCAAACTTGTAAAATTTCTTTTGTCATCACGGCAAGAAACCTATAGATTCAGCAATTCTGGGCAAGCTCCATCCACTCTCTACCATTACGAAAATCCTGAATTCCTTAGAAAAAATCCAATATTGAGAAGTCTTAAATCCGCTTTCATCAACGCTCAAGTTCGAACCAAATCCCCATTTTATCCAGCTATTTCTCAAATAGTATTTGTAAACGTCCACAATGCTCTTACAAAACGGCTGACGGTTGAAGAAGCGGTCCGTCAAATGACGAATCAACTCATAAATCTTTTGGGTCAGAAATAACGAATCAAAAAAATTCGATTATGAACAATTTTTTGGCCTCTTTGCAAATAAAAGAGACCTGTTTTTTGTGATACAATATCCACGGTGAAAATTTTTCGGTGAAAAAGAGGAAGATATGGCACTCGATCGAAAGAAATTGAACGAGGCATCCAGATATTTTAACACTTTGGCGAAAGACTGCACGATGTGTGCGCAAAACTGTCATGTAAACCGCGAAAAACGTCGAGGTTTTTGTGGTCAAGGTACATCTGCTAAGATCACAAATGCGGTTCTTCATTTCGGAGAAGAACCACCTCTTGTCGGTGAAAGAGGAGCAGGTGCCATTTTTTTCGTGGGATGTGGCATGCGTTGTGTTTACTGTCAGAATTTTGCGTTCAGCCAACTCAATTATGGTCGAGAGGTGAGCTCTAAAGAACTTGGAGAAATTTTTTTGAAACTTCAGAAATCCGGTGCCACTACCCTTGACCTTGTAACTCCAGAACCTCATCTGCATTCTATACTCGAGGCCCTGATCTACGGGCAAAAAAACGGACTTTCTCTTCCAATCGTCTTCAACACATCGAGTTATGTAAATGTTGAAACGCTGAAACAACTGGATGGCATTGTAGATGTATATCTCGCTGATATACGTTACACAAATGATGCGCTTGCCATGAAATATTCCCACGTACCGGACTATTGGGAGAAATGCAAAAGAGCCTTGAGAGAAATGTACAGACAGGTTGGAGCATTCAAATCAGAAAGAATGCACGGTCTAATCGTAAGACATATGGTACTCCCCAATGGCATATCAGGTACTCAAATGGCATTGAGATTCATAGCAGAAGAATTGTCAACATCGGTTCCAATATCTCTAATGTCACAGTACTTTCCAGTTTATAAAGCGAGAAATATTTCCGAATTGGCTCGTAAGATCAACGAAGAGGAATATTCAAATGCCTTGAAAATGGTGGAGGAGTATGGATTGAGTGGATGGTTTCAACCACTCGACGAAGAAAGGAACGGCGTTTACGCAAAAACTATTGGTTGATTTCACATTTGTAATTTTTTAGGTGAAGGAGGTTGATAACGGCTGCTGAATAGCTACCAAAAATACTTGACTTTTGTGGGGTGTTTAACGAAAATTATCTCTTTATAAGTATCCATCAAAGTTAGTGAAGGAGTTAGTCTTGGACCTTGCGGTAGCCGAGTGGCTTTGAAATCAAAATCTTTTTTCGCTTTTCAAGCGATGAGGAATTTTTTTCGAAGCCTTATCAAGACCGAATCGCTCGTTTATC
>CAJXLN010000028.1 GCA_913056255.1 uncultured Thermotogae bacterium | reverse complement strand
TATAACAAAAATCCATAAAATTATAATATTATGTTACGAGTAGAAGTTAAAAAAGGAAATATCGAAGCAGCACTTAAAAAACTTAAAAGTAAGTTTATTAAAACCAAAGTGGCAAAACAATGTAGGGAACGTGGTCACTTTACTAAACCTTCGGAAAATAGAAGGGCAGAAATAATTAAAGCAAAATATGTTGAAATTGTTGCGACACTTTATGATTCAAATGGAAAAATTATATATGCAGATTTTACCTTTACAAATTCAGATATAGCATCTGGGCAAACATCGTCATTTGAGTTCATGATAGATAAATCTGATTTACCTGGGAGCATTTATGATTTTGTTTTGCAGGTTCAAGCCTCATCATAAATAGGTGAAACGTAAAATGAGCTGTCTCTTCTCTATCGTAGAGAGCCCAAAAATCGTTTAAGTTAACAGCATCATTTGCAAAAGCAAAAGAGGTCGAATACGCCCTCTCAAACACGATGGAGCTCTTCGATCTCGCCGTTTTCAAGACGGCGGAGATGCTCGAATACTGGTACCAAAACATAACGGCCCGAAGAGCGTCCAACTGGGTCAAAAAAATCTCAGAATTGGCTGAACTCTCGGAAATAAGGCTCAGCTTTTTTACATTACGGTGTACACCGGTTTTCCGGATATCTTTGAAGAGTAGAGAGCGTTGTCGGCCCTGTTGAGGAGCTTTTCGGCGTTGTCGTTTTCGAAGACTGGGGTTATCCCGATCGAAACTTTCAAAGGCCCTACGCAGGTCTCGATCTCGTTCAGGGATTTAGAGATTCTCTCCGCTATGAACATCACGTTTTCTTTAGAGGTTTTCTCGCCTATTTCGAGGATGACGACGAACTCATCGCCGCCGAATCTGGCGGAGACCGGCCTGAAGATCATGTCCTCTATTCTCAGACTTTTCTTCAGTCTTTCCGAAAGTTTGACCAGTATCCGATCACCCTCAATGTGTCCGCATCGATCGTTTACCTTTTTGAACTTGTCGATGTCTATCATGAGGACTGCGGATTTCACTCCCCTTCCGGCCTTGGCGATAATCGAACCGAGAAGCTCGTAAAGCCCTCTTTTGTTGTAAAGATTCGTCAGTTCGTCTTTTATACTCATCTCTTTGAGTTCCCTGTTTATCCTCTCGATCTCGTCGATTTGCGAGATGTCGTCGAAGGTTTCAACCGCGCCCACGGCTTTACCTTTTCTGTAAAGTGGAATCGTTTTGACCAAGATGTGCTTTATCGAAGAGTCTTTGGTGTGCACCCAGAGCTTTTCTTCGATTTTTTTCCTGGTTTTTACGGATTTTACGAGCGGGCATTCGTTTTTGCAAAGGTTTACCCCGTTGTCATCGAGATGTTTGAGCCTGGTTTCGTAGCATTTGAGCCCTACGATTTCGTTTTCGGGAAAGCCAGTTATCTTTTCCGCTGCCTTATTCCAGTAAAGGATCTCTCTGTCTGCCGTGACCACGTAGACACCGGTTGCTACATTTTCAAGAATCTCCTGGAAATCCAGCGAAGATATGGAAAGATCGTCTGCCAATTTTTTCAATCCCTTCCTTTTGAGAATAATCTGGCGTTTTTCAGCCTTTCATTTTTGGAAACTTTCAGGAAAGTCAATCCTTTTACTCACGACGATTTTTTGTTTCCAAATTCGTGTTATCTTCGCCTCCAATTCTTAATATTTCAGACTCAAATTTATTTTTAACATTATCCCATTTTAATTCATGCTACTATGAATAAAGTCTAATACAGTTCTCTTTCAGAATGGAGAACTGATGGTGCTACTCAGTAAAGAGGGTGGATTTTATGCTTAAATTTTATTTTCCTGAGCAAAACTGTAATAACCACCAGAAGCCACGATAACGTGATCCAGCAGTTCTATTCCCATGATCTTTCCTGCATCTTTCACTCGCTTGGTTACTTTGAAGTCATCATCACTGGGTTTTGGGTTTCCAGATGGGTGGTTGTGAACAAGAATAATGCCAGATGTTGGGTATTTTACAGCTACGCTGAATATTTCACGTGGATGAATCAACGAAGCTGTGGCTGTTCCAATTGTAATATCTCGGGTCGCTATCATTCCTAATTGCGAATTCAACACTATCACTCTGACAGTTTCAACACTCAACAGTATCATGTCTTCACATAGATTATAAACATCTTCTACAGATTCGATGGTTTTCTTTTTTCTCAAAGATTCGTGCCACATTCTATAACCAATTTCGAGTGCTGCCTGTATTGTGAGAGCTTTCGCAGTTCCAACGCCCTCAACCTTCAAAAGATCTTCGACATCTGCGCGTTGCATTTCTAACAGAGAGTTCTCGAACCTTTTTAGCATCGATTCAGAAACTTCGACGACACTTTTACCTTTTTTACCGGTTCTCAGTAATATCGAGATCAGTTCAGCATTGCTCAATGACTTGATTCCGTGATTAACGGCTCGTTCTCTTGGTTTTTCCATAAATTACCTCACAAAAAAAGGCAAGCGTCTCCAAAGGAGAAAAACCTGTATCCTGAGTTCAACGCCCTTTTGTAGGCCTTCATAACGAGTTCCCTGCCGGCAAATGCAGAAACAAGAACTATGAGAGAGGATTTTGGTATGTGAAAATTCGTGATCAACGCATCCACGATTTGGAATTTGTAGGGTGAATGAATGTACAGATCCGTATATCCGGAAAGTTTCCCAGTTTTTGTCCAGGATTCCAAGGTTCTGACAACAGTTGTTCCAACGGCAAAAACTTTTCCATTTCTGTTTTTAATTTCTTTTGACACTTCCTCATCCATTCTGTAAAATTCAGTATGCATTTTGTGCGCTTCCACTTCTTCCGTTTCTATCGGTTTGAAAGTGTCAAGTCCCACATCGAGAGAGACTTTCAAAATCTTCACTCCGATCTTTTTTATCTTTTCAAGAAGTTCCTTCGTGAAGTGGAGGCCAGCTGTTGGAGCGGCAACTGATCCTGGAATATTCGCATATACAGTCTGATAATCATTCGGATCATCGACTGGCTTGGTTATGTAAGGGGGAAGTGGGACTTTTCCTATTTTCTCGAGCTCATCATCGTCCACGTCGAATTCAAAATATCTCGTTCCATCTTTTAAGTGACGTGTACATTTGCCCTTTGCACCACCAAAGATCACTTCCGTTCCTTCTTTCACTTTTGAACCGGGCCGAACAAGTGTATGCCAAGTACGATAACCTATTTTTTTCAAAAGAAAAACTTCTATGTGTGCACCCGTTGGCTTATTTCCAAGGAGTCTTGCACGTATGACCTTCGTTTCATTCAAAATCAAGAGATCTCCAGGATTTAAATAATCTGAAATCTCATAAAAGATCTTGTCTTCTATTTTCCCCGTATTTCTATCGATCACCATGAGCTTTGCGTGATCTCTGGGATGAACAGGCCTTTGAGCTATTGCCTCTTTTGGCAACTCGTAATCGAAATCTTTAAGCTTCAAAATCTTATCCTCCGTATTCTTTAATTTCAAGCAATTGATAACTGTGCTAAAATATATCGCAGAAATTATAACATTTGTGATTGGAGGATAAAATTTTGGCTTTAAACACTCCTGGGAAGCTTGAAGACATGGTGATATATGAAGTCTTTGCAAGAGCTTACGGTGGATTCGACGCTGTTGAAAAAGATCTGGAAAGGATAAAAAAACTCGGTGTAAATACCATATGGTTCATGCCAATACATCCAACCGGAAAAGTTAACAGAAAAGGAACACTTGGTTCTCCCTATGCCATACGTGATTATCGCGCAATAGATCCCAGTCTTGGAAGCGATGAAGATTTTAAGCATTTGGTGAAGAGTATACATTCCATTGGTATGAAAGTTATGATGGATGTGGTTTTCAATCATATGGCCGTTGATTCAGTTCTAATAGATGAACATCCTGAATGGTTTTTTCACGATGAAAATGGACCAAGTCGCAAAGTAAAAGATTGGACGGACGTTGTGGATTTCGATTTTTCTAACTTCGAACTCATGGAATATCTCGTGGATACATTGAAATTTTGGATTAAGAATTTCGACGTAGATGGATTCAGATGTGATGTCGCTGGACTTGTACCGATAACTTTTTGGCACAGAGCTCGAACTGGAATTTCAGAATTAAAAAAAGTCGTGTGGCTCTCTGAATCGAAAGAACCTTACATGTACCAGGCATTCGATCTCACTTACGATTACGATGGATATGATATATTAAAAGCGTATTTTAACGGCAAAGCCACCTTAAACGATTATTCGATGCATTTCGAGTATCAAAAACAGGTTTTCGATGGCAACGTGAAACTTCGATTCCTTGAAAATCACGATCAAGAAAGAATTGCCCGCTACGTTTCAGCAGATAAACTGCGAGCTTGGACAACTTTAATGGCAGTACAAAAAGGAGCGTTGTTACTGTACAACGGCCAGGAATTCGCGTTTAGTGAAAAGCCGGATATCTTCAACGAATACAGATTCGATTTCTCTAAAGGCGATCCGGATTTTGAGATCTTTGTGAAAGATCTGTTGACTTTAAGAAAACAGACTGAAGTGATGAGATACGGCCAAATGCACATGATCAGGAATGATGTGCCAAACGAAGCGATCTCTGTTTTAAGGAAGATGGATAATACCTTTTTGCTTTACATAGGAAATCTTGAAGGCCATCCTAAAAAGATCACTTTGGAATTCGATCGGAATTTTTCTGATATCTACATTCACGCTTTTGATCATGTCAAAGGTGAACCTCATACATTTTACATAAACAAAAATGGAAAGGTTTCCTTTGATGTTGAAGATTATCTGTTATTATCGAGCGTGATGGAAAATGAGTGATCTGAATTTTCTGGAAAAAGAGAAAGGTTTTTTAAGGTACCGAAGAGACGATTGTTGGGGTGGCTATCAAGTGGACTTTGATAGACGCACCGCTTTTATAAATCCTTCCATCGCCTCTCCAGTTAACCTCGGTATATCACTTTTAAGTGTGGAACAAAATGCTGAGAAAGATTATACCCTCAAAATAAAAGAGGCCTTTCATTTGCGAGTGGACAAGATAACCAAGAGAATGAAGGATATGGGAAAGCGTGGCATAAAATCCCTTTTCACGAAGGGAATACGTTGGGCCATCGACACGGCTTTTGGAATTGAAGAAGATATGCAAACCACGGAATTTTCTGGAGTTTTCTCTTTTTCCGATCCGACTGTTATAAGTTACGAAGCTTTTGGAGTTGCCAAAGATGTCATAATGGATCTTTCAGATTTCGAAATAAAGCTTTGGAGAATGGATTTCAACGAAATGAAAATGCCTCTAAAAAACACTGATATGGCTGTCACCGTTTTGGGAGGCGCAGGGCGTTTTTCAGATATCGTTGTTGATGGACTGAAGAAAGTGGAATATTCTTCCGATGAAGGACGAGCAAATTACAGCGCTTTGGCATGTGTTGCGAATTACGCATGGGCGAGGAGACAAATCGTAAAGGGAATAATGGAGATGTCTGTTTTTGATGTATTTGGAAAAAGTGTTAGAACGAGAAAAATATGTGATATGAGTCTGAATATCGTTTATGACAATGGACGATCTTTAGTGTACAGAAAAAATGCGATTCGAAAGTTCTCACCATTCGAGACTGCTGACCTCGACCTTAGAAGCGGGAAAGATGGTATCAAAAGGCATCTTCCTTCGCACATCGCAATTCCACACTTATGCAAATACGAAAATGAGCTTGCCATTGTGGATGGCAATGGTGAGATGGGTAGAATGGTGTTAATAGATCAATTACCTACCTAATAAATTGCGAAGAACTTGTGAAAGTAGGTCTTTATGCCACAGATATCAAATAATTCTTTTTGAAAGGAGGATGCGTCAATTCCTCTGTTCGATGAATTGGAAAGTTTCCTTGGCGCAAATTCTATGAGTGATTTCTTTCGTGCCCTTTTCAACGAATTGAGAATCGTTTACAGATCGAAGATGATGATCTTTATGACGTTGATCGTACCGATAGTTACTATGATCATCATGGGTTTGATCTTTCCAAATGTAGCGAACATGAAGAACTACAAAATAGCGGTTTACAATGCAGACAACGGAGTGTATTCCAATCTCGCCATGTCACTCGTGTACGCCATGATCAGAGGTCAAACACTTGTAAGAGTGAAAAACGAGAAAGAGATGAACACACTTCTCAACAACGGAACTTACGATGGTGCAATTTTAGTGCCAAAAGGGTTCTCGAAAGCCGTTGAAAATGGCAAAAAATTCGATCTGGTTTTCATTCCTTCCACGGTCAATATCCAAACATCTGTGATCATATACAATACATTCAAGACCCTTTTATCAGAAATAGGCAACGCCGTGGTGGTTCGCAATATCCTGGAACTGTACAAAAATCCAAAAGACCGTGTGGCGATATCCATCCCAAAACTTAAGATTTCAGGAACTACCGACAAAAAAATGAACTATGTGAGCTTCATGATACCTGGATTGGCCGTATTGATCGCCATAGCAAGTGTTTCCATAACACTTTCAACTTCACTTTCTTACGAAAAAGAACATGGCGTGTTTAAGGGGATTCTGATCAGCAATGTAAACCGGCCATTACATATTCTTGGAAAAATCACGGCACACACATTAGATGGAACGTTGAAAGGATTGTTGGCACTTGTAGGCGCTCAGGTTTTCTTTCACAGTGGGCTGGGAACACCTCTCAGATCTATTTTCATGCTTTTGATTGGAGCATTCGCTTTTGCAGGTATCGGAATGACCATATCAGTGCTCTCATCTAATCAACGTCTCTCCAATTTGCTGACTCTTTCCTATATCTTCCCGTCCATCTTCGTGAGCGGACTTTTCGTGCCGATTCACCAAATGCCAAAGATTGCACAGATCATTTCAAAAGCTTTTCCAATAACTTTCATGGTAGATGCCATGCAACAAATGAACATACTTAATTACTCTATACCCGATGTCTTTTTGAAAGATGTCTTTCCTCTAATTTTGTACTCAGCGATATTCGTAACACTTGCTGTATTTCTTTTCTTAAATATCGAGAGAATTCAGGAGGTATGTTAAAAGATGCTTTTGAAATGTTTGCCAGAACTCGTCGAAGAAGTTTGGGGTGACGAATCTTTAGCACGTGTTTACAACAGTAGTGGGAAAATAGGTGAAGTGTGGCTTTGTTCCAATTACCCTGGTCATGAAACCAAACTCGTAAATGAAAACAATAAAGAATTCAATTGGTCAGATGTGAACAAATTATGGGGATTTGAGCGATTTCCATTTCTCGTCAAACACATTCACTCTGCCAGCTGGCTTTCCGTGCAAGTACATCCGAATGACGAATTCGCTCAAGAGATTGGAGAACCGTGGGGAAAACCAGAAATGTGGTATTTCCTCAAAGGAGGAAAGATCGTAAACGGTCTCAATCAGGGAGCACTTGAAAGATTGAAAAACGGAGACAGAGATTGGAAATCTCTTTTACACTTTACCACGGTAAAGGCCGGAGAAGCAATGTACATTTCACCTGGCACCGTTCACGCAATGGGCCCTGGCATAGAAGTTTACGAGTTTCAGCTTACATCTGACATGACTTACAGATTTTATGATTGGGGAAGAAATAGGAAAACGCATTTCAAGGAAGCTCTAAAAGTGGCACGCGAGGTAGTTGCCAGGCCATTCATTCTTGAAAAGTTTTCATCCCCGTATTTCACAGTTCGTATGATTGAAGTTAGCAATTCTCTTAACACCGAAAAAAATGTGGTCTATCTTGCCGAAGCCGGTAAGTTCGCTGGTGAAAAATTCAATGTACCAACAGTGTTTGTAAGCCTTAATAATGAAAAATTGAACGTTAAGGGAAGGATTTTTGAAATGGAGGTGCCACGTTGAACGTAAAAGAAATGGCTTTTTCGGCACTTGAAAATGTTTTGAACGACATATTGGAAAAGGCATCCGATTTTTTTCAATCTAATAAATCTGATTTTGAAAAGATCGTTCTACCTAAAATGGTGAAGATGGAAGTTATTGAAAAAGGCACTGGAAGGCTCAGGAATGTTTCCATTTATCGAGATATCATGGTACAGGATGAGTACAAAATAGGCAAAGTTAAGATCGTTCGCGAAATTGGGGTGGTTTTGACTTCTAAAATGGAACTCGCACGATTAGAGATACTGCACGTTCTTTGCGAGAATGAAGAAAGTGAAAGAGTTTACCTTTCGGAAGTAGGACTGGGAGATATCCAAATGCTTGCGTTGTTCATCGGTAGCCTTGAGATAGATATCAAAGGAAAATGACATCATACTTCTTCGTGGCGCTCTCCAAATATCCAATTCCACCGCTCGTTTATAGGTCAAAAGAGCCTTTACAAATTGGCTCAAGGGTTATCGTGCCTGTTAGAAATTCAAAACGCGTGGGATACATTGTGGATAGGGCACATGAGCCTTCTTTTAAAACTCGAGAAATAGTTGAGATAATCGACAAAGAGCCCATAATAAACAAAAACATGTTGCTTCTTGCTCGTGAAATGTCCAAAAAATATGCTTCTCCGATCGGTGAGATTCTTGACTTATCCTTTCCTCCTTCAAGATTAAAGGGCTCAAAAGCAAAAAAGAAAAAAGATAAATACATCACGTTAAAAGCATCGATATCTGATATTCTCAAATCCCGACTTGGTTCGAGAGAATTAGAGCTCGTTGAATTGCTTTTAGAGTTGAATACGATCGAATACTCAGCTGTCTTAAAAAAAATTCCTCGCTCAACCATTCAATCCCTTATCAGAAAAGGTTTTATAGAAATCGTGGAATTTGAAGGTGAAATGCCACCTAAAAAAATAGTTCATATGAATGAAAATCAAAAGAAGATCGTGGAAGAAATACTATCAGACAATCGTCGAACTCATTTGATACATGGTGTTACCGGTTCAGGAAAGACTGAGGTGTACTTTGAAATTGCAGATAAGATTTTAAGTTCAGGAAAAAGAGTTTTATTTCTCGTTCCGGAAATATCTCTAACACCTCAACTCTTGATGCGAACTAAGGCAAGATTTCCACAATACAAAATTGGCATTTATCACAGTTCGTTGGGTAGCTCAAGAAAAAGGGAATGGGATAGAGCGATTAATGGGGAAACTGACGTACTTCTCGGAACACGAAGTGCCATTTGGATACCGATCAAGGATCTTGGGCTTATCGTTGTAGATGAAGAACAAGATGAATCGTACAAGCAGTATGCCATGCGTCCTTACTACAACGCTGTTGATGTTGCTCAAAGGCGAGCTGAAATAGAAGGAGCCATTTTCGTTCTCTCCTCGGCGACGCCACGCGTGGAAACTTACCACTATGCTCACATTGGTAAAATCGTGTTACACGAAATGCTTTCGCGCCCATTTGGGAAAATGCCAAAAATTTTTGTTGTGGATATGCGTCATCGCAAAGGTGAGATATTGTCAAATGAACTCGTAAGAGAGATGGATAAAGTGGCACGTGATGGAAATCAAACTTTCCTTTTCGTTCCTAAAAAAGGTTTTTCTACGCGAGTTCAATGCCTCGATTGTGGCTACACATTCAGTTGTCCGAATTGCGATGTCGCGCTCACCTATCACAGAAATCAAAGGATATTAAAATGTCATTACTGTGGTCACGTTGAAACTCTTCCAAATAAGTGTCCGATTTGTGGTTCTAAAAATGTGGCACGTGGTGGTGTTGGAACGGAAAAAGTGGAACTTGAGGTTAGCAAGATCTTTCCGGGACTCAGAGTTAAGAGAATAGATAGGGAAGAGATAAACAACGTTGAGGCCCTTGAAAAGGTACTCAAAGAGATTTCTCAAATGAAAGTGGATGTAGTTGTGGGAACAAAAATGATAACGAAGGGACTTGATTTTCCACGAGTTGCACTTGTTGGTATGGTGGATGCGGATCACACTTTGGCAATGCCCGATTTCCGTGCTGCTGAGCGCACTTTTCAACTCATATCCCAAATGTCCGGACGTGCAGGGAGAGGAGTCGCTGGCCGTGTAATAATTCAAAGCAGAGAACCGGATAATCCGGCTCTGCATTCGATCGTTACCGGTGACTCAGATGATTTTTACAGATCCGAGCTCGAGAGGAGAAAAGCTCTTGGATACCCCCCATTTAAAGAACTCATCTTGTTAACGTCGCTTGGAAAAACACCGAAGATCGCAAAAGAGCGAATTGAAAAGGTAAAGATGGAGTTAGAAAAAGGTCCTTTTGAGATCCTTGGACCTGTTGAATCACCGATATTCAAACTCATGTCAGTTTACCGCTATCAAATTCTCCTGAAGTGTGATGATCTCACCAAAAGTGTTGAATTTTTGACGAAGCACTTGACTCAAAAGACTTTGGGATTCGATCTGATCAACGCTTTGAAAATTGACGTTCAGCCATATTCAACCTTTTGAATGGTATAATACAAGGGAATATTTTGAAAACAAGGGGGAAAAAGAATGAAAACTCATCCGCTGATATCTCAAGCAAAAGAGAAAATGGAAAAATCAATTGAGGCGATTAAAAACGAACTCAACCATTTGCGAACAGGAAGACCTTCTGCCGCGCTCCTTGAAGAGATAAAAGCAGACTACTACGGCACACCTACTCCGATTTCGCAATTGTCCACCGTATCGGTTAGTGAATCGAGAACTCTGGTGGTAAAACCGTGGGATCGTAAGATGATAAGTGTAATAGAAAAAGCCATTCAAGCTTCAGATCTTGGAATAAATCCTGTCAGCGATGGAAACGTTGTGAGATTGGTCTTCCCTTCTCCAACTACCGAACAGCGCAAACACCTTGGCAAAAAGGCTAAATCGATAGTTGAAGAAGGTAAAGTAGCTGTTAGAAATGTGCGACGTGAAATCATGAAAATCATAAAAGAAAGAAAAGAAAATGGCGAAATTTCGGAAGATGAAGCAAAGTCACTTGAAGATGAACTTCAAAAAGTAACGAATGAACACGTTGAAAAATTGGATGAGGTGTATTCTGAGAAAGAGAAGGAGATAATGGAATTTTGATTCCCAAACATCTTGCAGTGATCATGGACGGAAACGGAAGATGGGCTTTGAGACATGGAATGCATCGTTCGCAGGGCCATTGGAAGGGAGCTGAAGTTTCTCAAAATGTTGTAAGGTGGTGTAATGACAGGGGAGTGAAATATCTAACACTCTTCTCCTTTTCTACTGAAAATTGGAAGAGGCCTCCAGAAGAGATTCGGGCGATATTTTTTATATTGTCCAAATATCTCAAAGAAAAGACAGATGAACTTGTTGAAAATAACGTGAAATTGAAATTCATAGGTGATCTAGACAGACTCGATGATGAAGTGAAAAAAGTGTGCCTTCAGTCAAGTGCCAACACTGCCAATTGTGACGGAATGGTGCTGAATGTGGCCTTGAATTACGGTGGACGATATGAAATTTTAAAGGCTGCTCGAGAGTGGAACGGCCAAGACGATTTTGAGTCACATCTTTACACTGCGAATCAACCCGATCCGGATCTCATGATCCGCACAGGCGGGGAAATGCGCATAAGTAATTTTATGTTGTGGCAGATGGCTTACACCGAGCTTTACTTCACGGATGTTCTGTGGCCAGATTTTACGGAAGAAGAACTCGATCACGCCTTTGAAATTTTTTCTAGACGCCATAGAAAGTACGGTGGAATAGTGTGAATAAAGAAAGAAAACTGAGATCTTTGACAGCCGCTATCATCATACCGTTGGCCGTTTTATGTTTTATAAATTATTGGGGAGTGGTGGGACTCGCTGCAGTTGCGGTGGGATTGGCTGGATACAACTACGTGAACATCGTTCTGAAGGATTCAAGGAAAGTACACAAATTTTTCTACATTTTGGCCATTCCAGCCTTAGTTGTGGTTTTTGGATTTTTTGTCTATGATCCTTTCAAAGTAATTGCGATTTACGCGGCGACAATGGGTTTCGGATTTTTTTTATCCATTGCTTTTAACGATCCGAATGAAGTGATCGAGAAAAACATCGTTTATGGCACGATAGGACTTTGGTACTTGTCTTTTAACCTTGCTTTTTTCATAGTAATCTATTATCGATTTGATTCTATATATTCCCTTGCAATTCTCGGAGCCTTCTTTTCTTACGATTCTGCCGCGTATTTTATTGGAATGAAGTGGGGAAAACACAAGTTCATCAAGAGAATAAGTTCAGGTAAATCCCTTGAGGGAATAGTGGGCGGTTTTGTGTTCACGATGATTTTCTTCTTCATATACGATGCGGTGCTCACACCATTTTTTGGATGGAGACATTATTCGCCTACATCCGTTGTTATTTTATCTCTGATAATAACGTTTTTTGGCACGGTCGGAGATCTGACACAGTCAGTTTTCAAAAGAAACAGGCAACTCAAGAACGCCGGTGCTGTGCTGCCTGGTCATGGTGGCTTCTGGGACAGAATTGATGGTCTTGTCGTCACAACACCGATATATTTCATCAGTCTTGAATTGTTGAAGTACTTTCATCTTTTAACATAATTAGCAGAAGTCTTCATCCTCAACGAAGTAAGTGGAGGGTGGTTCACAGTGAAAGGATGAGAAAGTTGAAAAAATTGTCTTCAAAAGAGATAAGAAAAGTTTTTCTGGATTTTTTCGAATCCAAAGGTCATCACGTGTTACCGGGAGTTTCTTTAATTCCAGATGATCCACAATTGCTCTTCACGATAGCTGGAATGGTTCCGTTTAAAAGAATATTATGGGGCTTGGAAGAACCAAAACACAAACGGGTCGCGACAGTTCAAAAGTGTATCAGAACAAACGACATAGAAAATGTGGGGAAGACTCCCCGACATCACACTTTTTTTGAGATGCTTGGCAATTTTTCATTCGGAAGTTATTTTAAGCGTGAAGCAATAGAATACGCGTGGGAATTCTTAATCGAACGATTGGAAATACCAGAAGACAGGTTATGGGTTTCAATATACAAAGACGATGACGAAGCTTACGATATATGGACAAAAGTCATAGGTTTTGATCCCCAAAAAGTAATCAGAATGGGGAAAAAAGACAATTTTTGGGGGCCTGCCGGACCAAGTGGTCCATGTGGTCCGGATTCGGAGATATTTTACGATCTGCGTATACCCGTTAAAGAATGTCCTGATCCTGAAAAATGTACGCCGGCTTGCGATTGTGATAGATTTCTTGAAATATGGAATCTTGTTTTTACAGGCCTTTACCAGGATGAAAATGGAAAAATTGGAGAGTTGGAGCACAAAAACATCGATACTGGAATGGGATTAGAACGTCTTGCATCAGTTCTTCAAGGAGTGGAAAACGATTTTGACACCGATCTTTTCATGCCAATGATTCAACGAGCTCAAAATATGTTCAACATAGAATACGGCAAAGATCAAAAGGCAGATATTTCGATGAGGGTCATCGCCGATCACATTCGGGCGGCAACTTTTCTGATCGCAGACGGGGTTTTTCCTTCTAACACTGAACGTGGCTACGTTCTCAGACGGTTGATAAGACGAGCTGTTATGAACGGAAAACTTTTCAATGTAAACGAACCTTTTCTTTACAAATTCGTGGATACGGTCAACGATGTGATGGGAGATTTTTATCCTGAAATACCTGACAAACTTGATTTTATAAAGACAACGGTGAAAAGTGAAGAAGAAAGATTTTTCAAGACGTTGGATCAAGGTCTCAGAATGATTGAAAAAAATATTTCCAATTCGTCCGAGATATCCGCTGAAGACGCTTTCAAACTCTACGATACTTACGGGATACCTATTGACATAATTCTCGACATAACTCAAGAGAAAAATGTAAAAGTTGATGTGGATGGATTCAACTCCCTTATGGAGAAACAGAGAGAAAGGGCAAGGAGAAGCAGAGGAAACAAATCCTTCGTAAACGATGTTTACGAATCCTTGGCAGGTTTAAGAACGGAATTTTTAGGATACGACAATTCACTGAGTTCAAATGCGACCGTAATGGCCATTATATCTGAAGATGAAGCGGTTGAATCCTTAAGTGAAGGTGGAGAGGGAGAAGTTATCTTCGATAAGACACCATTTTATGCCGAAAAAGGCGGACAAATTGGAGATACAGGCCTGTGTGAGTTCGAAGGTGGAAGCGCAAAGATTTTAAATACTTACATGAAGGAATCCCTTCACGTTCATAAGATAAAAGTTACAAGTGGAACTCTCAAGGTTAGAGCTGATGTGAAACTCACGGTGAACTTCGAGCGGAGAAAAGCCATCACGAGAAATCATACTGCCACTCATTTACTCCATGCAGCTTTGAGAAAAGTCCTTGGCGAACATGTTAAACAGGCTGGTTCTCTGGTTGAAGATGACAAATTACGTTTTGACTTCACCCATACCAGTGCTCTCAGCAGAGAGCAACTGAAAAAGGTTGAAGACACGGTTAACTCTTATATTTTCAAGAACATTCCGGTTGTTACACGTGTAATGTCTTTGGCAGAGGCAAAAAAGACAGGGGCGATAGCTTTATTTGGAGAAAAATACGGCGATGAAGTCAGGGTTGTCAGTGTGAATGATTTCAGCATGGAATTGTGTGGTGGAACACATGTGGCAAATACAGGTGAAATAGGTTCCTTTTTCATAACGGAAGAACATGCTATAGCTGCAGGCGTAAGAAGAATAGAAGCCATTACCGGTTGGTCTGTCTTGAGATTGCTTGAAGATTCGCGTTCAAGAATATTCAGGATTTCGAAGATTCTTGAAACGCCGGAAGATAACATAGAGCACAGGATCAAAGCACTTTTAAAAGAAAATGGTGAACTCAGAAATGAGAATACATCGATGAAACGTAAAAGTATCCTTAACGCTTTGAAAGATGAAGTTAAGCGTTCGAAAGAAAGTGGGCGCACTTTCGTGATCTTTGAGGTTTCAGGGATATCTCTTTCAGAGATGCGAAATCTTGCAGACTCTGCCACAAACATGATTGAAAATGGAGTAAGCGTAATGATCAACACGAACGATGGAAAAACCTCTTTTGTTGTCAAATCAAAAGATCCAAACATTAAAGCCAAAGAAATAGCAAAAGCAATTGCAGAATCCTTTCATGGAAAGGGTGGAGGACGTGATGAGATGGCACAAGGTGGTTGGGTTGGAAAATCCGATATCGATAAAATCAAAAAAATCGTTGAGAAATTCGTACCGTGAATTGTAATCCCAAACAAATATATAAGGGCTTGTGAGAGCAAGTCCTTATACAGACAGATAGTGTAAGTCTTCTTTTTGAAATTAAGGTCGGTGCGCCAATTCCACTCTTCGATCCATTGGAGAGTTTCCTTGGCGCAAATTCTGTGATTTTTATCTCGTGGTATGAACCAACATCGCTTTTATGGAATGAAGTCTGTTTTCTGCCTCCTGGAATATCGCACTTTGTGGTCCATGACCCACTTCTTCAGTAACTTCATCACCGTAATGTGCGGGCAAACAATGCAAGAATATCGCAGTAGGTTTAGCCAAAGACATGACTTTGGAATTAACTTGATAAGGTGCGAATATTCGTTTCCTCTCTTCAATCTCACTTTCTTGTCCCATTGAGGCCCAGACATCGGTGTAGATAACATCTGCTCCTGAGGCGGCTGATTCCAGATCGTTAGTTACTTCAAGAGTGGCAGAAGTCGTTTTTGAAATCTCATCACACCTTTTCACGATCTTCGTAGATGGTTCATATCCCTTTGGAGATGCGACTACAACGTGCATACCGAGTTTTGCTCCGGCAAGCATTAAGGAATGAGCCACGTTGTTGCCGTCCCCTACAAATGTCAATTTCAAACCTCTAAATCCTCCGAATTTTTCCTTAATCGTAAGCATATCTCCAATAATCTGAGTTGGATGTTCAAAATCAGAAAGGGCATTTATGACGGGAACTTTCGAATATCTGGCAAGATCTTCAACTGTTTTGTGAGCAAAGACTCTTGCCATTATCACATTCACCATACTTGAAAGCACTTTTGCTATATCCTCAGTCGTTTCTCTTTTCCCAAGTTTTATGTCATTTGGGCCAAGATAAATCGCATGTCCTCCAAGCTGGGTCATTGCGGTCTCGAAGGCAACTCTTGTTCTGAGTGATGGCTTCTCGAATATCATTCCAAGCGTTTTACCACGCAGTACCTCATGGAATTCACCCACATAAAGTTCGTCTTTCAATCTTAATGATGTGTCGATAAGCTGCGTTAATTCTTCTGTATTGAGGTCATCAATGCTCACTATGCTCTTTCCTTTGAGATCGATCATCGTACTTCCTCCTCTCAAATCGTGGACTTCGCACTTTCAACTATTTTTTTGGTATCGCGTGCGATCACCAATTCTTCATTGGTTGGCACAACCAACACTTTCACTTTAGAATCATCTGTCGAAATTACCGATTCCTTTCCGTGAATATCGTTGCGTTTGTCATCAATTTTCAATCCCAAGAATTCCAAGTATGAGCACACATCTTTTCGAGTATAAGGAGAATTCTCTCCGATACCTGCAGTAAAGACAATGGCATCTACACCGTTCATCGCTGCCGCGTAAGCACCTACGTACTTTGCGATACGGTAATCGTACATCTCGAGTGCGGTTTTTGCGAGCTCATTTCCATCTTCTGCGGCTTCTTCGATGTCGCGCATGTCACTACTGAAACCGTTCGTGATACCGTAAACTCCGCTCTTTTTGTTGAGAATATCGTTGATCTCACTGGTTGAGAGATTCTCCTTTTCCTGAAGGAAAGTTACTATTGCCGGATCCATATCTCCAGATCTTGTACCCATGATGAGTCCCTCAAGTGGTGTGAATCCCATGGAAGTATCGATACTTTTTCCGTATTTGACAGCAGTGATCGAAGCCCCATTACCAATGTGACAGGTTATTATCTTCAAATCTTCTACTGGTTTCCCGAGCATTTCAGCGGCACGCCTTGAAACGTAAAAGTGTGATGTACCATGAAATCCGTAGCGTCTGATCTTGTATTTGGTGTAATATTTCATGGGTATAGCGTAAAGATATGATTTTTTAGATAAACTTTGGTGAAATGCCGTATCAAATACGCCAACGTTAGGAACACCTGGAAGAAGCTCTTTAGCCGCAACAATTCCCATAATGTTAGGAGGATTGTGAAGAGGGGCGAGTTCCACGTTATCCTCAAGTGCCTTCATCACATCTTCATTTATCAGGACGGACCCAGAAAAAGTTTCACCGCCATGGACAACTCTGTGACCAACTGCATCGATTTCATTCAGAGATTTAATAACGCCTTTTTCAGAATCCGTCAACGTATTCAGAACGATTTTAAGAGCCACTTTATGATCATTCACTGGCGTTTCAAATGTATAGCGCTTCTCTCCAACCTTGTGTACAAGCCTCGACCCGTTCAAATTTATTCTTTCAACTATTCCATTGCACAAAACTGATTCATCTTCCATATTGAAAAGTTGGTACTTCAGCGAAGAACTTCCGGAGTTTATTACAAGTACTTTCAATTGTTACACCTCCATCAACATTTTCCGGCAGAACCGAGAACGTCTATTCTTTCCATAACGACCTCTTTTATAGCATTCATGCCAGGCTTGAAGAGTTTTCTTGGATCTATCTGGGAAGCATCATCATGAAGAGCTTTTCTAAGTTCAGCGAGAAATGCAACTCGCAAATCGGTATCGGTATTGATTTTGTTTATACCGTATTTGACTGACTCTTTTAGAATGTCATAAGGTACACCCTTCGCGCCTTCGATTTTAGCTCCGTAGTCATTGGCTTCTTTAACGTACCTTGGAAGCACACTTGATGCTCCGTGCAAAACAAGCGGCATCTTCGTGATTTGTTTCACCTTTTTAAGCCTGTCAAAATCGAGTTTTGCCTCGCCTTTGAATTTAAAAGCCCCATGACTTGTCCCAATAGCCGGTGCCAAAAAATCCACACCTGTTCTTTCAACAAAATTCTTTGCCTCATCCGGATCAACAAGAGTGGCATCTCTTTCGGAAACCGACACATTATCCTCTATGCCAACCAGTTTCCCAAGCTCTGCCTCAACGGAAGTATTTGCAGCATGAGCAAATCTAACGATCTCCGCGGTGATCTTAACGTTCTCTTCGTAAGGTTTTGCCGACGCGTCGATCATGACTGATGAATATCCCGCTTGTATGGCAGCCATGGCATGTTCAATGTCATGCCCGTGATCGAGATGAAGTGCTACCGGAACAGGGGCGTCTTCGGCAAACTCCATAACCATTCCAGCTAAAACTCTTGCTCCTCTTCTGAAATCACCGTTTCCGGCATAAGACATGGCACCTTCACTGGTTTCCACAATAACAGGAGACATCTTTTCAACTGCCGCCTCTATTATGGCCTGCAAAAATTCCAGATTGTTGATGTTGAATGCCCCAACACCATAGTAATCTTTATTGGCCTTATCTAATATTTCTTTCGTGTTTTTTACGTACATTTTTTAAACCTCCCTTCGTGTGTGTAAAGTATATCACGAGCAATAAACATAAGTTTTTAAGAGATTTTGAAGATTTAACAATTCATGAGCTTTTAATTGCCAAATTGACATACAATCGGTTGATGTCTTCAACCTGTGGTACCATGTTGGTGGGGTCTCCTTTCTGCTTTGTGATAACCCGATGATATTTTATTGGTTAAGAATAGAAGCCACCCTCTTTGTAACAAAAAATATTGGATTGAGATTACAACGCTTTTATTCTTTTCAGTGACCATCTAAAAATTCTAAACTAAAAATGTTAGACAATCTAAGATGATATAATAAAGGCATCGATGAAGTCGTTGATAAATAAAAGATATGGCTTTATGTAAAAGTGATGTGAAAGTTTTGATGTTGTTCGATCATGTGGATAAGGAAAGATGTTAACAGATGGCAACCATTCTCTCCGAAGAAGACATAAAAATCGTGGCACGCCAAATAGGAAGAATTCCAAAGAACATCATACGAATTGTGCGTAGATGTTCGTGTGGGTTTCCTGTTGTTATCGAGTCACACTCTGTTTTGGAAGGAAAACCTTTTCCAACAGTGTATTGGCTTACGTGTCCCTATTTAAGATACCAAATATCGAAATTGGAATCAAATGGTGGCGTAAAAAGATTTGAAACTCTTCTTTCAGAATCTCTCGAATTGTATGCAAAGCATGTTGAAGCACATTTAAAAGCCAGTGAAAGGGCGGTAGAGCTTGCCAGAAATGCATCATGTTCTGTGATCGAAAGGTTATCCAGATGTGGAATGGGAGGTATCGCGGATTTCAAGCATGTCAAATGTCTGCATATGCACGTGGCTTATCATATTGGCGGCATAAAGAACCCTGTGGGCGAAATGGTATTATCTGAATTGAAAAGTGTTGAATGTGATGATTGTGTGTGTGAAAAAGACACAAAGGAGTGGTGAATTTGTCTGATTACACAGTTGTTGTGGATGAAGGGACAACGAGTACACGTGCGATCGTTTTTGACGAAAAAGGAATTGTCATTTCAAGTGCCAGACGTCCTTTAAAAACACTGTATCCAAAATCGGGTTGGATTGAGCAATCGGCAGAGGAAATATACATAAAGAGTACAGAGGCAATTCAAGAAGCCGTTGAAAAATGTGGATGTCAGCCGAAAATTTTGGGAATTACAAATCAGCGTGAAACTATAGTCGCCTGGGATTCAAAAACCGGTGAACCCTTGTACAATGCGATAATTTGGAGAGATAAGCGTGGTCAAGAACTGTGTGAAGATTTGAAGGCCAAAGGTTATGAGGATACCATTCGTTATAAAACAGGGCTGGTTTTAGATCCGTATTTTTCCGCATCCAAAATGAGATGGATGATCGATAATGTTCCAATGATCGCAGAAGGATTGAAAAAGCATAAGGTGAAATTCGGAACGATCGATTCTTATCTTGTGTGGAAACTTACCGGGAATCATTTTACTGAACCTTCGAATGCATCAAGGACAATGCTTTTCAACATTTCGAATTTTAAATGGGATGAAGAACTGCTTGAAATATTCAAGATACCATTTGAATCGTTACCTGATGTGAAATTTTCGAATCACGACTTCGGAAGTTCTGAATACGGTGAAATACTTGGAATAGTTGGAGATCAGCAGTCTGCTCTTCTTGGAAACAGGTGTGTTTCTCCTGGAGAAGTGAAGTGCACTTATGGAACAGGAGCATTTGTTCTTGCAAATGCCGGAAAACTCAAGAAACCTCCAGCTACTGGGCTTCTTAAGACCATAGCATGGAGTATAAACGGTGAAGTGGATTACGCTCTGGAGGGTTCGATACTCTCAAGCGGGGAAAGCATAAACTGGCTTAAAAGAGTGAATATCCTTCAAAGTGACGATGAAATAGAATCACTTGCAAGTTCTGTTCCGTCAAGTGAAGGCCTTTTTTGTGTACCTGCCCTTGATGGCCTTGGTGCGCCACGATGGGATCCGCGCGCTCGAGGTTTGTTCATAGGGTTAAGTGCTTTTCATACACGTGCACATCTTGTCAGGGCTGTTGTTGACTCTATGGCATTTTCTGTTGCAGAAGTGATCGATGCTTTCAGAGAAAATGGTCTATCGATTTCAAAGATAAGTGTGGATGGTGGAGGAGCTCAAAATTCCTTACTCGTTCAAACGCTTGCGGATGCAACAGATATTTTGGTAGAAAGGCCACATCTTCATGAGATGACCGCGTATGGCGCCTTTTTGATGAGTGGTATTGGAGCCAAACGTTGGAAAATTGAAGACTTGAAGAACTTGAAAAACCCTTCAGATTTTT
>CAJXLN010000027.1 GCA_913056255.1 uncultured Thermotogae bacterium | reverse complement strand
CGAAAGGCGATTGCATCAAGTCAAATGACTTCACTTTTAAAGTTGGTTTAGTATACAGATATCGTGCAAAACAAAAAGAGACTAAAAATGATATAATCATGTTGTTTGAAATAGTGGAGGCGATTTGAAGTGTTGAAGGTTTACGCTGGGCCTGTGGCTGTTTCTACAGAATTCATTGATTTTGACTTGGCCGTAACTACCGATCGGGAAATTTCAGGGCACGGATTATGGTTTGTGGTCTCACAAGGCGGCATATCATTTCACAATTCAAGCCTCGAGATAGGAGAACGAAAATGGCGCCCACCAATAGCGATCGATGAAACCATATTTGAAGTTGAAGGATTGAAAATTGCCGCATTGTACGGAAAAGAGTTGAGAATGAGAAATCTTCTTCATAAACTTTCTTCTTTGAATGTAGATATGATTATAGGTTATCTCAAGACAGATGACTACAACCCTTACGCTTTAATGGCAAGCGGTTGGGGATGCTCTCAGTACATGGCCACCTCAACGTTAGTTGCGAACTTTACAAAAGATGTGATCGGCTATTCTCTATTTTCAAAGATGAATGACTTCAGTGACGGAGTACAACTGCTTTTTGAAAGGTATGCTATAATGAATATTCCTGTAGAAAAAGAGAAGGATTTGAACAAACGAGTTAAAAGGAACAAAGGTCTTAGAAATGATTAACGAATTGAAAAAATTCTTCTCTTCTTTCTTGTTCATGAAAAGAACACGTTTCCAGCCGCGCGCTTCTCTAAAACGTGTTAAGCAAGAAAGTGAAATTTTCAGAGTAGCGGCTGTTCAAATAAGATTTCAAGCTTTCAAAAAGGTGAAGGATTTTTATTACAGTGTACTCAAAAATGTTGAAAACGCAAAAGAACAGGGCGCCCAACTGATCTGCTTTCCAGAAGGCATGAATCTTGAGCTTCAACCGATCTCACATGATATCATGTCACACTCTCAGTGCACACACATTTCTGAGTTGTATTCTAAGATTTTTATGAATATTTCCATCAATGAGGGAGTGTACATCTCCGAAGCACAAAAATGGGAAAATACCGTCGTAAGGAGTATATGGACTCCTGATGGCCACAGGCTAAATGGAGAGAGAGTGAGCTGTGGGGGAAGGAAAATTGTCTTTTTCAAAGAAGGATACAATTGTGATGATAAGATAGATCTTGTACTCAATCCTGCCATGACACGCGTGTGGACAGGAGATTATGAATCATTCAGAAATGCATGGCTTCTTTCACAGCAGATGTACGTCTACTCTGTGGAGAGTTACATGGTTGGAAATTACAAAGGCACGCAGTTTTTAGGTAAAAGTGGGATATATGGACCGATAGAAGTTACGAACTCACGAAATGGTATACTTGCCCTTTCAAAAAGTGAGAGTTTCGAGGATCTGATCATCGCGGAATTGAATTTTACAAGATTGGAAAAAGTTGTGAATCTTGTTAGAGATAAAAGCTACGATCGATTACTCTCCAGTAATACGTAGAATTAAAAACTAATGGAAAATAAATGATATAGTTTGATCGTCATTTGGAGGTGAGAGAATGTTAGAAGAGCGTTTCGAATTTAAGACTCTTCCGGAATCAGAAATTGAGAAATTGAAGGAACTTGGACGTTTGTGTAGAGGAGATATCATCAAAATGACCACCGTTGCCAAGTCAGGACATCCTGGTGGTTCGATGAGTTCGATTGACATATATCTTACCGTTTTATCATACGCGTCTGTAAATCCTAAAGATCCTTTCAATCCATCACGTGATAGGATCATTGTGAGTCATGGTCATACATCCCCTGCACTTTATTCTGCTTTGGGGAGATTGGGTTTTTTGAATTTAGAAGATGTTATAACGGGATTCAGATATGCGAATTCTCCTTACGAGGGCCATGTAACACGAGGAATTCCCGGTGTAGAATGGTCAACTGGTAACCTTGGTCAAGGTCTGAGTGCCGCATGTGGTATGGCGCTTGCCTCAAGAATAACGGATCTTAACTACCATGTTTTTGCGTTGATGAGCGATGCAGAGCATGCAAAAGGACAAGTGGCAGAAGCAAGAAGATTTGCCAAGAAATACGGACTTTCCAACATCACGGTGATCGTGGATTACAACGATGCACAAATAAGTGGACATATGCGCAACGTTATGCCGGTGAACATAAAGGGAGAATATGAAGCCGCTGGTTGGAGGACACTTGAAGTTGACGGCCACGATTATGCCCAACTGTACAACGCGATTAAATACTCAATCGACAACAGCAACATCCCAACGGCTATTCTTGCGCGGACGATTATGGGAAAAGGCGTGTCCTTTATGGAAGACGATGTTTCATATCATGGCAAAGCCCTTTCTGTTGAGATGTGTGATCGAGCCTTGAAGGAACTTGGTGTGAATAACGATGTGGAAAAGTACATTAAAAAAAGAAAAACATTTGAAAAACCTCATTTCACCATAACCCCTTACCCAATAAAAGTTGAAACAGGCGAGCCACGAATTTATGAAAAAGAACAGAATGTCGCAAACAGGGATGCTTTTGGAAGGGCACTGGCCGATATGGCGTATACAAACTCCAAATCAAAGAGAAATACGCCAATAGCGGTTCTTGATTGCGATTTGAAACCATCCACCAAGACCAACACTTTTGAACGTGTAAGTCCTAACCTTTTCTATCAAGTTGGCGTTCAAGAACACAACGCAGCAACCATTGCAGGGGCGCTTTCTTCACAAGGGGTAATAACCTTCTTCAGTGATTTCGGTGTTTTCGGAATAGACGAAACTTACAATCAACAAAGGTTGAACGATATAAACAAAACAAATCTGAAACTCGTTGTGACCCATGTTGGAACAGATGTAGGCGAGGATGGAAAGACTCATCACTGTGTTGATTATGTGGGTGCTTTACGAAACCTTTATCACTTCAAAATCATCGTTCCTCAGGACGCGAACCAAACTGATCGAGCAGTCAGATACATCGCGAAGGTTTACGGAAACTACACAATTGCTGTCGGGAGATCTAAAATACCCGTTATAACTAAAACCTCAGGTGAGGTTTTCTTCGATCAAAACTACGAGTTCGTGTATGGAGAATGTGACCTTTTTAGAGAGGGGAATGACATCACTGTTTTTACGTATGGACAAACGTCTCATATCGCAGTTAAATCAGCAGATGAACTTGCAAAAGAAGGTATCAACGTGACCGTTATTGGAGTTCCTTGTCCTTTTGATTTGCCCGATTGGATAGGAGAATACATCTCATCTAAACATGTCATAACTCTTGAAGATCACAACATTCACACAGGACTTGGAACGATACTTTCTGAATTCATATTGGAGAAAAAATCTTATCCCAAGAGTTTTACCAAAATTGGCCTAACGGACTACACAAAATCCGGAACTGCAAAATCTCTTTATGCTATCGAAGGTCTTGATGGTGAGTCTCTTAAAAAGAAGATACGTGAAATTTTGTCAAAATGAGAGTCCTTTTGCACATTTGTTGTGCTCCCGATGCCACAACAGCCTACAAAAGGCTGTCTAAGGTACATGAAGTTGTTGGATATTTTTTCAACCCGAACATACAACCGTACCGGGAATATGAAAAAAGAAGAAATGCGCTTGAAAAATTGTCAAGGGCATGGGATTTCAATGTCATTTATCCAGATTACGATCCAGAACCATGGTTCAGATCGATTAAAGGATTGGAAGAACTGCCAGAAGGTTCTATGCGCTGTAAAGCGTGTATGGCATTCAGACTCAAGCACACAGCAGAATCGGCAAAAGAGCTGAACTTCGATGCTTTTGCAACATCTCTTACCACAAGTCCTCACAAAGATGTGGAATTCATAAACGATATTGGTGCTAAGATCGCAAAACACGTAGGTGTTGAATACATTCCAAGCATCTTTAGAAAAAAAGATGGATTTTTGGAGAGTGTACATGATTCTCGTGAGCTCGGCCTTTACAGGCAAAATTACTGTGGCTGCATTTTCAGTTTGAGGAATGATGCGGATTGACGGATATTTGGGAAGAAATAGGAGAAAAATTGAGCGATGTGATAGATGGTGATGTCGCCTGCATTGATTCTAATGGTAACCTGCGCTTTACTAACTTTCAAATGGATTCACAGATAGAAGAATCGGTAACTGTTGCTTTGCACACGAAGGTACGGGTTAGCCTCTCGTTAGAGCATGGAAAAGTCCTTATCTTACCCATGAATTTTGGTGGAGAAGAGGGAATTGTAGTCGTTAACAGATACGACCTTTCTGAAGATACCTTTGTAAGGTTTATGGAAAGTATTGTCGAGGATACATTCAACTTGAAGGAAAACTTGTCAAGATCAGAGAAATCTCATAAATGCTGATAAAAATTCGAAGCTTATCCAAAGAACTCTAAAAACTCTTCGTGCTTTCTTCAAAAACGAAGTGAGTAAGGAGGATATTTCGTGAGTGATATTCCAAAGATCGTCGTTGTAATACCATCTGTTTTGAAAGCTGTGAAAGCCATTCGAGACATCACTAAAGATTTTCTCATATCCAACAACGTGGCCGACGCTGATACGATCTACGATCTTGAGCTTGTTGTGGCTGAAGCCTTGATAAACACCATGAAACACACTTACAAATTCGATCCATCTCAATTGATTTCCTACACGATCGAAATGAAAGACAGCTCCGTGGAGATAAAGATCAGAGATTTTGGGCCGAAGATCGACCCAAAAAAATTGAAACCAAGAGAGCTTTCCAAACCTCGAGAGGGCGGTTTGGGTCTTCATTTGATAAGGACGCTTGTCGATAATTGGGAATACAAGGAGGTCTGTAAAGGAAACCTTCTTTTCATGAGGAGGAGAGTCTTTTGATCCACGTAATTGGAGGCGGTCTCGCAGGCTCTGAAATAACGTATCAAGTGGCAAAAGCCGGATACAACGTCGTCCTTCACGAAATGCGTCCAAACGTGAAAACGGGAGTTCATAAAACGGACAAATTGGCAGAATTGGTTTGTTCTAATTCTTTGAAATCTAAAAACATCAAGAATGCTTCCGGACTCTTGAAGAAAGAACTGGAAGAGATCGGATCTTTTGTTCTTGAAGTGGCCAAACACAATGCCATACCTGGAGGAAAAGCTCTCGTTGTGGACAGAGAAGGATTCTCAAATGAGATAACTCGAACGATTGAATCAATGCCAAACGTGGAGATCGTTCGTGAAGAAGTTGTTCGTATACCAGCCGAAACTGAAAATGACATCTGGGTGATCGCCACTGGTCCCGCAACATCATCCGAATTGTACTCGTGGATGAGTGATGAATTCGGAGAAAGTGCCCATTTTTTCGATGCCGTTGCTCCGATTGTAAAAGCCGATACGATAGACATTTCGAAAGCTTTTTTTGCAAACAGATACGAAGAGGGAACTGATTACCTTAACTGCCCACTGAATCGTGAAGAGTACATTCAATTCAGAGAGGCGTTGATCGACGCAAAGGTATTACCGATCGAAGGGTTTGACAGAAAGTTACTTTTTTCCCGTTGCCAACCCATAGAAGAGATTGCGAGAAGTGGAGTTGATTCCATGCGATTTGGGCCTCTTCGTCCTGTTGGATTGAATGGATCGGATGGGAAAAGATTTTATGCCGTTGTTCAACTGAGACGTGATAATTCCATTGGAAGCCTCTACAACATCGTGGGATTTCAAACAAGGTTGAAATGGTCGGAACAAAGTAGGGTCTTCCGAATGATACCGGCTTTGAAAAACGTGGAGATCGTACGGTATGGCATAATGCACGCTAACACTTACATTGAACCCCACAAAGTGACAGATGAATTTTTTAGAGCAAAGAATCGAAAGGATCTCTTCTTTGCCGGTCAAATAACAGGTGTAGAGGGATACGTTGAATCAATTGCTTCTGGATTGTACGTGGCTGTAAATATATTGAGAGTATTAATGGGTAAAGTGCCCATAACTTTTCCAGGAGAAAGTATGATCGGTGCTCTGATGAATTACGTCGCTCATACTCCTGATTTGAAACCCATGTACGCAAATTTCGGCTTGATTGACAAAAACAACGTCGATAACGTATTCAGCATGAAAGAAATGATCGCGCTCTGAGGAGTGAAAAATGAAAATCAGAAATTACGTAGCCCTTTGGACAATTGTAATATTAGGTTCTATAACGTTTCTATTTCTCGTGGTTGGTCTTGATTTCATTAAAAATGAATATCGTTATCTTCTTCTATCCAAGTCGGAAGCCGCATCCGGGGATATGAAATCGGCCGTTTCGGAATTGATGCGCAGCTTCTCCGGAGGCGTCTCTGACCATATTCTTTCGATTGCTTACGGAGAATCCCTGAATAAAACTTTGATTGATATGAAAGATCAATTCGGAGCTGATTGGAGCTTTGTAACTATAAACAACGATAATTACATATACCCATACAACGTCCGTGCTTCCACTCTTGTTGCCGACTCAAGACCGTGGTATATCTCTTCATTAAGTGCTCCCGAGCAATTCGTTGGAAATGAATTTCATTCGACCGCTTTGAATGCCTCAGTTGTCACGTTCAGTGTGGCTTTCAAAAGAGGAAATACGCTTTTCGTTGGAGGATTGATCTTCAGAGAAAAACGATTTTTTGACATGTTATCATCAAAACTCATCAATATCCCGTTTTTGATATTGAATGGTAATGAGATCATTTACCCCTCTAAGATAGCAGGAAAAATCAATAAAGTGAATTTTCAAAAAAATGTTGTTAAATTCGACGATGAATTGTACAGAACTTACAGAGAAAACTACGATCATGTCATGAGCCTGGCCGGTGTACAATCCAACACGAATTACGATCTCGTGTTATTGATACCAAATGCCTCTTTAACAAGAAAGACAAACTTATCTTTATGGATATTCTTATCTTTGCTGTTGATAGCCGATGGGGGAGCATTTATTATCATGTTTTTGATCGTTGGGCACCTCGTGAAATCCGTCGAGAGTTTGCCTGAACTTCTTTTAGGGTTCGACATAGCCAGCACAACATTCGAACCGGAACCTGCTCTTGAAAAGCATGCCAAAAAATTCAAGGAAACTCGTATGGTTTATGAAAAATTCGTAGATCTCTTTCAAGACTTGAATGCTCATGTGGAAGAGCTAAAAGCTACCAATGAGGAATTGGAAGCTTCTTATGAAGATATAGAGAATCTTTCAAACACTCTTGCGCGCGAATCTAACGAACTCAAGGAACTTTCCGAAGCCTCTAAACTCATTACACTTTCCACAGACGTTACCGAAGCTTCTGAAATATTGCTCGAAAGGATTTCTAACATCTACGATTGTGATGGAGTAAAGCTCATTGAGATATCAGATAATGGACTGAAAACGATGAGCGAACGTGGTTTGGAATTCGAAACACCCAATTTACTTCCACTCAATGAGAGAGTACTGCTCGGAAAGATCAGTTTAACATCCTGGAATGGCAAGAATTACGCTATCGTTCCAATTCTTTTTGAGTCTAAACCGATCGCGATCGTGATCATGATGTTCAAGCATGGCACCCCAAGTGAACGTGAACTTGAATCGATATCGAATTTTTCTGTACACTTCGCAGCCCTTCTTAACTCTCATGAAATGCTTGCCAAACTGAAAAGTTCTTACATTTATCTCGCCGGTAGACTTGCAGAGCTCAGCGAATTCTACGATTACGAAACAGGTTCTCACGTTCAAAGAGTTGGGAAATACAGTGAATTCGTAGCCAAAGAATTGGGAATGTCACAAAACTTTGTCAAAGATATAGAAATATATGCCATGATTCACGATATAGGAAAATTTAAAGTACCACGTGATATTTTGACGAAAAAAGGCACGTTGACAAGAGAAGAATTCGAAGAAATAAAAAAGCATACGATATACGGGGAACAGATTCTTGGAGATGCACCGTTTTTAGAAATGGCCAGACACATTGCACGCTCACATCACGAGAAATTCGATGGTAGCGGTTATCCAGACGGTCTAAGGGGAAATGATATTCCTTTGGAAGCACGAATTACAGCGATTGCAGACGTATACGACGCACTACGATCTCCAAGACGGTATAAAAAGGGATTTAGTCATGAGAAAGCTGTACGAATAATAACAATTGGAGACGGTAGAGTTGAACCTAGTCATTTCGAACCGGATATTCTCGACATCTTTAAAAAATACCACCTTGAGTTTGCACGAATATACGAGAAACTTTCGGAGGAAGAAGAAAGATGAAAACAGATATAGAAGAGGTTAAAAAGAATATCGAGACACTCAGAAAGAAGATCGAATATCACAACTATCGATATTACACGCTCAACGATCCTGTCATAACCGACTACGAATACGATACCCTCTTGAAGGAGCTTATCGATCTTGAAAACAAGTATCCTCAACTCGCTTCTCCCACATCCCCCACTCAAAGAGTCGGCTCTAAAATCCTTGACGGTTTTCGAAGCGTAAAGCATCCCTTTTTCATGTACAGTCTTGATAACGTGTATTCAATGGATGAAATCGTTGAGTACGACAAGAAAACGCGAAAACTTTCTAACCTACCAAGTCTCGAATACGTTTGCGAATTAAAAATCGATGGGCTTTCCATAAGGTTGAGATACGAAAATGGCAAATTGGCCCTTGCTGCTACAAGAGGCGATGGGCGGATTGGAGAAGACGTTACGGAAAACGTGAAAAGGATTCGAACGATTCCTTTGATACTCCAAAAAAACGTAGATGTGGATGTCCGTGGTGAAGTTTACATGTCTTACACAGAATTCAAGAGATTGAATTCCATCAGACAAAGACAAGGCCTTTCGATTTTTGCCAATCCGCGAAATGCTGCAGCGGGAACGCTTCGACAACTCGACACATCAGAAGTTTCCAAAAGGCATCTTGACTCTTTCATGTACTCATTGGAATTTCCCGAAAAACACGGTGTCAAAACTCAGTGGGAATCTCTAAAATACATCAATGGGCTTGGCTTTAAGGTAAACAAAGAATCAGAGCTCATTCATGATTTTGAGGAAATGAAAGCTTATTTCGAAAAATATGAAAAACTTCGGAATACTCTTGATTATCCAATCGACGGTGTGGTAATCAAGGTTAACGATATTTCAATACAATCTTCACTTGGATTTACATCTAAATCGCCACGTTGGGCGATAGCGTATAAATTTCCGGCCGAACAGGTTCGCACGCGAATAACGGACGTCGTAATTCAAGTCGGAAGAACTGGAATTCTTACGCCAGTAGCCAAGCTTGAGCCGATAAAATTGGCAGGAACAACTGTAAAGCGGGCTTCTCTTCATAACTTTGACTACGTTAAAAACCGAGACATTCGTATAGGAGATACAGTGCTCGTTGAAAAAGCTGGCGAGATCATCCCTCAGGTTATCAAATCCATCAAGGAAGAACGTGTCGGTAATGAGAAGCCAATAGAGATTCCGAACTCTTGTCCTGTTTGCAAGGGGAATGTTGGAAAAATCGATAAAAATGATGTTGCTATCAGATGTCTTAATCCTGATTGCCCTGCGAAATTAGAGGGGTGGATCGAGCATTTTGCGTCCAGGAAGGCTACAAATATAAAGGGACTCGGAAACAAATTGATCGCCAAACTCGTGAAAAACGGAATTCTGAAAGATCCCAGTGACCTGTATGAGTTAGATGTTGAAACACTTTCAAAATTAGAAAAAATGGGTGAGAAGTCCGCCAAACACCTTTTAGATCAGATAGAACATTCAAAAGAGATACCTTTCAGCAGAGTGATCAATGCTCTGGGAATTCCAATGGTTGGAGATGGAATTGCAAAAATCATCGCGGAAAGATTTCACAATTTATCGGAATTGTCCAATGCAAGTGAAGAAGAATTGATGCAGATAGATGGTGTAGGTGAGAAAGTAGCGAAATCGATCGTGGAGTTCTTTTCCAAGCCACGGATCAAGCGTATGATCGATAAACTCATTTCGCACGGTATCGGGACATCCCGTATTGCACCTGAATTCAAAGAAAAAGCGAAGCCACTGAATGGCCTCCGCTTTGTGATAACTGGCACACTCTCCAGGCCGAGAAAGGAGATCGAAGATCGACTTGCCGAGTTGGGAGCAACCGTTACCAGCGCTGTTTCATCAAAAACAGATTACATTATAGTTGGTAAAAATCCCGGATCCAACAAATTGTCGAAAGCGAAGCTTTTTGACGTTAAATCACTTGATGAGAATGGTCTTGAAAAACTCGTATCTCAACTATTGAAGAAGCGTCTTTAACCATAGCGTCATCCTGCGAATTTAATTCAGGAAAAGATCATCTCGTAAGTGAGATCTGTTACCTTTCTAAGCATAGCCGATGCACTACAATACTTGGTTTGAGAAAGTTCAATGGCCTTTTGAGCTTTTTTTCTATCTACCTTTCCCTTAAAGATGTACTTGAGGTGCAATTTCGTGTAAACCTTTGGATGTTCAGGAGCTCTTTCGTAGTCAACTTCTACCCTGAACCCTTCAGGTTGAGCTTTCATCTTCGAAAGCATGGAGATAACATCCATAGCCGTGCAACCGGCCAAAGAGACCAGCATGAGTTCCATGGGGCGGGCAGCGCTATCATGACCTCCAACTTTAGGTGAAGAATCGATCTCCACTTCGTGTCCAGAAGGAGTGTAAGCGGTGAAATTCATATTTTCTTTCCATTCTAATTTGAGATTCATTCTTTTACCTCCAAAAATCGTTTTGTACATGATACGTCAACTTCGTATGGGTATAACATATGCTCAAGATTATATCATAATCAACGAGGTGATGAGATTTTGAAACTGATCGGAATCACTGGAGGCATAGCCACTGGCAAAAGCACCGTGGCAAAGTTGATACGGAATAACGGATATCCGGTAATAGATGCAGATTTGATTGGACACAAAGTTCTTGAGAAAAGAAATATCAAAAGGCGCGTGATCAAAGAATTTGGTGATGTTTTAAACTCCAATGGGGAAATAGATCGAAAGAAATTAGGAGCTTTAGTCTTCGAAAATCATAAAAATATAAGTATCCTAAACGGTATTTTGCATCCCGAAATGGTAAAAATGATACTCGAGAAGTCTGAAGAACTTGGAAGATCGAACGAAGAAGTTTTTGTAGAAGCGGCTGTGCTTTTTGAAATGAAATTGGACAGATACACGGATTTCGTGATTATTACAGACTGTCCTGACGAAATAAAAATCGAACGTTTGATGAAACGTGATCATTTGAGTTTCGAAGAGTCAAAAAAGCGCGTTGCTCTCCAGTTGTCTCGAGAGGAATTTTTGAAGAGAGCTGATTGGGTGATCGATACTTCGAAAAATATAAAATATACTTTAGAACAGGTTTTCAAGATGTTGAAATTGAAGCCGTGGAGTGATAAAATATAATACTGCGGTTATTAAAATAAAAAGGAGGGGTTTTTGATGAAACGTACTGTGATCGTTGTGTTTACTTTAGCGTTACTGATCGCAAGTTTTACTTTTGCAAAGACTACCGTGGTCTTCTGGAATTCCATGGGGGGCGCTCAAGGTAAAGCGCTGAATGAGATCGTGAGCGAATTCAATTCTCAGTATCCAAACATCGAAGTGAAATCCATTTATGTGGGCAATTATGGAGTCCTTTCTCAAAAATTGCTGGCTGGCGCTGTGAGTGGGAAGCTTCCCACCATGAGTCAGGTTTATTCCAACTGGACTGCCCAACTTATGAAATCGAACATGGTACAACCCATGGAAACTTTCATAGACGATCCAACTGTCGGACTTTCCAAATCTCAACTGAATGATATATGGAAGGCTTTCATAAAAGCTAACACCTGGAATGGTGAGATATACACACTTCCGTTCAACAAATCCGTTTATGTTCTCTACGTTAATACCGATGCTTTGATGCTTGCCGGAATCGACATACCAAAAACCATTTCAGAACTCATCAAAGACGCAAAGATTCTCACCGTGAAAGACGAATCTGGAAAAGTTATCCAATACGGTCTTGGATTGAGAACCACAGTAGATACTTTCGTGGTCTTTCTTAGACAAATGGGAGGACACGTACTCAGTTCCGATTACAAAACGGCATTACTCGATTCACCAGTCGCACTTGACACTTTAAAAATGCTTGTTGATCTCGTAAAGAGTGGAACGACATTCGCGCAAGGAGGATACCTTGATGGACCGTTCGGAAATGGGCGAATCGCGATGTACATCGATACTTCCGCCGGAATCTCTTATACCGCCAGAAGTGTGGGCGGAAAGTTCGCATGGACGATAGCCCCCGTTCCAAAAGGAAAAGTTCAGGCTCCGCCATTTGCTGGAACTGACGTGGCGATTTTCAAGACAGCAACGAAAAAGGAACAAATGGCCGCATGGGAATTCATGAAATTTCTGATGAAACCACAAATTCAAGCCTTCTGGGCCATTAAAACGGGTTACCTCCCCGTTGTCAAGAGTGCTCTTGACACACAAGCATGGAAAGATTACTCCTCTGCAAATCCAATGGCTAATGTTTTGATTTCGCAGATTACTCATGGCTCATTTGATCCCGGGATCGCTCAGTGGTACCAGATCAGGACTAAACTTGGAAATGCCGTTTCAGATGCGATGTTCTTGAAAAAGACGCCAACACAGGCTTTGAAGACAGCACAGGATCAAATTACGAAGCTCTTAGAAGAGTCTAAATAACATGAATTTGCCAAAAAAGGGCCCTTTGTGGGCCCTTTTTTCAGACTTCAATCCATTCTCCTGGTTTCAATATCAAACATTCTACATTCATACTTTTCACCACACCATCGCTGAATTTATTAGCATCTGCTTTGATGATATCCCACGTGTTGTAGTGTATCGGGACGACCTTTTTGGGCATTATGAAAGAAGTGGCACGAATCGCGTCGGCTACATCCATAACGAAATTTCCGCCTATTGGAAGAAATGCCACATCGATCGATTCATCTTTCAAGAGTTGCATTTCGACTGTTAGTCCCGTATCACCAGCATGATACAACTTTTTTCCATTGGATTCCAACAAGAAACCAACTGGCATTCCGGCATAAATCGTGCCGCTATCATCACTTATGCTGGAGCCATGAAATGCCGGAGTGAGCTTAACATTTCCAAATTCAAAAGGAACTTTTCCGCCTATGTACATTGGACGTGTTTTGACACCTTTTGATTCGAGGTAATTACATATCTCGAAATTTGAAATCACCACTGCATCGTCTCTTTTTGCAATTTCGATCGTATCGCCAATGTGATCGCTATGCCCATGAGAAACAAGCACGTAATTCACTTTTGGAAGTTCGTCAACAGATATTGGACATTGAGGATTTCCTTTAATGAAGGGATCTAAAATGAGCCGTGTTCCCAGAGTCTCCACCATCAAGACTGAATGTCCAAGATATTGAATCCTCATGTGCGATCTCCTCCTCTTCTTTTAAATGGGATAAACCGTGGCATCTGGAAATTCATCGATGTTTTCATCCACCATATCAAAATCAACTTTTACTCTTGCCACGTACTTTTTCTCTAAGAATTTCTTTGCCACTTGTGGGAAAAGAGCATAGCTGAGTAAATCTTCGTCATTTTTTGCCAGCACACCTATTTCTTCTCGGAGCTTACCAAGCACGGGTTCTAACAGATCAGCAGGTCTAACGTCAATAGGTTTTTCATCACCAAGCACCTTTTTCATCACTTCTTTGTCTATTGGTGCTGGCGATTTTCCATACATGCCCTTGACGTATTTTTTTGTCTCGTTAGTTATTATTTTATATCTTTTCCCGGTTAGAACGTTGAGAACTGCCTGGACACCGACGACCTGACTTGTGGGTGTAACAAGTGGAGGATAACCTAATTCCTTTCTAACTCGTGGCATTTCTTTCATGACGTCGTTGAATCTGTCAGTAGCATTTTGCGCTTTGAGTTGATTTACGAGATTTGACAACATTCCTCCAGGTACTTGTGATTTCAGTACTCTGGTGTTTATTGTTTTCATGGAGACATCAGTGTCTTTGTGTGCTTCACGAACACGTATGAAATGTTCGTTTACAGAATTGATCTTATCAATGTCGAGCCCAACTTCTACATTCTCCATATCACTTAGCATCGAAAAAAACGGCTCAACAGCTGGTTGACTCGTACCGTACGCGAGTGCACTCGTGGCAGTATCGATTATGTCAGCCCCAGCTTCAATGGCGGCGTAATAAGCGGCATCGGCCAGACCTGTTGTGAAGTGGGAATGAACTTCCACCGGCAGCGAAAAATTCTTTTTAAGTTCTTTCACCAACTTATAAGCCATGGGGGCTGTTAGAAGGCCCGCCATATCTTTAATGCAGATGGAATCTACTCCCATATCGACCAATGACCTGGCGAATTCTAAATATTTCTTCACGGTATGTACGGGACTTGTCGTATAACTGATAGCGCCTTGTACGTGTGCTCCGTAACGTTTTCCAAATTCGATCGATTTTTGGAGGTTACGCGGATCGTTAAGAGCATCAAAAACACGAATCACATCTATTCCGTTTTTAACCGCTTTTTTCACGAAAAGCTCTAAAACATCATCTGGGTAGTTGGAATATCCAAGAATATTTTGCCCTCTAAGAAGCATCTGCAGTTTGGTGTTTTTCACATGTTTTCGAATGATTTTTATTCTTTCCCAGGGATCCTCATCAAGATATCTTAAGCAAGAATCAAAAGTGGCGCCACCCCACATTTCAAAAGCATTGTAACCAATAGAATCCATATCTTCAAGTACTGGCACCATTTCAGATGTTCTCATCCGTGTTGCAAGCAATGATTGATGGGCATCTCTAAGAGTAGTATCTGTGAAATTTACCTTTCTCATGCTTTCGCCTCCCAATAATGGTGTTATTATATCATCAATGATGATTTCTCAAGTTGCGTGTTAACTTTGCAAACTGCGGAAATTCGTAAAAATTCATCGCTTTCCAAGCAAAGAGGGATTTTTTTAGAATTATTGTCAACTTAGTAGTGCCACTTGTGTAAATTGGAGGACAAAATCATGTCATACGATGCGTTCTTGGTTTCAAAGATAGTGCGGGAAATAAAAACGCCGGTGTATCTCACCGGAATTCATGCGGGACCAAAAGGCACGGTCGTTTTGTCTTTGAAAGATCAAGATCTCGTTTTAGATATGAATGTATGGCCTCACATACACGTTACGAATGATTTCACAGTTTCGGATGAAAACCCATCGGCATTCATTTCACTCATGAGAGCTCGACTTAAAGGGGCCGTACTTGTAAAAGTGGAGCAAGTGAATTTTGACAGGGTTGTGAGGTTCACATTAGAAGTTAAAAACCTCATAGGAGAAAAAGAAACATTCGAACTTTATCACGAAGTCACCGGCGCCTTCGGTAATCTTGTGTTGGTTAAAAACGGAATTTGTCTTGGAGCATTTAAAAATGTTATTTCATCAAAACGAAGGATTTTGAATGGCTCGGAGTACATTCCACCTGAAGAAAACAGAGTGGATCCGTTAAGTATCGAAGAAGAAATCTTCGCAAATTCACATGAGAAATTGTATCTGGCACTTGTGAAAAATGTCAGAGGTCTATCTAAAAAGGATGCTCTTGAGATCACACGTAGGGCTGAGATCAGCTTTGACACTATCGTCGAAACCCTTACAGCTGAAGAACGAAAAAGTATTTTAAATACAGTCCATGATCTTGCAAAAGAGGCAAAAAAACCAGGAGCGTATATGCTTGTGGAAAATGGCATTCCAAAAGACGTGTACGCTTTTAGACCTTTTGGAGAATCAAGGTATTTTGACAATGTTTCAAAATCAATAGAACTATTTCTTTCTGGAAAGAAACGCCATACGGTCATCGAGTCGAAAAGAAGCAACTTGACAAGACTGATAAAACATCTGATAAACAAAACCGAATACACAATAGGCAAAGTCACAAAAGAGATCCACAAGGCTGAGGACGCAAATGAATTCAAAAAATATGGCCAACTCTTGATAGCTAATCTCTATTCCTTTCCAAAACGCGCGAATCACGTTGAAGTTATGGATTGGGAAAGCGAAGAAAAGATCTCTATAAAGCTCGATCCAAAGATAGATGTTTCAAAGAACGCTCAGCATTTTTTCAAGATTTACAGCAATTTAAAACGACAGGCGGCAGGAGCGAAAAAACGGCAGAGAATCCTCAAAAAGCGCTTGCTTTATCTTCAGGAGTTGCTTGACGAGGTGAAGGATGCCGAAGATTTGAACGAGCTCACTGATATTCAAATTGAATTGACCGAAGGGGGTTTCATACCAAAGAAAAACAAGAATAAACGAAAAAGGCGAAAGAATCGGGAATCCAGTCCTCTGATAATTGAATACAAGGGCTTTAAGATAATAGTTGGTAAGAACAACATTCAAAACGACAGGATTACCATGAAAACAGCCTCCAAAGAAGACATTTGGTTTCACGCAAGAGAAATTCCAGGTTCTCATGTCGTAATAGTCACGTCCGGAAGAAAACCACCTCAAGAGGTCGTGGAAATGGCGGCTTCTTTGGCCGCTGGACATTCGAGGTACAAAGAATCAGAATGGGTCGACGTGGATTACACACCTATAAAGAACGTCTCAAAACCAAAAGGTGCGCGCCCTGGATTCGTACTGTACAGAAATTTCAAAACACTGCGAGTTAAACCCAAAAGATGGAATTTTCAAAGTTCGTCTTTTTAACTGTTAGAAGGTCTTTCGAAGATTGAATTCGTAAGTTGTTACTCACAATGTGCGTGAATGTAACAAGAAATGTTAAGATCAGATTTAGTGTTCTTTGACAAGCGATTTTATTAGAAAGACGGCACATGCGATAGACTGTCCAACAATTTAATGGTATGAAGTAACAGCATCCAATCAATATATACTAAACCAACTTTAAAAGTGAAGTCATTTGACTTCAGCAATTGCCTTTCGGTGTCTGGTCCTCGCTGTGCTGCGGAGGCCACCTGCAAGGCAAGTTTGCTCTCCGTCAAATTTAAATTATATTTCGGATTTTGAAAAAGAGTTAGTATAACTTTGAAATACAAATCTTTTTTCGCTTTTCAAGCGATGAGAGAATTTTTTTCGAAGACTTATCAAGACCGAATCGCGGCAGTTGAGAGCACTCGTTACTCCGACATTCCTGCCCGAGTGGGATTCTCCAGTGGAGAATATTTTTCCCACTTCTATGACTGAAACCGACAGGTTGAGAAACGATAGCCGAGACTTCGGGAGAGTAGAATAAAAAAATCTTTGTTTTGACGGCAGCCAAGAAATGGTAGCCGTGAAGTCGAGAACTATATTATATACTTGATGATTAAAGACATCGTGATTATTTAAGGATAGGTTCTTAGAACGTTTAAATTTATTCGTAACATTTATCGTAATCTTGGCGCACATTAAGAGGTTGTTAGAATAATATTTTCACTCAAAACTCTTCGCAAGAAGCATTCTCAATCTTTTTTCCTTACCCGTTAAGAAAAGATAGCCAACGACGCTTTCAAAGGCAGTAGCCTTCCTGTAAAAGGGCTCTTTACTCCTGTATGTTTTCAAGTTTCTTCCACGCATGGCGATCGCTTTTTCATCTTCACTTAGCAATATCTCTATCTTATCAAAAGATTTCGCCTGCGCTTCGGCATTCACGTGCTCACGCACTTTTGAATTGTTAAATGAAAATCTTGTTCTACAGAAAAGTTCAAAAACGGCGTCGCCTACATATGCAAGTGCTTTTGTTGGAACTTCACGAATGTCATCTTTGAATTCAGCTCCTAGAAAATTCACTTTTACTCTCCGTTTCCCATTTTCTCAAAGACTCGACGATTTCGTCCAAATCGCCATTCATAACATCGCCAATTCTATAAGTGGTGAAGGAATTTCTGTGATCTGAAACTCTGTTTTGTGGAAAATTGTAGGTGCGTATTTTTTCACTACGCTCTGCCGTACCAATTTGATTCTTTCGCATGGAGGCCAATTTTTCGCTTTCCTGGCGCTGTTTTAGATCTAAAATCCTTGATCTGAGTATTTTCATCGCTATGGCTCGGTTTTGAATTTGTGATCTTTCCGATTCACATACAACAACGATTCCAGTTGGTATGTGCGTAACCCTCACGGCCGACTCGGTTCTGTTAACATGTTGTCCACCAGCACCTGAAGATCTAAACGTATCGATCTTTATTTCTTCCGATTTTATTTGAACATCCACTTCGCTCGCTTCGGGAAGAACTGCTACGGTGGCTGTAGAAGTGTGTATTCTTCCGGAAGCTTCTGTCGCAGGAACACGTTGAACCCTGTGAACGCCACTTTCGTATTTAAAAAGACTGTAAGCTCCCTTTCCGGAAACGGAGAAGGTAACTTCTTTAAATCCACCGATCTCGGTTTCATGTGAGTAAAGGATCTCCGTCTTCAAACCATGGCGTTCAGCATAACGTACGTACATTCTCAAAAGATCGCCGGCGAAAATCGCACTCTCTTGTCCACCAACCCCAGCACGTATCTCAACGATCACATTTCTATCGGCATTTGGATCCATCTGTTCTGCAAGCCTTGACGCTTCATTTTCCAAATCAACGATTCGCTTTTCTTTTTGAGTAATCTCATCTTTGAGTTCATCTTCGATATCAGAAGAAGCGATCGATTTCAACTCCTCGATCTCATCATTCACTTTCAGATACTCTTCGTAAATTCGCGCCGCTTCCTTAATGGATGCGAGTTCTTTAGAATATTTCATCACGAGCTTTGGATTACTCAACACCTCAGGCTCTAAAAGCAACGAACTGATCTTTTTGTATTTTTCGTAGAATTCTTTGAACGCTTCTATCATCATAGTGGCAAAATTATATCATGAATTCTTGAAAATCACCTTGCAACTCGCCTGATCAGTGCATCCAAAGCTTCTTCTGAGGCGTATTTCCTTATCTCGTTTCTACTTCCTGCATAAATTCTTTTCCATGTTCGAATATCATTCCCGCAAACAAGAGCAAACCACACAATTCCTACCGGTTTTTTTTTGCTTCCGCCTGTAGGTCCGGCGATACCAGTTGTAGCAATGGAAATATCAGTTTTGAAGATCTCTTTAACACCGCGGGCCATTTCGATGGCACATTTTTCAGAAACTGCACCATGAGATTTTATCGTATCCTTTGTAACACCGAGAATTTTTACTTTAGAATCGTTGGAATACGAAACCACACTTCCCTTAAAAACGGACGAAATTCCCGCAATATTCACGAGTTTACTTGATATCATACCTCCTGTAACCGACTCTGCAACCGAAATCGTTAGTCCACGTTCTTTGAGAATGCGGTAAAGAGTTTCTTCAAGCGTCGCTTCAGGTTTTCCAATAGCCTCTTTTGGGAATCGTTTCAAGATTTCACTTTCGATTTTTGAGTTCATCTCAATTGCCGAAACTTCATCTCTCGCTTTTGCCGTTATCGAAATCTCTATCCATCCTTTTTTCAAAAATGTGGCAACTGTTGGATTTGAAGAAAGGGTTAGATCGTGTATCTTCTCTTCTACTTCCGACTCCCGTAAACCCTGGATCCTTATCACTTTGCTTGAAATATAAGCGCCACCTATATTCCTCAAGAATTCTTCAAGCCCACTTTTTAGTATGGATTTCAATTCCGTTGGAGGTCCGGGGAGAAGTATCAGATATTTTCTATTCACAGGTATGACTATACCCGGCGCCACTCCAACTGTATTCTCAAAGAGAAGAGCACCTTTTGGAATAGAAGAAAAAGATCTCACAATCCTCTCCGATTTCACTTTTTTGCTTCTCAAAAAAGATTCTATCTTTTCATTCTTTTCGAGAGGAATAGATGTTGCCAAAGATGCGGCTTGCTTTGAAAGATCGTCATCCGTTCCACCGAGTCCGCCCGTTGAAAACACGATGTCTGCCCTGTCAAGTGCTTCAGAATACGCCTTGGCGATCCTTTCCACGTTATCCCCCACAGTGGTGTACCTGTGAACATCAATTCCGCATCTTGCAAGCACCTCACACAAAATTCTTGCATCCTCATTGCAGTTTTTTCCAAGTAGAAGTTCTGTGCCAGTTGAAACTATTTCCGCTTTCAATTTAGAAAACCCTTTTCGCGAGCCCTGAAAAACGCTGCTATCGTCTTTGAGTCGACGATCTCGTTCTCCATGATCATGCACTCCACTTCGTCTTTTGAAAACAACTTTATCTCTACAAATTCATCCTCATCTGGATTTGCATTACCCTTTTTCAATTCGTTTGCAAAGAAAAGGTATATTTTCTCGTCTGAAAAACCAGGCGTTGTGTAAATGTATCCAAGCCTTTTCCATTCCCCGGCAACAAATCCCGTTTCTTCTTTCAATTCCCTTTTGGCGCATTTCAGAGGATCTTCTCCGTTGTCCAACTTACCGGCTGGTATTTCCCACAAAACTTCATTTACAGGATATCTGTATTGTTTTTCAAGTACGACATATCCTTTACTGTCTGTAACTATCACGGCAGATGCTCCAGGATGCCTTACAACTTCTCTGTGGGAATTATGACCGTTCGGAAGTCGCACCTCGTCCAAGTAAAGCTGTATCATACCTCCATTGAACTTCAAAGTAGAATCGACTTTTTCTTCTTTAAGATTCATAAAAATTTCTCCTTTCTAAAAGAGAGCCTGAATAAAGAGCGGGATTCTCCGGTGGAGAATATATTTCCCACTTTTATGCCCGAGGCCGACAGGCCGAGTGACTTTGAACTAAGTCCTTAATTTGTGCGTCAACTTTATAACTTTGAAATCTAAATCTTTTTTCGCTTTGCAAGCGATAAGGG
>CAJXLN010000026.1 GCA_913056255.1 uncultured Thermotogae bacterium | reverse complement strand
TTAAGCGCCATCAGGCGCCTAAACTTTTTGCGTAAGTTCTCCATTTTCTTTTTAAGGTTCCGTAGGGAATTTTCAACTTTTGAGATATTTCGGAAAGTGTATATCCTTCGATCTTCAAACGTGCGATATCAGGAAGTTCTTCCGAGATTTCAAGCCCCTTGTCGGGAAGATTTTCCGTCTCATTGACGAAATAAGCTTTTATGTGCAAAAGAGAAAATTCCCCTTTCGTCTCTGGAAGATTAGTTGATCTCCAAAAATGATCCTTGAGCTTCATATTTGCAAAGTAGAACGCGAACCTTTTGAAAGATCCTCTTATTGGATCGTATTTCTTTTTAGCTACGAGTATCAAGTACCAGATCGTTTGGCAAAGATCGTCGAATTCAGATGTATTCACCGAATGAGCGTATTTTCGAGTGAGCGAACGAACGACAGGCTCTAACTCATTTGGATAACTTTTTTTCATCTTTATTCCACATGTTGGAATTCAACCACTTTACAGTCCAATCGATGACCATACCAAGGATGTAGTTGAATATCATCATCGGTATCGGTACAACCACGTTATTTGATTTTATGAAATCGTTCACTATCTCAATGACCTTTTTCTTTTTGTTCTCTCCATCTCCTGGATGTTCTACCAACACGATAGCAGTATCTATAACGAGTTTTATGTCTTTTAAAATATTTAATGTTTCTTCCATTGATCACCACTCCTCTTTTTAAGAGTCTTTGACAACTATGTCATTTTGAAACGACGTTGATTAAAAGGGGGCTTTCACCCCCTTAAAGTTCATTGAACCAAATTGAACAACTCATTATTGTTTCTATCTATGATATTTGCGGAATCGACGGTATCGACAAGCGCACCTTTGGATGTGTAAAGCAGATGTGAAGATACTACCGCGTTCATCAGATTTTGCACTTCTTGTGAAGTCAACCCATCTTTGGGATCTGCAAGTCTGATTATCTTTGTGGAACCGTCAGATGATGCGATGAATTTCATAGACAAATACTTAGTCGTTGTAGTTGCCATATACGTTCACCCCTCTCTATCAGCTTATTGGTCCAAGGTCAGTGTTTGTTCTCACGACTATTCCATCAACCGTTTTTGAAGTGAGACCAGCGAGTGTGTAGGCAAAGTCGTACTTATCCTGTTCTTGTGCTGTTGGACTAACGCCGTTTATCGTTGCCCTGTCTATAATTGGTTTGCCGTTCGAATCCAAATTTCCGGTATTGAGATAAACCACAATAGATTGTGTTTTATCAAGCTCAGATACCGTATCACCTGCAGCCATGTTCATCATCCCTTTCAACTTATTTTTTTGAGTCGACTCATATTAATGGTACAAAAATATACTATATTTTAGATCAGTATAAATAAAATCCAATTTAGTGGTAAAATTTTCGTGTACACACGTTTTTCTATTTTGGTGAGGAGAGGTGAAAATGATGGTGAATATACCAGACAAGATGAAAGCCATTATAAAGGAGAAACCCGGACGTGGAGCTAAACTTGTAACTGTGGATGTTCCCAAAGATCTCGGATCGCATGATGTGCTCGTAAAAGTTTACGCTACATCGATATGTGGAACAGATCTTCACATATATTTGTGGAATAAATGGGCTCAGGAACACATAAGGCCGCCTCAAACGATGGGTCATGAATTTGCAGGTGAAGTGGTTGCTGTTGGAGAAGAAGTAAGCATGGTCCAGATCGGTGATTTTGTTTCTTCTGAAACACACATTCCGTGTGGTAAATGCAAACAATGCCGAACTGGAAATATGCATGTGTGCCAACATCTAAAAATTCTTGGTGTTGATATGGACGGTGCATTTGCCGAGTATATTCGTGTGCCAGAAATAGTTCTTTGGAAAAATGATCCTTCCATTGAACACGTTTGGGCTTCAGTTCAAGAGCCGTTAGGAAATGCGGTACATACGATCTTCGTTGAAGATGTCACAGGAAAGAACGTACTCGTTACCGGCGCAGGTCCGATAGGCTTACTTGCAATTGAGGTCCTAAAAACTGCGGGCGTAGCCAAATTGATAGTTAGTGAGGTCAATTCTTATCGTAGAGAACTTGCGAAAAGTATAGGTGCAGATGTCGTGGTAAATCCTTTACAAGAATCTTTAGTCGATGTTGTTAAACGTGAAACAGATGGAGATGGTGCAGATGTACTCATAGAGATGAGCGGAAATGAAAAGGCTCTTATCGATGGTCTTACCTCACTAACTCCAGCTGGAAGAGCTTCTCTTCTTGGAGTCTACGATGATGATGTGATGATCAATCTCAACGATCTGGTGATCTTCAAAGCGATAAGAATTTACGGAATAACTGGAAGAAAGATGTTCGACACCTGGTACAGAGTAGGAGACCTTCTCAAGAATAAAAAATTAGATCTGTCAAAGGTCATAACACATGTTTTGGATTTTGAAGATTATGAAGAAGGTTTTCACCTTATGGAAGAAGGGAAATGTGGTAAAATCGTTTTAAAACTCTGAAAGGAGAATTGATATGTTTAATTGGAAAATTTTCAAGGATGAGCTTGAAGAACTGAAAAATAATGGACTTTACACTTACATACGAACTTTAGAAGGCCCACAAGGTGCGTGGTTGACTATCGGTGGCAAAAAAGTGCTTAACCTATGTTCCAATAACTATCTTGGCTTGGCTAACGATGAAAGACTTAAAAAAGCTGCCGTTGAGGCTGTCGAAAAGTGGGGAGTTGGTCCTGGAGCAGTCAGAACGATAGCTGGTACCTTATCTTTACATGAACAAGCCGAGAAAGAATTGGCGAAGTTCAAGGGTGCTGAAGCTGCGTTGCTGATCCAATCTGGATTCAATGCCAATCAGGCTGTTATTCCTTCTATTGTGGGAAAACAAGATCTTATTTTCAGCGACGAACTCAACCATGCTTCCATAATAGATGGATGCAGACTTTCTGGAGCAAAGATAATCAGATGGAACCATCTCGATATGAAAGATCTTGAGGAAAAACTCAAGGCCTATACAGAAGCACGGAGAAGACTAATCGTAACAGATGGTGTTTTCAGCATGGATGGAGATGTGGCACCTCTTTCTGATATCGTGAAGTTAGGTGAAAAATACGATGCGCTTGTTATGGTTGACGATGCACATGGTGAAGGTGTGCTTGGACCGTACGGTCGCGGAATAGTGGCCCATTTCGAACTTGAAGGAAAAGTTGATATAGACATAGGCACTATGTCCAAAGCCTTTGGCGTTGTTGGCGGATATGTTGCCGGAAACGCCACGTTGATCGAATATTTAAAGCAAAAAGCCAGACCGTTCCTCTTTTCGAGTGCTCCAACGCCTCCAGATGTTGGAGCGGTACTTGCAGCGGTCAAAGTGCTTGAAGAAAGCGACGAATTGGTAAAGAAACTTTGGAGTAACGCTGACTATTTTAAGAAAGAGATGAAAAACATGGGATTTGATATCGGTCACAGCCAAACCCCAATTACGCCTATTATGCTTTACGACGCGAAGGTTTCCACGGAGTTCAGCAAGAAACTCTTCGATGCTGGGATTTTTGCACAATCAATAGGTTATCCAACAGTTCCAAAGGGAAAGGCACGTATTCGTGTCATGATCAGTGCAAGTCACACAAAAGAGGATCTTGATTTTGCTCTGGAACAATTTGAGCATGTAGGAAAAGAACTAAAGGTTATATAAACTGACAAGATGCAGAGTTTTTACTCTGCATCGTTTTTTCATAAATTTTTCAAATTGCTTTGTGACTTTATGATATAATCATACGCGCAACGAAGTTTGGATGCTCTTGAGTGAGGTGTTAATGTGAAGAAGATCGTGTTCACGTTTTCGTTTATTATGATCATTTCTTTTGTTGTGATTGCAGCGAATTTCGAATCTGAGGTTCTCTCTAACTACGGAGAATACGTTAGGACATTCAACAATTACATATCCATAGTGGAAGAGACTGGAAAACTCAATGTTCAACCCACAAATAAGATCGATCGTATCGTTTACACCATAGTCAATGAGTTAGAGCCTGTCGCTTATTATCGCTGGATCAGAATGAGAAGTTTCCAAATTCCATCTGGTGCTGTTGGGAATTTTCAAAAATTTGATATGCAATATATTTCAAAGAACTTGTATGAAAGGTACAAGACAAAGGATCCCGTTGAAAATCTGGCTCTCTCTGCTTTTCTTGTTTATGTGGTTGATGATCTTTACAGACAAAATGTTGGTCCTACCGATTTTCCGAAATCTCCAACTTTTGCAGAATCGGTTTTTAGCTTTGCAAATACTGTTAGCAAAGATGCTGCAGCTCTTACCAAGGCATATATTCAAAAATCTGTGGGAGCTACGGGCAGTGTAATTGGTGATTATACTTATACTAACGTTGATCTGAAAAAACTTTTAATGTCTTCTCTTTCAAAATCTTACAATGGTACAATTCCAAAGGATCTATCGAGTGCAATCGAGAAATTCAAGTTAAAAATTCCAGCAGTTAGAAAAGTAGAAATACCAGATGATCTTACCAATTTGGTGTTTGATTCTCTCGATCAGAAGGAAATCAATGCGGCAATTGAAAAATTCAAAACTCGTATGTCAAAAACTATGGATAACACTGCGAGAACTGTAAAACTTTTCATCTCTACAGGTCAATCCACCTCTGTAGCGGTTGATCGTGCAATGTCTTCCATGGTTTCTTCTCTGCAAATTCAAGAATTGCTTGCTGCTAACGGCGTTAAAAGTGATGTTTCAAGGAAAATTAACAACAGAGTATTGAATTTGGAAAGCAAATTAGCAAATCAAAGTAAAACACCCTCTTCTTTGCTGATCTGGCGATGGTTGATCTACGCATTGTTGTTGCTTTTCTTCGTTTTTTACAAGGCGCGTCTCATTAAATATGTGATGTTGTCAATTTTGACCTTTGAATCTCTGGTTATCTTGTTCGGAATTGATCCAATGTTAAGTCGTTTTGATTCCACTATATACGGTTTTTTGGTCGTAATGGTAGCATTCTTGTCAATTATTTCATGGTTTGGCATATTGAAAAGCAAAAAGATTTTGTTCACACTATCTTCAACTGCCGTGATGGCGCTTTTCATATCGTTGCTTTTCGTTCCTTTATACAGTAATATTCCATCTACTCGTATGTCAAAAAATGACAATTTTCTTGGAAGTACATATATGAAAATATATGAAAGCGAAATCTACGGTCAAAACGGTATATTAACTTACCGTTTGAATGGTATAAGTTCTGATTTAACTGCTTTGAGGCTTGATCCTTACAACTTCGTCACTCAAACGCTTTCTTCTTACCTTTCGGCTTTGAAAAGAGAAAAAGTGTATCGCAAAATCATCAACTATCCTGCAGCACTTCGTATCGATATCGATAGAAATTCACCTTATTTGGGGTACAGTAATCTGTCAACTCAAATAAACATGATGAAGATAGTCCGAGACAGATCTGATTCACTGCTTTCAGATATTAGAAATCATTTGAATGAACTCTCTAATGAAGAATCAGCTTTTTCCAACACCATTGATGGTATATACAGGTTGGCAGCTCCAACATTAAGAACTGCCATCGTGAAACATATCGACGATCGAATAAGAACAAGTAATTTAAAAGAGATTTCCAACACCATTAACGGCATTGTGAAGAAAGCAGATATGATCCCAGAGAAAGCACCGAATGTCTTCTTTTTTCAGACCAAAGATGGTTCAAAGCTTTTCATACTTGTTTCATTACTACTCATTTCGATAACTTTCTTTGGAAAAAACTGGATTTACAGATTTGTTTCCTCGATCATCACCGTTGTTGGCTCTTTCATGTTGTTAATGCCAAGAGCTATAGAGATCTTCGTTGAATATGGATTTCCAACATATTCACATGTTCTACAGAAAGGTGAAGGACCCAACGTGATCATGATCTGGATCGTGGCAATTGTAAGCCTATTTGTGACCTTCGAAGCGCTGTACACGCGCTTTTTAGGTAAAAAACAATTTGAGAAAGAGGAGGGTAAAGTATGAGAAAGTATCTTGTAGTTTTTCTGGCACTGATACTCGTTTTAGGTACGATCGGCATGTCTACCACGGTATTTTTTGTGACAGATACAGGTGGACTTGGTGACAAATCTTTTAACGACAGTGCATGGGCTGGAGTAGAAATGGCAGTCAAAAAGTACGGTGTGACTGCAAATGTTATTCAATCTTACGAGCAGGCTGATTACGTTCCAAATCTTACAGCTGCCGCACAAGTTTCAGATGTAGTTATTGGTGTTGGATTCATGATGCAGGACGCGCTCGCAAAAGTTGCGCCGCAATTTCCGAACACGAAGTTCATATTCATAGATGGTGTTGTCAATTCACCAAATGTTGAGAACTTTTTGTTCAAAGAACAGGAAGGCGCGTTTTTAGTTGGATATCTTGCAGCTGCGATAACCAAGACTGGAAAGGTAGGATACATAGGTGGAATTCCAATACCACCTGTTTTGAGGTATCAATACGGGTATGAATCTGGTGTTGAAACTTACAATGTTCTCAACGGCGCGAACGTCCAGGTCCTCTCTGGATATGTTGGTAGTTTCGATGATCCCGCCGCAGGCAAGTCCATGACCAACAGTCAGTTCTCAGAAGGTTCAGACGTTGTCTTTGCAGCTGCAGGTTTGAGCGGACTTGGAACGATAGAGGCCGCGAAAGATGCTGGAAAAGGTCATTTTGCCATTGGTGTTGATCAGGATCAAGATTACTTGGCTCCCGGATATGTTCTCACAAGTGCCATGAAAAGGGTAAACGTTGCTGTTTTTGATGGTATTAAATCTGTTGTTGATGGAACTTTCAAAGGTGGTACGATCACCTTGTCACTGAAGGATAATGGTGTAGGTATTAGTCCAATGACTTACACAAAACAACTCGTTCCTAAGGGCGTTTTCCACCAATTGGATGTTATTAAAAAAGCTATAATAGATGGAAAATTGGTAGTGCCAGGAAATAAAGGAGAATTCCAAGCTTTCCAGGTTCCACAGATCCAATTTTAAACAGGCAGGAGGGGGATTTATCCCCCTTTTGCGTTTTTTTATTATTGATCATCGGTATTTTGTTAAAAGATACATAGAAAGATAAAAGAGTTCTTAAAGAGAATTTTTAGAAGATAAGGATCTCAAAGAATGAGAATAGCGACCCGTCATATCGTCCACAACAGGGATAAAGAACGCCGCTAAGAACATGAGGAAACGAGGCATTTTGAAAAAATACAGCAGGAACTGACATAATGCAAATTTGCCGAGACCGTGTAAGACCTGCTCTTATTATGGAAGACGATGATCAATAATCTGTAAAGCGTGAAGTCTTTTGCTGATGGTAGTTCATGAAGGGAGAGTTACTGTGGATAAATCAAATGAGAAGGATAATTCCAAATATGCAGTTGTAATGGAAAAAATCGTCAAAAGGTTTCCTGGAGTTCTCGCCAACGATCACGTCGATCTTTTCGTGAAACGAGGCGAGATCCACGCGATAGTTGGCGAGAATGGCGCGGGCAAAACTACGTTGATGAATCAACTCTACGGTTTAATAAAGTCGGATTCCGGAAAAATTTACGTGAATGGGGTAGAAACCAGGATTGAAAATCCAAATGATGCGATAAATGCGAAGATCGGAATGGTGCATCAGCATTTCATGCTTGTTAACAGGTTAAGTGTAGTTGAAAACATCGTTTTAGGCATGGAGCCAGTTCGCGGTCCCTTTTTTGCAAGAGACAGTGCTTGCAAGCAAATCAATGAATTGTCCAAAAAATTTGGATTGTTTGTGGATCCGGATGCGATCATAGAAGATCTTCCAGTTGGAATACAACAGCGTGTAGAAATCATAAAAGTTTTGTACCGAGGAGCAGAAATACTCATTCTTGACGAACCAACAGCTGTTCTTACCCCTCAAGAAACAGAAGAACTTTTCGAAATTTTAAGGGCTTTAAAAGCTCAGGGAAAGACTGTTATATTTATAACTCATAAACTTCACGAAGTTATGGCTATAACCGATTCGGTGACGGTCATGCGTCTTGGAAAAGTTACGGGTGTAGTTAAAACCAGTGATACCAATCCAAGGGAACTTGCCCGTATGATGGTAGGACGTGATGTGCTTCTCAGGGTGGAAAAAGGATCGGCAAAAATTGGTAAAGAAATTTTTAGGGTTGAAAATCTTCACGTTAACGAGAACAGAGGATTGGAAGCGGTAAAAGGTCTTAATTTCTCCGTGAAGCGTGGTGAAATTGTTGGCATTGCAGGTGTTGCTGGAAATGGCCAATCAGAACTAATAGAAGCCATCACTGGTTTAAGAAAAGTAGAGGAAGGACGTGTGATTTTTAAAGGGGTGAATATAACCAATTTTTCACCAAAAAGAAGACGTGATATGGGAATGAGTCATATACCAGAAGATAGACTTAAACATGGTCTGGTATTAGATTTTCCCCTTTACTATAATTTCATACTTGGAAAGCATGACAATCCACGATTCTGTGATGGAGAGTTTTTAAGGCTAATAGATATAAAGCGATTTTCGGATGAACTTGTGAAACGTTTTGATGTGAGACCACCAATCATAAATTTGCTTGGGGAGAATTTGAGTGGTGGGAATCAACAAAAGGTCATAATAGCACGAGAATTTTCTTTTAATCCGGACTTCATAGCTATTTCTCAGCCAACTCGCGGATTGGATATAGGGGCTATTGAATTCATACACAAAACGATCATTTCTATGCGTGATCAAGGTGTTGGAATGCTTTTGATATCCATGGAGCTCGAAGAAATTTTTTCGTTGAGTGACAGAATATTGGTCATGTATGAAGGGCAAATCATGGGAGAAGTTACACCTCAAAAGACAACAACCGAAGAAGTAGGTTTGATGATGGCAGGACATAAGCTTGAAGATCTTCGTACTCAGGAGGCTTAGAAGATGGCAAATGACTTGAAAAAATTCTACATGAACGATAAAATAATAGTTCCAGTGATTTCAGTTATTACCTCTTTATTCATTGCTGCGATTGTCATGATCATGATCGGCAAAAATCCGTTCATTGCTTATGGAGCTTTGATCTATGGCGCATTTGGGACAAAGGGTGCTTTGATAAATAACTTGATGAAAGCAACACCTTTGATACTCACCGGACTTTCTGTTGGAGTGGGATTCAGAGCAGGACTTTTTAACATAGGTGCCAATGGACAGCTAATAATCGGAGCAATCTTATCAACTTACGTCGGAACGAAGATGATAGCGTATCCATTTTATCTTTCAATCCCGATTATGATCGTAACCGGGATGCTTGGCGGAGCACTGTGGGCATCGATCGCGGGTTGGCTTAAAGCTGCAAGAGGTGCTCATGAAGTCATCACGACTATAATGCTTAACTACGTCGCTATTTTTATCGCCAACTATGTGGTTAATGGACCCTTTCAAGCTCCTGGTGGAGTTCCTAAGTCGCCTAAGATAGCGTACTCCGCGAGGTTTCCAAACCTCATCACTTCTGGAGCAACCTGGCTTAGTGCTGGAATATTCGTAGCACTTGCTGCCGTGGTGGTGGTTTACATTCTCATTGAGAAAACGAAAACGGGATATGAGATTAAAGCAGTTGGTTTTAACCCTTATGCTGCTGAGTACGGTGGAATAAGTATAGGAAGAAATACCGTTATGGCCATGGCTATAAGTGGAGCGTTGGCAGGACTCGCAGGGACAATGCAAGTTATGGGATTGTATTACAGATACCTTGGAGCTCTCGGGGGGAGTATGGGATTTGATGGAATAACGATTGCGCTAATAGGTCAAAATAACCCAATAGGTATAGCCTTTGCAGCGTTCTTGATCTCCTCGATAAGGGCAGGCTCTAACCAGATGCAGATTGCCGGAGTTTCTAAGAATATAGTCATAATAATTCAAGGCATAATCATTTTCCTCGTTGCAACTAATAGGTTGGTAAAAACGCTCATGTTCTGGAAAAGAAAAGAGGTTGAAGAGGCGTGAATGCTTGGATACAGGCAATAATAAGTGTATTCGCAAATCCGATCTTTTACAAATCCACGCTGAATCAATCAACACCATTGATATTGGCAGCGTTGGGTGGAGTTTACAGTGAAACGACAGGTGTGGTCAACATAGCACTCGAAGGTATTATGCTCATTGGAGCTTTTGGTGGTGTCGTTGGGAGTTATTTTACTGGCAATCCGTGGTATGGGCTTGCACTTGGCATATTACTTGGAGTGGCTATGGCAGCTCTTCATGCATGGGCTACCATAAGATATGCCGGAGATCAGATCATAAGTGGAACCGCTTTGATTCTGTTGGCACAAGGAATAACCGGTTTTTCTCTCGTTGAACTTTTTGGTAAACCGGGATCTACCGATCTTGTCAGATCTATTCCTCTGGTAAATCTTGGCTCATTTGAGAATGTTCCATTCTTTGGAAGGATTTTCAGTTCTCTTTCTCCATTGGTGTACATTGCATTTGCTTCCGTTGCTTTTAGCTGGTTTCTTATATACAAAACCAGACTTGGCCTGAGGATGCGTTCGGTTGGTAACAACCCTGAAGCGGCCGACACTTTAGGAGTCAACGTTTACAATATCAGGTATTTTGGTGTTCTCATGAGTGGAGTCTTCGCGTCACTCGGTGGTGCATTTTTGAGTATAGGTGAACTCGGACAATTTACCGAAAACATGTCCAACGGTCGAGGTTTCATCGCATTGGCAGCGATGATCATAGGAAATTGGAGTCCAACTGGCGCGATGTGGGCAGCTATTTTGTTTGGTGCAGCCTCTGCGTTTAACGATCAGCTTCAAAGTCAAGGAATACTTCATCTCGCCACTAACACTCAATATCTCTTTGGTATGATTCCTTACATAATAACTCTTATCGTTGTTGGAGGATTGGTTGGAAGGAGTCGCGCACCGAGCGCTGATGGAATTCCATATATCAAGGATTGATAACCTTGGATGAAAACTCTAAATTGAAAGCTCTATTCGAGTTAAAGAAAGAGATAGAACAAGATTTGGGGCGCGAACCTTCAAAAATCAGGAAAAAAGAAAAAAAGGATGAGCATTTCTCCTTTTCAACCCAGAAATCTTACAACTTGGACTTCAGTGAGGTTTCAAGTGTTGATGATTTGTACAACTTGGACCTTGATCTATCAGATGAAATGTTGGCTGGAATAATGGAAAATTCCAAATTTTCCAATGATATGTTGGGAATGGTAGCATATCTTCGAGGAAATTTTGAGGAAGCTTACAACGTATTTTCTGAGCAAGATGATCCAGAATCGATGTACAATGCTTTCATGGTTTTGATGGGATCGGGCGCACTGAAAGAAGCGCTTGAAGAAGCGCTGAAATTGAAAAACCTACATCCACTTTCACCTTTTGGCTATTTGGCACTTGCTCATGTTTTGTTTTTTCTCGAAGATTCACGTTGGGAAGAATCTTTCAAAATTTACCTTGCGATGTCGAAAGATAAAATTGCGGATTTTGCATGGAAAATTTTTAACAACTCGAATGATGTTAAATTTTTGCGTACCGATCGGCGAAAGTATCTTTTGGATATAGGTATGTTTGACTTTTCTGATAGAGTTTCTATGACGGAAGTTTTGGCAAAGAGAATTTGTAAAAGAGACTACAATCCCTGCAGTTTTGGATTCTGTGATGTTGTGAAAGCAAAAAAAGAGGAGGAACTTCCTTCCATTCAAAATGATTATTGCGTTCTTGAAAAATATGCACGTGCATTGAAAATGTACATCAGTGGCGATTTTTCAGCTGCACTCAAGACCGTCCCCAAGATTAAAGATCCTGAGTTCTTGTATCTGGAAGCCTTGTGCCATTTTTCCATGGACGAGCCTAATGGATTCAACTCGGCTGTTAATGAGATACTCAGGATAGAACCACAGTCGGTACTTTCTTTGTCTTTATCAAATGAGAGAGTTAAAACCTTCGGAATGGCAGATGAAAACGCTGCTCTTTTGAAAATGAGGCTTTCAGCGTTAAAAGATGATTATCACAATTCATTGAGAAGGATCATATTTGAGTTTGCAAAGTTGAAGAACACACTTCCTTCCAAAGTGAATTTCACTTTAAGACTTCGGAGATATCACATTATTCGAATGTTTTTTGGGTATAGAAGCTGTAAAGGGGTGTATGGACATGACAAGAAGTGAAGCCATTGCGTTGGTGAGATTGCATGTCGACTCAAAAAATTTAGTGAATCACATGATAGCAACCGGTGCTATTATGCGAGCGTTGGCAGAAAAAAATGGATATGACATGGATTTATGGGAAATATCAGGCATTCTTCACGATTACGATTATCCGGAAACAAAGGAAGAACCATCACGTCATGGTCTTGAAAGCGTGAGACTTCTTAAAGAATACAACTTACCTCAAGATGTTTACGATGCAATTCTTGCTCACTGTGGCAAAAAAGAGCGCGAAAAACCGATAGAAAAGGCCATATATGCGGCAGATCCCACCACTGGATTTATAGTTGCGGCAGCACTCATACGTCCTGAAAAACTTTTAGAAACGTTAGATGTGAACTTTCTGTTAAGGAAATTCAAGCAAAAGGCATTTGCAAAAGGTGCAAGTCGTGAACAGATGTTGAGTTGTTCGGAACTTGGACTGGACTTAGAAGATTTTTTTGATTTGTCTTTGAATTCCATGAAGGCCATTCACGAAGAAATAGGATTATAAAGGACGGTGATAATGTATGGAAGATCTGTCAGGAAAAATCAAGAATGAAATAATTCGAGCAAAGAAATTCGTATTTTCACCAAGTAAACGAGAAATCTCCAAGCCCGAAATTGCCTCAATGATCGATCACACTTCACTCTCTCCAAACGCCAGTGCAAAACAAATAGAAAAGTTATGTTTTGAGGCGATAGATAATAAATTTCATTCTGTGTGTGTGAATCCCTTTAGAGTTCCGCTCGCCTCAAAGAAATTAGAAGGCACAGATGTCAAAGTCGCAAGCGTGATAGCCTTTCCCTTTGGAGCCACTTCTCCAAAGGCTAAAGCCGAGGAAACTAGATGGGCACTGTCTAACGGATCAGATGAGTTCGACATGGTGATGAATATAGGCGCCCTCAAGGATTTAGAATACGAAAAGGTGTACGATGATATAAAGGCTGTGGTTGAAGAGGCAAGGGGACGTATTGTAAAGGTTATAATAGAAACTGCTTTGTTGAATTTTGAAGAAAAAGTTGCAGCATGCGTGATTTCAAAAGAAGCTGGTGCTCTGTTTGTGAAAACTTCAACTGGATACTCCAAAGGAGGAGCAGTCGCTGAAGATGTTGCTCTCATGAGATTCGTTGTTGGTGATGAATTGGGTGTTAAAGCCGCTGGCGGTATTCACACCTATGAAGATGCAGTCGAAATGATACTGGCTGGAGCGAATAGAATCGGAGCATCTCATTCTTTAGAAATCGTGGGTGTAGAATGATCTGTGATTATATAAAAACAGGAGTGATGAGATGATGAGAATATTGGATAAAAGCGTTAATGATTTCATTAAGGATGTTGCTTCAAAATCGCCAACTCCAGGAGGGGGTGCTGTGGGTGCCGTTGTTGCTGCTTTAGGCACAGCGCTTGTTGAAATGGTGGCATCGTTGACCATTGGGAAAAAGGGTTATGAGGAATATGAAGCCGAAATGGAGAGAGCGATCAGTGAATCTTCTTACAGGCGGAAGAGACTTCTCGAGATCGCCGATGAAGATATCAAAGCCTTCAATGAAGTTATGAGTGCACTTAAGCTTCCAAAGGATACGCCGGAAAAGAAGAAAATTCGCTCGGAAAAATTGCAAGAGAGCCTCAAAAAAGCGTGCGAAGTTCCATACGATCTTGCACGCGAAATATCAAAAATCTGTCCGTTGGCAAAATCCATGAACGAATTTGGAAACAAAAATGCCAAAAGTGATGCCGATAGTGCAATAGCGCTGTTAGAGGCTGCTTTCAAATCGGCAGTTGCCAATGTGGAAATAAACCTCAATTCTATAAAGGATGGTGATTTCGTTTCTTCGATGAGAGAAGCGATGAGTGAATTGAAGGGAAGCGTTGATAAGTGTATTTCCAATTCTAAAAAAAATCGATGATTTTTCTGGTATAATCTTTTAAATATAATGTTTTCGAAAGGAGGTTTAAAATTGGGTGCGTTGGTAATTGTAGTTGTGGCGATTTACATAGCAGTGGCTGTTGGCCTTGTCACGAGTGTTATGATGCAGATGTCTAAGCATGCTGGACTTGGAGGTGCTTTCGGATCGGGTTCTCTTTACACGGTCTTCGGTCATGAAAAAGGCCTTGATACGATTGGGAAGATCACACTTACTTTAGCCATAACTTTTATGGTTTTGAGTGTGGTTACAGCCTACGTGGTAAATCTTCCGACGATACACTGAAGAAAGGAAGAAGTCTTTTGAGTCCTGAAGAACAGTTGGAGATCCTGAAAAAAAATGTAGAAGAGTTGATAACCGCTGAAGAGCTTCTTGAAATGATAAAAATCGGGAGGCCCTTGCGTGTAAAACTCGGGGTTGATCCTTCTCGTCCAGATCTTCACCTCGGTCATGCTGTAGTTTTGAGGAAATTGAGGCAATTTCAAGATCTTGGGCACACCGTTGTTCTCATAATAGGAGATTTTACGGCAAGGATAGGAGATCCGTCTGGAAGATCTAAAACACGTCCAATGCTTTCTGCCAAAGAAGCAAAAGAGAATGCTATGAGCTATCAAAAGCAAGCTTTTAAGATTCTCGATCGTTCCAAAACAGAATTGCGTTTTAACTCTGAATGGTTAGAGCCGCTGAATTTTGAGAATGTAATAAGGCTTGCGGCGAAGTACACCATTGCCCGTATGTTAGAGCGAGATGATTTTGAAAAGCGTTATCATTCAGGTAAACCCATCAGTATTGCCGAGTTTCTTTATCCCATAGCGCAAGCGTACGATTCTGTTGCGGTGCATGCTGATGTTGAAATGGGTGGTACGGATCAGAAATTCAACTTGCTTGTGGGAAGAAAATATCAGGAAGAGTTCGAACAAAAACCTCAAATAGTTATGACTATGCCTCTCATAGAAGGCACAGATGGGACACTGAAAATGTCCAAGAGTTACAACAACTATGTGGCCGTTGATGATACTCCAGAGAATATGTACGGAAAGATCATGTCCATACCCGATAAATTGATGTTCAAATATGCACGTTTGCTTACGAATTTGAATGTTGAAGAAGCTCAAGTGAAGATCAATTCAAATGAATTGCATCCAATGGAGTTTAAAAAACAGCTTGCATTTGAAGTTACAAAATGGCTTCATAATGAAGAAAAAGCGGTAAGGGCTCAGGAACGCTTTATCAAGACTTTTTCCAATCATGGAGTCCCGGATAATGTGAAAGAAATTTTGGCGGTTAATGGCATGAGACTCCCTCGTTTTCTTAAACAAATAGGCGCAGTGTCGTCTTCGAGTGAAGCCAGGCGGTTGATAAATCAAGGTGGTGTCAAGATTGACAACGCTACGATCGAAGATCCGTTTTTCGTGACGAATTTTAAGGGTGGCGAAATACTTCGAGTTGGGAAATTAAAATTCTACAAGGTTAAAAATCGATAAACCTTGAAATCTCCATATTGTAGTGATATAATCTTAGGAGAAATTGGAGATTGGGGGGCGAATTCGTATTCAAGCTAATTCCCACGTCTTCAAACTTTATTGCTAAAGAAGGAGGATGGTTTAAATGAAAAAAAGCCTGATAGTGGGTGCCGTAGTTGCCGTTTTGTTGATGGCATCTCTTGCCATGGCCGCATCTTATTCAGATGTGTCTTCGACAAGCATCTACGCCCCGGCTGTTGAAGCCCTTTCCAAGGCGAAGATCATGGTGGGCTCCAATGGACTTTTCAACGGTTCTGCAACCGTTAATCGTTATCAACTTGCACAGACGGCGTATAATCTTCTCAACTACATTGAGAAGGATCCGCTTCTTGCAAAAGCGCAGGACATAACAGCTGTTCAGACGGTTGTGAATTCGATCGTGAAGAAGCTTGGTGACACGAATTCGGTTGTTGCCAACCTTCAAACAGAGTTGAATTCTCTTAAGGTGGTTGTCAGCGAGCTCAAAGGTGTACCTGAACTTGCGAAAGTTGTTGCTAACAACACTCAGAGGCTTAGTACTCTTCAAACCATGTTGATCAGCGTAAAGACTGATCTTTCCAACAAAGTTAACGCTGCCTCAGACGATGCTGTGAAAGCCATCAAACTTGCAAATATAAACAACAACATGATCGCCAACCTGGCCAAAGAGATAGCATCCATTAATCAAAGCCTCAAGAGTTTAAAAGCAAGTCAAAACACAACTGCTCTTCTTGCGAAATTGAAAGGTGAGCTCGAGGCCGAGCTGAATCAGAGCAGTGCGTTCTTGTACAAAAAGATCGCAGTTGCCACAAAGCCAATAGCGGACAACTCTAAAGCTATCAAAGATCTTCAATCTCAACTTGCCTCTTTAAAGAAAAAAGAAGCTGACGACTACATTGCTCTTAGCACGACGATTCCAAGTGTAAAGAGTTCTCTTTCCAATCAGATTGGTTTTATGAAGAACGATCTCAAAAACAGCAAGACTCAGCTTTCAAACCAAATTTCCAATACGAAAGTTGCGCTTGAGCAAGAAATCGCCACAGCCAATAAAAAAGCCAATCTTGCGATGTGGACTGGCATTGGAGGCATTGCAATAGGTGCGATAGGATTTGGAACATTCTTGTACTGGGTTTGGAATTACTGGCAATACTAAATCTCATTATAAAATCCTCCCTGTAAAAGGGCGAATGCAGAGAGGCTTATTCAACATGAGGAGGTGTTGTGTTGCTAATTGGCACATATCTCAAAGGCAAAAAAATATCTAACTCAAAAAAAATTAAGAAGGGGGAATGAAAGTATGAAGAAAGTAACTATTCTTATGGTCGCAGCAGTTATGCTTTTTGCTGTGATGTCGTTCGGTGCTTTGAGTCTTACAGGAGGAGGAGCTGTTGATATTACCTATACTTCCTCTCCAACCAGCTTTGCTGTTAATCCGTCAGCTTCACTGCAAATTAGCGCATCTGGCGCAGGTTTTTCATATACGGCTGAATTTTCTGACGGAAGCATTGATTCTTTCTACTTCACAATTCCTTTGATGAAGGATCTTTCTCTCGTCGCTGGGAAAAAGGGTGGCTTTGGAGCTGCTTCCGGTAATGTTAGCGTTGGTGGTAAGGGCACAGATAATTATTTAGGTGCACAGTACACTTCCGAAGCTTTCAATGCGTATGTACAGTCAACATTCACTTCTAACACTGCAAATGTAGATGTTTACGCGAATGGAACCGTTGGCCCAGCAGGTGTATGTTTTGGAGCCGAGGACAATTTTGCCACACTTTCCGGCGGGGTCAATGTGACTGCTGGTCCTGCAAATGTTTTTGGTAAGCTTGTTTACGATGCTAACTCCGCATCCGTGACAGATTATACCGTTGGTGCAAATGCAGCATTTGGCAAAAACTCCCTTAGTGCTGAGTACTCTAATGGCAACAATGTAACTGCTTGGTTCGATACGACAATCGGCAGTTATAGTGTCGAACTGGGAACAACTCTTAACAACTTCGCTTTTGATAGTGCATGGGCGAAAGTAACGGGGACACTTATGGGTAATGTGGATGCTGGAGCGAATCTTAATTATTCATCTAATGGCTCATGGAGTGCAGATGCGAATGCAACGTGGACGCCTGTGGGTAATGTGAGTGCTAAATTGGATCTTAATTATTCATCATCCTCCGTCTTCAGTTCCACTCTTGAAATGAGCACTTCTTTCTAAAATACTTTTTTGTTTCAAAAGCCCCGACTGTGAGTCGGGGCTTTTTTGTGGTAAAATCATAATGATACAGTCGTGTTGCATACGTCTTATATAGAGACAGCGCATCTGTGAGCTGCTCGTAAAAGAAAGGTGATGAATTTGTCTCAGTGGGTGTACTTAGAAGATATATCCGAACATGTCGGTGAAGATGTTGAAATAAGAGGGTGGATGTTCAACAAACGTTCCAGTGGAAAGATTCATTTCTTGCAGTTGAGAGATGGAACTGGCTTCATTCAGGCGATAGTGGAAAAATCATCCACCGATGAAGAAGTCTTCAAAACGGCCGATTCTCTCAGAATGGAATCGAGCGTGGTAGTTGAAGGAAGGGTTCGAGAAGATAAAAGATCTCCGTACGGGTACGAATTGGACGTTAAGAACATAGAAGTAATTCAAATTCCCTCTGAGGATTATCCCATTTCCAAGAAAGAACATGGAATAGATTTTCTCATGACTAATCGTCATCTCTGGCTCAGATCGAAAAGGCAGTTTCACATACTGCGCATTCGTGATGAGGTGATAAGAGCGACTCGAGAATTCTATCACTCGAAAAAATTCGTGCTCGTTGATACACCCATATTCACGGGAGCGATAGGAGAAAGTGCCGGCGAAACTTTCAGTGTCAAATATTTCGATCTTGGAAAGGCCTACCTTGCTCAAACAGGGCAATTGTATTTAGAAGCGGCCATAATGGCGCTGGGTAAGGTTTTCAACCTCGGTCCAACATTTCGTGCCGAAAAATCCAAAACCAGGAGGCATCTCACGGAGTTCTGGATGAATGAAGCTGAGATGGCCTACTACACATCAGACGATAACATGACTTTTCAGGAAGAATTGATATCGTACATCGTTAAAAGGGTACTTGAAAAGGCATCGGAACATTTGGAGGCAATTGGCAGAGATGTTAAACCACTTGAAAAAGTAAAGGCTCCCTTTCCAAGGATAAGTTATGATGAAGCTGTGAAACTTTTGCAGAAAAAAGGTTTTGACATGAAGTGGGGAGACGATATAGGAGGAGACGAGGAGACGGGAATAAGTGTGGAATTTGACAGGCCCGTCATGGTTTACAACTATCCAGGAAATATAAAAGCCTTTTACATGCAGCCTGATCCGAATAATCCAAAAGTGGTGCTTTGTAACGATATGATTGCTCCTGAAGGTTATGGAGAGATCATAGGAGCCTCGCAACGTATTCACGATCCGGATTTACTGATAGAAAAGATAAAGGAGTTCAATTTACCAGTTGAGTCTTACGATTGGTACGTGGATTTGAGAAGGTACGGAACTGTTCCACACAGTGGATTTGGAATGGGAATTGAACGCTTGGTAGCCTGGATCTGCAAGCTCGATCACATACGAGAGGCAATACCTTTTGCCCGTACAATTTACAGAATACATCCCTGATGTGGTGATCGAATGGGTAGAATTCTATCTTCTGAGCCTCAAAATGAAGACGAAAATTTTGTAACTATACGACCAACTTCTTTAGATGAATATATCGGCCAAAAAGAAGTGAAATCTCGCCTTGAAATCTCCATTCGTGCTTCGAAAATGCGAGGAGATGTACTTGATCATGTGTTGCTGGCTGGTCCGCCGGGATTGGGAAAAACTACCCTTGCCATGATAATAGCCCACGAAACAGGTGGGCATCTTCAAGCCACGAGCGGTCCTGTGATAGAGCGTCAAGGAGATCTCGCAGCCGTCCTAACATCACTTTCAAGTGGTGACGTTTTATTCATAGACGAAATACACAGGTTACCCCGTGTGGTTGAGGAAATACTTTACAACGCTATGGAGGATTTTCAGCTTGACATACTCGTGGGAAAAGGTCCAGGCGCCAGAAGTGTGAGACTGTCCATAAATCCTTTCACGCTTGTTGGCGCGACTACGAGAAGCGGGCTTCTCACTCCACCACTGAGAAATCGATTTGGTATAGCACTTGAGCTCGATTTCTACAGTGTGAAAGATATTGCGTTGATAATCAAAAGAACAGCGAGTATACTTGGAATGAAGATAAACGAAGAATGCGCACTTGAGATTGCCAAAAGATCTCGTGGTACGCCGAGAATTGCAAACAGATTGCTCAAGCGCGCCAGAGACTTTGCAACTGTGAAGTCTGAAAATACGATAACACTTGAAACGATCGGTGAGACTTTTCGTGCCATGAAGATAGATTCACATGGACTTGACGATGTTGACAGGAAAATACTCTCGAAGATCTTAAACGATTACCATGGAGGACCAGTGGGGTTGAATTCTTTGGCAGCGACCATGGGAATGGAAACTGAGACTGTTAGTGAAGTTTACGAGCCTTATTTACTCCAGGCTGGATTTGTAGCCAGAACGTCACGTGGTCGAATAATAACTCCCAAGGGATACGCTGCGATAGGAAAACCTCTTATTGGTTTTGAAAATCTTGATTTGGAGGAATGAAAGTTGTTTGTACTTGCGAATTTCATTTATGCTATTGCCGTTATTTTGAATATCGTGGTTTGGTTTGCCATTTCAGTTCTCATTATAGACTCTATTTTAAGTTTCATAGTTCCTTATGGATTTCCCGTGAGACGAATCTTCGATGCTATGGCTGAGCCGATGTTGAGACCTTTGAGAAGGCTTATTCCAGCTTATGGTATGATTGATTTTTCACCTTTTGTGGCTATTCTCATCTTGATATTCATTCAAGCCTTCTTAGTTAACACATTTTTTGATTTAAGTGTGGTTCTGAAAAGGTGACGAACTTTGAGAATGCCATCATAATTAGAAATGAAAAAAACAGGCAAGCAATTGACGCATCCAGGGCAATCGAGAAGAAAATAAAGAAAAATGGGTTGAAAATCATTCCTTTGGAATATTCGAATTCGAATACGATTGCCTTCGTCCTTGGTGGTGATGGTACTGTCTTAAGGGCGTCCAAAGTCCTTTCAGATCACAAAGTAAGCGTTGTTGGGATTAATTTCGGACATCTTGGATTCTTGAGCCCTTACGAATTTTCCGAAATTGATGATGTTTTAAAGGAAATTCTCGAAGGGAATTACTTAGTGATGCAACGAAATTTTTTGGAGATTTCCGGACCTTTTCAAAAAAAATTCGCATTCAACGATCTTGTCGTGCAACGCGATGTAAAATCGCATATGATGGAAATTTCAGTGAGGATCGACGATAGAGAAATGGGACGCGTATTGTGCGATGGCATGATTTTTTCCACTTCAACAGGTTCTACAGCTTACAATCTTTCAGCTGGTGGATCGGTAATTGACCCACGTACAAGTGTCATTTCAATTGTTCCAATCATGGCCCATGCATTTGCGCCGTGGCCAGTTGTGGTGGCATCTTCCAGGAAAATTCGTGTACGCGTGTACCCTCGTGATGAAGAAAAATACTTTTCCATTATAGATGGGGAAAAATTCAAAGAATTCAACAAATCACGAGTTTTTGAGATAAAAGGCTCGAATAAAATTTTGAAATTCTTGTGCACTGAAGATAGAGATTTTTTTGAATTGGTTCATAAAAAATTAGGTTGGGGATTGCACAACGGCTATCAATTACCTCCCGCATGAATACGGAAGGATTGTGAGAGTAAGTCATTATTAGACTGTTCAACGTTTTTAGCTTGAAATTTTTATATGGTCATTGAAAAGAATAAAAGCAGTGTAATCTCAATCCAGTGTTTTTTACAAAGAAGATGTTTCCACTCTTCACACTCTATGTAGAGGACAGTCAAGGATCTTTTTATTTCACTCTCTCGAAGTATCGGCTATCACTCACGATATGAACTGAAAGATGGATAAACAAGCGATTCGGCCTTGATAAGGCTTCGAAAAAAATTCCTCATCGCTTGAAAAGCGAAAAAAGATTTAG